>JAEDMH010000028.1 GCA_016303095.1 Lentisphaeria bacterium | reverse complement strand
AGAATCCGAACCCCGTAGGGGTGGGAGGCCAGGCCTTTGCGACGGGGGTGGAGCGTAGCACAACCCTCGGCGCCTGCGGCCCACACCGAGGACAGGTCGAGGGAAACACGGAAGCCACGGAGATTCAAACAGGTCAGCCACGGAGATTCAAACACGGAGGACACGGAAACGCCGCTATTGCGGCGCACGGAAGACACGGAGAGGGCAGAGCCTGCTGCGCATGCTCCGCCCTGGAGGAGTTGACGGGAAATCCTCCCCCGCTTGCGGGGGATGGGGGGCAATCCTCTTGAACCCCGGCAGGGGTGGGAGGATCGCTAGACGGGGGTGAAGGGAGGCCCAAGGGGCCGACCGAAACCCCCGGTAAGGCCCAAATCGAATCCGAACCCCGTAGGGGTGGCAGGCCAGGCCTTTGCGACGGGGGTGAAGCGTAGCACAACCCTCGGCGCCTGCGGCCCACACCGAGGACAGGTCGAGGGAAACACGGAAGCCACGGAGATTCAAACAGGTCAGCCACGGAGATTCAAACACGGAGGACACGGAAACGCCGCTGCGCGGCGCACGAAGACCACGGAGGGGCAGAGCCTGCTGCGCATGCTCCGCCCTGGGATTTTGTTATAACTTCTTTGATTCTAGTAGATTTCTAGATTTCTAGACCCTCTAGACCCTCTAGCTCTCTAGATTTCTGCCATTTTGGAACTTCAATTTTGAACTGATTTTTTACAGAGGGGCGGGGTCGTGAGGGAGGGGAGGTCATATATTATGGCCATGCGCCCGCGGGGGGAGATTGGGGGCGTATGTCCAGGCGGTGGCATCGTCTGTCTTGTTTTGTCCTTGCATTAGTGGAGTTGCGTCCCCCATGGGTGGTTTTTTCGGTTGTGTTTCCCAGCAATCCTGCGTCGCGGACATTTTCTATGGTGCGGACTACCATTCCCACCTAGGCAATATTCGTGGGGGGCTTCTCGTTTACGGGGAAAACGGCTTTCAGCGCTTCATCCATGACATTCGGAAGGATCCCTTCCGTTCCAAATTCGAGCAGCATTTGGACGGGATGTCGGGGGCGTTGGGCATTGGGAGTGTGTCGGACACGGATCCCCAGCCCCTGAATGTGGCGGGGGAGTTCGGGGTCTTTGGCATCACCATGGTGGGTCTCATCCGGAACCAGGAAGCCTTGCAGCAGGAGCTTTTCCGCGGGGGGGTGCATTTTTCCGAGTTGGTGCAGGGGAAGATTGGCCCCACGGAGATTGCGGCGGCGTTGATTGCCACCAAGCCCACGGTGCGGGAGGGTCTGTTGGAGATGCAAGAGCGCATCCAAGGCTCCTGCAGTGCCTTGGTGTTGACCCCCGAGGGGGTCTATGCCTGCCGGGACAAGATGGGGCGCACCCCCGTGGTCATTGGCCAGAAGGAGGATGGCAGCCTGGCCGCCTCCCTGGAATCCTGCGCCCTTCACAACTTGGGGTATCGGATTCTCCGTTGGCTGGGGCCGGGGGAGGCGGTGCTTCTGGAGAAATCCACCCTTTCCGTGGTGCCCGTCCTTCCTCCCCGGAAGGTGTGCCGGATGTGCGCCTTCATGTGGGTCTACTACGGCTTCCCCGCCTCCTCCTATGACGGCGTCAACGTGGAGGAGGCCCGCTACCGCTGCGGCGCGACTCTGGCGGCCCGGGACAAGGGGCTGGAAGTGGATGCCGTGGCCGGGGTGCCCGACTCCGGCACCGCCCATGCCTTGGGCTACGCCACCGCCACCCATCTTCCCTACAAGCGTTCCTTCGTCAAGTACACCCCCACCTGGCCGAGAAGCTTCATCTCCGACTCCCAGACCACCCGGCTCCATGTGGCCAAGATGAAGCTCCTCCCCATTCAGGATTTCATTCGGGGACAGCGCCTGCTCTTCTGCGAGGACTCCATTGTCCGGGGAACCCAGTTGAAGGACACCTTCTCCCGGCTGCCGGAGTGGGGGGCCAAGGAGGTGCATGTGCGGGCGGCCTGTCCTCCCATCCTCTTTGGATGCCCCTATCTGAACTTCTCCCCCTCCCGGGGTCCCTTGGAACTTATCGCCCGTCGGGCGGTCCATGCCCTGGAAGACGGAAAAGAGGATGAGGGGCATCTGGAGGAATACACTGATGCCCGCACGGAGAAATACCGTCGGATGGTGGAGTTGATCCGCCAGGAGATGGGGTTCACCACCCTGAAATATCAGACTCTGGAGGACACCCTGAAGGCCATCGGGCTGCCCCCGGAAGGCCTCTGCACCTACTGTTGGAACGGACGGGAGTAGGGGGAAAGCGCCCCCGCTTCCCTTCTCTTCCCCTTCCCTTTCCCGTTTGGGGAAAACATTTTTTTGAAATCGTAGCATACCAATCAGGAGAAACACCATTATGGCTGACGAACTGCAGGCACTGTTGGAGCGGCTGGACAAGGAGGGCGTCCGGAAGGGCGAGGAGGAGCGGGAGCGTCTGGTGGCCCAGGCACAGGAGGAGGCCGCCCAGATTCTAGCCCAGGCCCGGGAGAAGGCGCAGGCCATGGTTTCCCAGGCGGAATCGGAGTGTCAGACCTTGCGTCAGAAGGCGGAGGATTCCATTCGCCAGAGCGGGCGTCAAGTTTTGCTGCAGGTGCGTCAGGAGTTGAAGGAGCGTGTGGAGGGGGCGGTGCGTCTCCTGTTGAAATCCCAGTTGAAGCCTGGGGTCGTGGGGGGCATTGTGGGGCAGTTGTGCCAGGGATACCTTCGGGAGGAGGGACGCCAGGGGAATTTGACGGTTTTGGTGCCGGAGGCCTCCTGGAAGGAATTGGAGGAGGCGGTGCGGGCCACCCTGGGGGCGGAGCTGTTGAAGAGGGTTTCCCTGAAGCCGGACAAGCGTCTTGCCGGAGGCTTCCAGCTCTCCCTCCAAGGGGAGCAGGTCCTCTACGATTTCACCGACGAGGCTCTGGCGGAGGCCATCGCCGCCCATCTCTCCCCCGCCTTGGGAGCCCTGATTACTCCCTAGGACGACCATGGGAAGCGATTTCATCTACATCCTTTCCTCCCTCCCCCTGCTGAAGTTCTCCGGCGAGGGGGCGATGGGCTTCGGGGACTTTCTGGACGCCTGCGGCGGGATGCTCTCGGCCCGGGAGAAGGGCGTTCTCTCCTCGTTGACCTTGGAGGAGAAGCCCGGGGTGATCCGGGAGGAGCCGGTCTTGCGGCAGTGGGACCAGTGGCGGGAGACCATGGTCCAGGTGAGTGCGTTGTGGCGCGCGGCCCGGTGTCCTGGCCAAGGGATGCCGGTGGCCTCCTCCTGGCATCCCCGTCGGGAAGCCTATCCCGGGGATGTGCGTCGTCTGGAGGCCATTTTGGCCATGGAGGGGTTGGCGGCCAAGCAGGAAGCCTGGGAGCGTCTTCAGTGGGATCGCCTGGAGGAGCTCTCCCTGGGCCTTGGCTTCACCTTTCCCGCCCTGTTGGTCTATGCCTTGAAACTCCAGCTTTTGGAGCATCGGAACCGTCGCACCCTGGCGTCGGGAACCCGGGTCTTCGAGGCGTTGGTGGCCGCCCGGCTGGCGGAATCCCAGGCGGGGCGTGTGGCCGTGGAGGAGTAGAGGAGTTTTTGAGGGAATCGGACATCCAGTCATACAAGAACGAGCATGATGAACGAAACGACACGGAAAAGCGGCCATGTGACGGGTGTCAATGGCAATCTGGTGAGCGTCGCCTTTGACACCAGCGTCATCCAGAACGAGGTGGCCTTTGTGCAAGTGGAGGACGGTGCCCGCCTGAAGAGCGAGGTGATCCGGGTGCGGGGAGGCCAGGCGGATCTGCAGGTTTTCGAGGCCACCAATGGCATCAAGGTGGGGGATCCGGTGGAGTTCACCGGGGAGCTTCTCTCCGTGGAGCTGGGGCCTGGCCTGCTGACCCAGGTCTTTGACGGACTCCAGAATCCTCTCCCCCGCCTGGCCGAGGAGTCCCTCTTCCTGAAACGGGGCACCTACATCTATCCCCTGGATGAAAAGCGGGAGTGGGACTATACCCCTGTGGCCAAGGGGGGAGACGAGCTTTTCGCCGGCGACCAGGTGGGCTGGGTGCCCGAGGGCATCTTCCAGCACCGCATCATGGTGCCCTTCGCCTGGAAGGGAAGCTGGCGCCTCACCTGGACCATTGCCCCGGGGGCCTATCCCATCCGGACCGTGGTGGCCAAGGCGGTCAACGACGCCGGAGAGGAGCGGGAAATCACCATGGTCCAGTCCTGGCCCGTGCGCATTCCCATTGCCAACTACCGGGAGAAGCTGCTGCCGGTGGAGCCCATGATCACCCAGGTGCGCACCATTGACACCTTCTTCCCCGTGGCCAAGGGAGGCACCTTCTGCACCCCCGGCCCCTTCGGCGCAGGCAAGACCGTCCTTCAGCACTCCCTTTCCCAGCGTAGCGAGGCGGACATTGTCATTGTGGCGGCGGTGGGAGAGCGGGCTGGCGAGGTGGTGGAGATTCTCCAGGAGTTCCCGGTGCTGGAGGATCCCCGCACCGGCCGGAAGCTCATGGACCGCACCATCATCATCTGCAACACCAGTTCCATGCCCGTGGCCTCCCGGGAATCCTCCATCTACACCAGCGTCACCCTGGCGGAATACTACCGGCAGATGGGATTGAACGTGCTGTTGCTGGCGGATTCCACCAGCCGTTGGGCCCAGGCTCTCCGGGAGGAATCGGGACGCTTGGAGGAGATTCCCGGAGAGGAGGCCTTCCCTGCCTATCTGGAGTCCCTGGTGGCCAGCTTCTACGAGCGGGCCGGCCTGGTGCGTCTCAACACCGGGGAGAAGGGATCCATCACCATCTGCGGCGCCGTCTCTCCTGCCGGAGGCAACTTCGAGGAGCCGGTGACCCAGGCCACCCTGAAGGTGGTGGGCGCCTTCCTGGCCCTCTCCCGGGACCGGGCCAACGCCCGACGCTATCCCTCCATCCATCCCCTGGACTCCTGGAGCAAATACAAGAGCACCGTGGCGCTGGACGAAGTGGCCTATGCCCGCCAGATCCTGAAGAACGGCAACGAGGTGGAGCAGATGATGAAGGTCATCGGCGAGGAAGGCACCCCCAACGCCGATTTCGTGGTCTACCTCAAGAGCGAATTCCTGGACGCGGTCTATCTCCAGCAGGACACCTTCGACAAGGTGGACAGCTCCTGCTCCGCCCAGCGACAGAAATACGTCTTCGCCAAACTGTACGCCATCCTCCGGAAGAATTTCACCTTCGGAGACAAGGCGACGGCCCGGAGATATTTCGCCGACCTGCGGCAGATCTTCATCGACTGGAACTTCTGTCCTTGGGAGTCCCCCGAATTCGCCGAAAACGAGAAACGCCTGGACGCCAAGCTGGCGGAAGCATAGGAGACCCCATCCCATGAGAAAAATCTACCACCGCATCCTCCAGATCAGCGGAAACGTCATCACCCTGGAGGCCGAAAATGTGGCCAACGGAGAACTGGCCGAGGTGAAGAGCGGAGACCGCAGCTCCCTGGCCCAGGTCATCCGGCTGGAGGGAGCCCGGGTCTCCCTCCAGGTCTTCGCCGGAGCCCGGGGCATCTCCACCGACTCTCAAGTCCGCTTCCTGGGACGCCAAATGCAGGTCTCGGCCACCGATGACCTGCTGGGACGGGTCTTCACCGGAAATGGTTCTCCCCGGGACGGCGGTCCCGCCCTCACCGACAACATGGTGGAGATCGGCGGCCCCTCCGTCAATCCCGCCCGCCGCATCATTCCCCGGAAGATGATCCGCACGGGAATCCCCATGATCGATATCTTCAACACCTTGGTGGAGAGCCAGAAACTCCCCATCTTCTCTATCCCCGGGGAACCCTACAACGCCCTCTTGGCCCGCATCGCCATGCAGGCCGAGGTGGATGTGATCGTCCTGGGAGGCATGGGCCTGAAGCACGACGACTATCTCTACTTCCGGAACACCCTGGACGAGCACGGGGCCCTTTCCCGGGCCGTGATGTTCATCCACACCGCCGCCGACCCCACGGTGGAATGCACCCTGGTGCCGGACCTGGCTCTGGCCACCGCCGAATACTTCGCCGTGGAGCGGAAGAAGCGGGTGCTCTGCCTGCTGACGGACATGACCAATTTCGCGGACTCCCTGAAGGAGATCGCCATCACCATGGAGCAGATTCCCTCCAACCGGGGATATCCCGGCGACCTCTACAGCCAGCTGGCCTCCCGCTACGAGAAGGCGGTTCAGTTCCGGGGAGAGAATGCGGGCTCCATCACCATCCTGGCCGTGACCACCATGCCGGGGGACGACGTGACCCACCCCGTGCCCGACAACACCGGATACATCACCGAGGGACAGTTCTACCTCTCTGGCGGACACATCGAACCCTTCGGCTCCCTCTCCCGTCTGAAGCAGAATGTGAACAAGGAGACCCGGGAAGATCACCGCACTCTCATGGACACCATGATTCGCCTCTACGCCCAGTACAAGGACACCTTGGAGAAGCAGTCCATGGGCTTCCGGATGTCCGCCTGGGACCAGAAGCTGCTGAAATACGGACAGCTCTTTGAGGAGCAGATGATGGATCTGAAGGTGAACATTCCCCTGGAACAGGCCCTGGATCTGGGCTGGAAGATTCTGGGGGAGTGTTTCGACCCGGCAGAGACGGGAGTGAAGAGCGAGATGTTGCGGAAGTTCTGGCCTGCCGCCCAGGCCTAGGGAGGACCCACGCCCATGGGGAAAGTCAAGCTGACCAAAAACGAGCTGAAGCTCCAGCGGGATGCCCTGAAGCGCTTCCAGCGCTATCTTCCCACTCTGCAGCTGAAGAAGCAGCAGCTGCAGCTGGAGGTGCGCCAGGCCCGGGAGGAGCTGGCCGCCCTGGAGGAGGAGGACCGGCGGGAGCTGGAAGCCCGCCATGACGACCTGAAGGTCTTCGGGGACTATCCCCAGGAGCTGGAGAAGGTGGCCATGGTGAGCCAGTGGCGGGTGGCCACCCGGAACATCGCCGGCATCGAGGTGCCCGCCCACCGGGGACTGGAGTGGAAGAACCAGCCTGTGGACCTCCTCTCCACCCCCCTCTGGCTGGATGACGCCCTGGCTCTGGTGGCCCGCCAGACGGAACTCCGGCTCCGTCGGCGCCTCATGGAAGAGCAGTTGGCGTGCCTGGAGGACGAACTCCGGGTGGTCAACCAGCGGGTGAATCTCTTCGAAAAGGTGAAGATTCCCTCCGCCCAGGAGAACATCCGCCGCATCAACATCTACATCGGCGACCAGCAGACCAATTCCGTGGGACGCTCCAAGATCGCCAAGGGAAAATGCCAGGAAAGGGACGCTGAGCTGCCATGATCGAGAGAATGCTGAAGACAACGGTGGTCTGCCTGGCGGACGACCGGGAAACCTGTCTCCAAGGCCTGCGCACCCTGGGTTGCGTCCATGTGGTGCCTCAGGCGGCGGAGGTGACGGCGGATCGGAAGACCGCCCAGGAGGAAGTGGCACAGTCCGCCCGACTCCTGAATTTCCTGAAAGGACTGGCCGCTGAAACCAAAGCCACGTCCTGCGGCTCAGGAGAGCCCAAGGGGGACGGGGCGGCCTGCCGTGAGCAGTGCCTGGCCCTCTGGGAGGAGCTCCAGAAGAATCAGGAGGAACTCCAGAAGGTGGCCCAGGCCCGACAACAGCTGGCACCTTGGGGACACTTCGATTCCTCTCTGCTGAAGCGCCTGGAGGAGCGGGGGTGGCACGTGGCCCTGCTGTCGCGCAATGGCCGTTCCCAGGAACATTGGCTCCAGGAATGGAAGGAACGCCCTGAGGGGACGGTGGAGCTGGTGGTTTCCCGGCAGAAGGAGCAAGTGCTGTCCCTGGTGCTTTCTCCCGCTTCCCTGGAGGGGCTTCCCCTGGTGCCCCAGCGCTTCCCCTTGGGCATGGACTTGGGGGCGCTGGAAGCGCGGGAACAGGCCCTGGGTCAGAAGTGCCAGGAGGCCACGGAGACCTTGCGGCGTCACGCCCGGGAGGACGGGGCGTTGCTGGCCCAGGAGCATGCCCGTCTGGAGAGGGCGAGGGAGTATCTAGCCACCCGGGATGGCATGGGGCGTTCCGGCCAGGCCCTGTGCTATCTCCAAGGCTATGTGCCGGAGAAGCAGTTGGAGGAATTGCGGGCGGCCGCCCGCTCCCATGGCTGGGCCTTGCGCTATGAGGAAGTCCTGCCAGAGGATTCCCTGGTGCCCACCAAGCTGACCATGCCCCGGCACTGGGAAATGGCCAAGGTCATTCTGGATTTCATCGGCATCCTTCCCGGCTACCACGAGGTGGACATCTCCGTGGCCGTCATGATTTTCCTCTCCCTCTTCTGCGGCATGCTGGTGGGGGACGCCGGCTACGGCGTGATCTTCACGGGCCTCTCTCTCTGGGGACTCTGCCGATGCCGTCGCCAGAAGCCGGAGCTGCTTCCCTCCATGAAACTGCTCACGGGAATGTCCCTGTGCGTCCTGATCTGGGGAAGCCTTTCCGGCAATTGGTTCGGTCTCACCTGGGGAGGACTCCCCTGTCTGGTGGATAGCCAGCGGGGACAGCTCAATGTTCAGCTCTTCTGCTTCTTCCTGGCGGCCATCCATCTCTCCCTGGCCCACCTCTGGAAGATCCCCCTCTCCCGCACTTGGCGGGGAAAGCTGGGCAATCTGGGCTGGGCCATCTTCCTCTGGGCCAACTTCTTCACTGTGAAGTGCCTCCTCATCGACAACTCCTTCGCCAAGTTCACCATCCCCTCGGTGATGTACGCCGTGGGCGCCGTCCTGATCCTCCTCTTCTCCATTCAATGGAACAACATGGGGGACGTGATCTACTCCCCCTTCACCTTCATCAACAGCCTCAGCGACTTGCTCTCCTACATCCGGCTCTATGCCGTGGGCCTCTCCAGCGTCTACATCGCCAAGGCCTTCAACGACATGAGCGCCATGCTCTGGGAGAAAAACCCCTGGCTCCTCCCTGTGGGCGCCCTCATCGTGCTGGCGGGACACCTCCTCAACGTGGCCATGGCCCTCATGAGCGTCCTGGTTCACGGCATCCGCCTCAATACTCTGGAGTTCTCCGGACACATTGGGGTGGAGTGGGGCGGCCGCCCCTACAAGCCCTTCCGATAACTCCATCGCCTCCTTTTCGCTCCTTTTTTTGACTTCCCCAACCCCATTACACACAGGAGACACACATCATGATTGATCCCAACATCGCAAAGGCTCTGGTCGGTCTCGGCGCTATCGCCGCCTTCGGCATCGCCGCCGTGGGTTCCGCCATCGGATGCGGCATGGCCGCCGCCAGCGCCATCGGCAGCTGGAAACGCTGCTATGTCCAGGGAAAGGCCGCTCCCTTCCAGCTCACTATCTTCGCCGGCGTCTCCATGACCCAGACCATCTATGGCCTGATCCTCATGCTCCAAATCCTCAATCTGGATCCTAGACTCTGGCCCGCCGCCCTGGCCGTGGGAATCCTGGGAGGACTGGGCATTGGCGCCAGCGCCGTCTACCAGGGACGGGCCGCCGCCGGCGCCTGCGACTCCTTCAGCGAAACCGGACAGGGATTCGCCAACAACCTCATCGCCCTGGGCGTGGTGGAGACCATCGCCATCTTCGCCATGGTCTTCTCCATGATGTTCCTCACCAACATGACCCCCGTGGCCTAAGCGGTCCCTCCTCTGCCCATCCCGCCAAAAAAACCGGAATAGGGTAGGGCGGGATGGGATTACTATATTCATAACTTTTTGCAATAGAATGAGTTATGAATAAAGTGCCCGCTTTGGGACATTCCGCGTCTTCTCCCCGCCCCCTTTTTTGCTGTCCTGTCTATGCCCCTTGCCTACGACAATCTTCCCGGCCTAATGCTCATGTGTGGGCTGTTGATTGTGGGGTGTGTGCTGTTCAGCAAGCTTTCTTCCCGGTTCAGCATGCCTGGGCTGCTGGTCTTCCTTTTGATTGGAATGGCCATGCGCCTGGGCGTCTCCACCCTGGCGGGCGGGCCGGAGAGCATCACCAGCCAACTTCCCTGGCGTCACGCCAACCTGATTGGCACCCTGGCTCTCTCTTTCATCCTCTTCTCCGGGGGGCTGGATTCCTCCCTGGAGGACATTCGGAAGGTGTGGCGCACCGGAACCATCCTCTCCACCCTGGGAGTGCTTCTCACCACCTTGCTTCTCGGGGGCTTTGCGGCCTTCATCGCCACCCTGGCCGGCCATGGGGAACTTTGGCCCCACTGCCTCCTCTTCGGCGCCATCATCTCCTCCACGGATGCCAGCGCCGTCTTTTCCATCCTGCGGGGACGGCGCATCAGTCTCAAAGGGGATTTAAAACCCCTGCTGGAGTATGAATCCGGCTCCAACGACCCCATGGCCACCTTCCTCACCCTCTTCTTCCTCCAGCTTTGCACCGCCCAGGGAACAGAGGGCGGAGGCGGACTCGGGAAGGCCGCCTTCTGGTTCCTGCCCCAGTTCCTCTACCAGATGGGCGGAGGCGTATTGGCCGGCATTTTGGTGGCCAAGGTGGCGGTCTGGCTCTTCAATCATCTCCGGCTGGACTACGATGGCCTCTACTATGTGCTGGGGGTGGCGGTGGTCTTCCTGTGCCACGCCTCGGCGGCCTGTCTGGGAGCCAACGGCTACATGGCGGTCTATGTGGGGGGCGTCGCCATGGGGGGCCATCGCTTTGTCTTCCGCAACAGCTTTTCCCGCTTTGCCGACGCCTTGGGGTGGCTGATGCAGGTGGTGCTCTTCACGATTCTGGGATTCATGGCCAATCCCCGGGTCATCGGAGCCCATTGGATACTAGGCATTCTCATGGGGGCGATGCTGATGCTGGTGGCCCGGCCCCTGGCGACTTGGCTCTGCCTGGCCGGCAGCGGCTATTCCTCCCGGGCCAAGCTCCTGGTCAGCTGGGTGGGCCTGCGAGGGGGCGCCCCCATCATGCTGGCCACCTTCCCCATGCTCCTTCCCGCTGAACAGCAGGTGATTCTGGCGGGAAACGAGAATGTCTGCGAACTGATCTTCAACATGGTCTTCTGCATGGTGCTGCTCTCCGTGGTGCTCCAAAGTTTCACCATCATGCCCCTGGCCCGGCTGCTGAAGCTAGACTCTCCTCTCCAAGTGGCCTCCACCGCCCCCATCTCCTTCGATCAGGTGAACTATCACAAACCCAAGACGCCCCAAATAGGAGAGGAGAATCCGGATGATCTGGCTTGTCAGGAACCCGCCGTCTACCGGGTGCATCCCGGCACCTTCCCGGAGGGAAAGGAGATCCGGGAGTTGACGCTGCCCCGAGGGGTCTTCATTGTCATGATCGCCCGGAAGGGACAGTGGCTGGCTCCCCGGGGAGGGACGGTCCTCCGGGCCGAAGATGAACTCACCGTGCTGGCCACCCCGGCCAATCAGAAGCTGGCCGCCACCTGCTTCCAGCCCCAGGAACCGGAGACGCCCTCCGCCCCCAATGCCCGTTCCTGACCCGCTTCCTGCCTCTTTGTCCAATGCCTAACGAGACCACCATGAAAGAATTGTCGGCTCTCCGGGGGGAGATTGACCAGATTGATGACCAGCTCCTTGCCTTGTTCCTGCGCCGGATGGATATGATGGGAGAGGTGGCGGCGGCCAAGGCAGCCGCCGGCGTCCCGTTGACCGATGCCGGCCGGGAGAGCCAGATTCTGGAACGGCTGGCGTCCCAGGCGCCGGGGCGGGAAGCGGAGGTGCAGGCCCTGTTCCAGGCCATCTTCCAGGCGGCCAAGGGATTGCAGCGCAAGGCCCTTTCATGAGCGTTGCCTCACGCCAGGAGAAGGGGGGCGTCCCCACCCCGTCCCCCCCCCGGGGCCGACTTCGTCTCGTCTATCCCCTGGGGTTTTGTTCCGGGGTTCGCCGTGCCTTGTCTCTCTGCCATCGCCTTCTGGCCAAATGCCCGGGGAGACCGCTCTATGTCCTGCGGGATTTGGTGCACAACCATCAGGTGAGCCGCCAACTGCGGGAGGAAGGGGTCATCTTTGTGGAGGAGGTGAATCAGGTGCCCCGGGGGGAACGGCTTTTGCTGGGCGCCCATGGCACCACCCGGGAGACTCTGGCTCTCTGCCGACAGCGCGAATTGGAGGCCCATGAGGCCACTTGCCCTGTCATCCTTCACCGACAGAACCAATTGCGGCATCTTCCCCCCGAGGCCACCGTCTGCCTGCTGGGGGAGGCGGGACATCCCGAGATTCTGGCCCTCCGAGACTGCCTCCGGGATAGACGCTGCTATCTTGTCGGCAATCCCCAGGAGGCGGCGGCCCTCCCCTCCCTCCCCCCCAATGCCTTCTTCTTCTGTCAGACCAGTCGGGGACGGGACGAGGTGAAGGAGGTGCGGCGCATTCTGCGAGAGAAGGCGCCTCTCCTCCAGGATCGGGCGCATCTCTGCCGGGCCCAGCGCGTCCGCCAGGAGGAGCTGGTGGAAATAGCGCCCCAGTGCGACAGAGTTTACATCCTGGGCTCCTCCCACAGCGCCAACGGGCGTCGCCTGCTGCAGCTGGCCCGGGAGCATTGTCCCGGCCCCTGCCGGATGCTGGAGGAGGGAGAGGAACTTTTGCCGGAGGAGTTGGCGGGCGTCGCCACGGTGGGGCTGGCCAGCGCCACCAGCACGCCGGACGCCCTGGTGGAGGAGTGGGTGACGCGCTTCCGTCGCCTGGGCTTCCTCCTTCCCCAAGAGGAGGGGGCACCTTTTCCGGAATCCGGCTCCGGCGGTTTGCGGTCCCCTGAGACATGAACATCTTTGCCCCTGCGTTCCCATGAATAGCGACATCTTCCTCCTTCTCTTCATCAGCACCATGGCGGTGATCACCATCTTCCCCCTGCTGCTGCGAAAATTGTATGTGCCTGGGGTCATTGCCTTGCTGTTGGCTGGCATGCTCATGGGAGAGGGGCAGTGCAATCTCATTCACCATTTGAGCGGGAGCTTCTCCCAGGTCCTGGGGGGAGATCCCGGGGTGATGACAGACTATTTCCGGAATTTCGTGGACTCCCTGGGGTCCCTGGGCCTGGTCTTCCTCATGGCCCTGGCCGGCATGGAGGCGGATTTCAAACTCCTGAAGAGCGTCCGCACGCCCGTCATCGCCCTGAGCCTCCTCACCTTCGCTGTGCCTGCCCTGGCCGGCTTCCTGGTTTATCAGCATTTCCGCCCCGAGGATCTGCCGGGAAAACTCCTCTACGCCTCTCTCTTCGCCTCCCATTCCGTGGGCATCGTCTTCCCCGTGATGCGGGAACTGAAGCTCTCCAAGACCCGATTCGGGGCCGCGATCCTCATCTCCACCGTGGTGACGGATATCGCCAGTATCATCCTGCTGGCGGTCTCCGTCCAATGGCAGAAGCTCCTGAAGGGGGTGTCGGGGGCCGCCACGGGGCTCTCCCTCCTGGATCGCCTGGATCCCGCCTTCCTGGGCCATTGGTTCCTCCCCCTCTTCCTGGTGGTGGTGGGGCTCTTCATTGCCCTGGCCACCTTCCTGGTGTGGCTGGTGGGCCGCCGGCTGATTCATCGCCTGGCCGCCAACGAGGATGTCCTCATCTCCTTCCTCCTGCTGGTGATCTTTCTCACGGTGCTGGCCGGAGAGGCCATCGGCATTAACCTGATTGTCAGCGCCTTCATCGCCGGTCTGGCCCTCTCCCCTCTCCTCAAGGAAAAGGCGGCCATCTTCCATAAATTCGAGGGAATTGGCTATGGATTTCTCATTCCTTTCCTCTTCCTCTCCATCGGCATGAAGACCGATTTGCGGATCATGATGAACGGAGGAAACGTGAGCATCGTCCTTCTGACGGTGGCGGGATTGGTGGCCAGCAAGCTGCTCTCCGGCTGGCTGGCCCTGCGCATGACCGGATTCTCCCATGTCCAGGGAATCTGCGGAGGCTTGATGACCGTGCCTCAGCTCTCCGCCACCCTGGCCGCCGCCGCTCTGGGAAAAAACCTGGGAATGCTGGATGACAATTTCTTCAATGCCATTATCTTCCTCTCCATCGTCACCACCATTCCCATTCCTTCCCTGGTGCGGGGAATCCTCCAGAAGACCGAATTGGCCTTTGAAACCACGGAGGTGGAGGCTTATGTGGTGCCGGAGGAAAATGCGGGAGAGGACGATGTGTTCTAACGGAAAACAGGAGACGGGGATGGATTCGGGGCGTTGCGCCGTCCTAGGGCGCATTTTCTTGGAGGCGGTGTTGTCCGGCCTCTTCATCGCCATGGCGGGGACGGTCTATCTTTCGGTGCAGCCGGCCTCCCTGGGTGCCTTTCTCTTTGCCTTTGGCCTGATGACCATTCTTTGCCGGGGCTTCAAGCTCTACACCGGGGCCATTGGCTACTTGGTGGTGCAGAGCCGGGAGACCTTTCTCCGGTATCTGGGAGAGTTGCCGGTGATCTGGGGAGGGAATCTGGCGGGATGCGCCCTGGTGGGGGCGCTCCTGCGCCACAGCCGGGTCTTTCCCGCCCTGGCCAGCCGCCTCCAACCCCTCTGCCAGGCCAAATTGACGGACAGCTGGAGCAGCCTCCTGATCCTCTCCTTCTTCTGCGGCATCCTCATGTATCTGGCTGTGGATACCTTCCGGCGCCAGGAAATCCCCGTACCCTTCCGCCTGGCCACGGTCTTCCTCTGCGTGGTGGTCTTCATTCTCAGCGGCTTTGAACACTGCGTGGCCAATATGTTCTACTTCTCCGCCGGCGGGGTCTGGAGTGCCCAGGCCCTGGGCAAAATCCTCCTGATGACCCTGGGAAATTCCCTGGGCGGATTTCTGCTGCCCCTGGCGGACCGCTTCCGGATGCGTCCCTAGCCCCCTCCACCTTAACGCCCCTCCCATGATCCTCCTCCTCCTCTGCCTCCTCCTCTGCTTCCTGACGCCAGAAGGACTCCCCGCCGCTTCCGCCGCCTCCCCTCTCCTCTACTACGACGGCACTTCGGAAAGCTATTTCGACTGCGACGGAGGATGGGAGTATCCCCACGCCTCCCAAAATTGGGAACAGCGGGAATTGCGCTATCTTCCCGAAGAGCAGGCTCTGGAGTTCTTCCAGCTGCCCAAGGTGGAGGGACAGGAGGTGGAGCTGAAATATTGGCGCCCCGAGGGCATCGCCTATCGTCCCCGGGTGGTCTTCCGTCTTCGCAATCTGGGAAAGACCCCACTCTTCTTCCAAGGCGCCTGGATGACCACCCGGGAGGGGGTGCCGGGAACCACCCGATGGTACGGCTGGATCTTCCCGGAACGCCAGGAACTGCCCCCCGATGGCCAATGGCACGATCTGGTCTTCCAGGCGGATGCCGCCCGACTCCAGGGAAGTGACGACACCATGCCTGCCCGCCCCGTCACCCGCCCCTTCGGATTCCTCTATCTCTCCTGCGCTCCTCTCCCCGCCGGCACGCCCATGCGCTTCCAGCTCTCCCAAATCCGGGGAGAGGAGAATCCCGGGGAGGCCTGCCGAGGAACCGTCCTTCCCCATGAGGAGTTCCCCCAGGAATGGACGGCGGGGCAGCAGGTGGACTTTCCCCAGGTGGTGGTGGAGTTTCCGGAGCGTCTCCCGGGAGAGCAGGAGGCGCGTCTGGTGTTGCGTCCCACGTTCCAGGGGCCGGAATGGCCGGCCTTGCCTCTGATCCTGGAACATGTCCAGGAAGAAGAGGGACGCCGCTGGCGCATTCCCCGCCAAAGCCTGGATTTGACGCCCTTCCTGGGGGAGGGGACGTACCAGGCCACCCTGGAATGCGGCGAGGCAGCCCTCGCCGGAGAAGCTACGAGCTTTTCTCTGCACATCCGAGGTCGCCAGAAGGTGGAGTTCCCCCGGATGTCCGTGAAACCCTTCGGAGGACGCCCCACCATCTGGAAGGAAAACCGCCCTATGACCGGAGCCATGCGGGCCACCTACACCACCGAAGGGCCCGCCGGAATCCAGTACTTCTCCCAGGCCGGCATCCAGCTCTTCGGATTCTGCAGCACCCCTACCGAGGGCGCCTACAATCTGGAAATGCTGACAGAATACGCCCCGGGAAAATACAACTACGCCCAGTTCGATCGACGCATGCGAAATGTCCTGGCAAACAATCCCCAGGCCATGGTCATCGTTCGCCTCTATCTCCACGCCCCCCGCTGGTGGAGCCGCCAGCATCCCGATGACCTGGTGCGCTTCACCGTCCCCGAGGACAAGGAGGGGATAACCCATGAGTATTTCTCCTTCAACGGGCGTCCTGCCCCCTCCTGGGCTAGCCCGGCCTGGCGGGAATACACCATTCAGGGGTTGCAGAAGATGATGGAGTTCCTCTCCCAAACGCCCTATGCAGACCACCTGGCCGGCTTCGTGCTGGCCAGCGGACAGACCGAGGAATGGATGGAATGGGGGCTGGATGATGTGGTCTTCTCCGACTATTCTCCCGCCTCGGAGAAGGCCTTCCGGGCCTGGTTGAAGGAGCATTATGGCAGCGACCAGGCCCTCCAGTCCGCCTGGAAGGATCCCTCCGTCACCTTGGAGAGCGCCACGCAGCCCACCGCCCGGGAGCGGAGTCTGGAGTATGCGGGGGTGATGCTCCCCGCCCGTCCCGGCGCCCGGCGCATTGCGGACTACAACCGGTATCACGGGGAGAATGTGGCGGGGTGCATCCGGGAGTTTTGCCGGGCCATCAAGGAGGCCACGGAGGGGCGTCTTCTGGTGGGGGCTTTCTACGGCTATATGAACGAGCTCTCCGGACGCTCCCGTCTGCTCTTGTCCGGGCACCTGGGGGTGGAGAGTCTCCTGGAGGCGCCGGAGGTGGATTTCCTCTGCAGTCCCACAGGCTATGCTTACCGGAAGACGGGCGGAGCGGGGTTCCCCTACGCCATGGGCGCCGTGGCCTCTCTCCAGCTCCACAACAAATTCTGGTTTGTGGAGAATGACATCCGCACCTATGCCGTCCATGTGCCGGCCTATGGGAGCCCCGAAACCCCGGAGGGGGACGCCCATCAGCAAATCAAGGAATCCATGCACTCCCTCCTCTCGGGCATGGCCCAATGGTGGTTCGATGTGGGATACATCGCCTTCACCGGCGCCCCTCTGACTCAGGCGATCCAGGATTGCGTGAGGATCATGGAAGAGACTACCCTGCACCGGAGCCGGGAGTCCGTGGCCCAGGTGGCCCTCCTCCTGGATGAAACCTCCCTCTACTGGACTACCCCGGATACCCGACAAACCTCCTGCGCTACCCGGGAACTCCTGAGAACCCTGGGATATCTGGGCGCCCCCGTGGAAGTCTATCTGGCTCCCGATCTGGAAAAACTCCCGGAACGCCTCCGCCTCTTGATCCTCCCCATGAGCTTGGCGTGGACCCCACAACAACGGGACGCCCTGGAGGCCCTCCGAAAACGGGGATGCACCCTGGCTTTCCTGGGAACGCCCGGCATTCTCCCCCTGGAAAACGGAGAAGCCATGACCCTGGGGGAGGCCGCCGCCGCCTTCACGGGACTGCCTCTGGAGGTGACCCAGGGACCCCCTCTCCCTTGCGCCAGCTTTGCTGACCCGGAAGGTGAATGGCTCCCCCTGTACGCCCCTAAAAGCTTCTTCACGGGAAACGCCTGGGGAATCTCCCCGGACAAGGGCCTGATGGCGTATCTGAAGAAAGAACCAGGCATCCGCATCCTGGGACAATATCGGGATAAGGAAAAGAATGTGGACCTAGACATGGCCGCCGCCGGAGTGCGGGAAGGCGCCCAGGGGGAGGGACACCTCTTCTTCGCCGGACTCACCGAACTCCCCGTGCCTCTCTGGGAATCCCTCTACCGAAAGGCGGGAGTCCACCGCTATGTCACCACCCCTGACCTGGTCTGGGCTTCCCCCGATGTGCTGGCGGTCTGCGTCAACCAACCGGGCATCCGTTGCCTCCATCTTCCCCAGCCCGCTGCCGCTCTGGTGGATATGATCTCCGGAGAATCTTTCCCCGTGGACCAGGAAAACACCGCCTGGATCCCCTTCTCCCTCCAGGAAACCCGGGTCTTCCGACGGATCGCCACCCCCTAAAAAAAACTTCTCCCCCCCCTGTCGATGCCCCCCCCTGGGACACCTCAAACACCAGAGAAGAAATACTCCCCGCCATCCCCAACAAAAAACAGAACAAAATCTAGGAATCTAGAGATCTAGGACTTTCCCCGCAAAAATCCCGGAGCGGGACATACGGGTAGCCTGGACCGCCCTTTCTGTGGTTTCCGCGTGCGACCTGATCCCGCAGGGCATTTGTGTATGGTCCGTATGCGCCGGGGGGATGCGCTGCGCTTCCCCCACAGCGCAAAGGCCTGGCCTGTCACCCCTACGGGGTTCGGATTCGTGTTTTGATCCTGCCGGGGGTTCCGGTCGGCCCTTTGGGCCTTCCTGCACCCCCGTCTAGCGATCCTCCCACCCCTGCCGGGGTTCAGGAGAATTGCCCCCCATCCCCCCGCAAGCGGGGGAGCATTCTAGGGGCTAGAAATCTAGAGAATCTAGAGAATCTAGAGAATCTAGAGAATCTTGGAATCTAGAAATCCTAGAGAATCTAGGACTTTCCCCGCAAAAATCCCGGAGCGGGACATGCGGGTAGCTTGGACCGCCCTTTCTGTGGTCTCAGTGTGCCCGGCTTGCCGGGCCTTCCGTGTCCTCCGTGTTTCAATCTCTGTGTGGGAGCGGAGCTTCCGATCTATTCTCCCCAGCGCCGCTCACCTCCTGGCCTCTGCTTATCGCCACAACGGGGGAGAAACTTCCAGGCCCGTGGACGGGAAGGAGGCGCTATCCTCAATCTCCAAAACAGAAGAAGAAAGTGATGAGGAAAAACGCGCCGCCCTCAATGCCGACATCGACCCCATCCTTGCGCAAATCACCGAAATCCTCGGCCTCAATCTGGAGGAAGGAAAATGATGGAGGATCTGGCTTTATATTGTGCCTGCCTCTCACCTTCCCAGGAGCAACACCCTCTGTGATAGAAGCATGGAAAAAGAACTTGAAGTATCAGCGGAAGTGCGCACGGCTGTAAACGCAATCAAAGCCGCCATCCTGCAAAGTCAATACAGGGCGGCCAAGGGCGTGAACCGTGAGCAGCTCTCCCTTTATTTTGGCATCGGACGCTATATCTCCGAGCATTCGCGGGTCGGCTATTGGGGAACGGGCGCGATAGAGAGAATCAGTGAACAGCTGCAGAGGGAGTTGCCGGGCTTAAGGGGATTCGGCGCACGGAATTTGAAGAACATGCGGACTTTTTACGAGGAGTGGCAGTCCTCTCTTAATTCGGCAGCCACGGCTGCCGAATTACCGCAACAGGCGGATGCCGAGCGACAGGCAGAGGTCACGGAAATAGTTGACTATTCCTCATTGATGCCGTCAAAACGGCAGCCAGCGGCTGCCGATTTGGACATCAGCGAGTTTGTTGGCCTGGGCTTTACCCACCACATAGAAATTCTTACGAAGGCCAAGAATCTTGACGAGCGCCTCTTCTATATTCACCAGGCGTTTGTAAACCAATGGGATAAATACCATCTTCGAGAGGAACTGAAAGCCGACCTCTACCATCATCAGGGGAAGCTGCCGAACAACTTTGGAAAGGCAATGCCCGACAAGAAGTCCGCCTTGAAGGCACTGGAGATGTTCAAGGACGAGTATCTGCTGGATTTCATCAATGTGGAGGAGATTGGAGAGCGCGACAAGGCGGATGTGGACGAAAGGGAGGTCGAAAATTCCATCGTACATAATGTGAAGAACTTCATCATGACCTTTGGGCGCGACTTCGCCTTTGTGGGCAACCAGTATCATCTGGAGAAATATGGCATAGACTTCTTCCCCGACCTTCTTTTCTACAATCGGGAACTGGCGGCGCTGGTGGTCGTGGAATTGAAGCGGGGTGACTTCAAGCCAGCCTATCTTGGACAGCTGAGCGCCTATCTTCGGGTGCTGGACGCCGAGGTGAAAAAGCCCTTTGAAAATCCAAGCATAGGCATTGTTCTGTGCAAGCAGGCCGACAGAAGCATTGTGGAGTTCCTCATTCAAGGATATGACAACCCAATGGGGGTCGCCACCTACAAGACGGCGGAGGATGTCCGCAAGGTGCTGCCGACCGAAGAGGAATTGCGCAGAGTCATGGACGAGGAAGGATGACCACGATGACAGGACAGCAGCTGAAAAACTCCATCCTTCCAATGGCGGTCCAGGGCAAACTGGTTCCCCAGGACCCGAACGATGGTAAGCGTTCAATCAGACTAGTGGCTTCCTGACCCCGCAGTTTTTGAGGGTTTTCTTTTCCGTGTGGGAAAAGGATAAGGCCCCGGTGCGTCCATGGGAGGGGGACGCCTCGGGGGCTTCTTTCTGTTTCTGACGTGAATGGCCTCCCATCCCGCACAAAGGGAGATGGAAGAGGGTGAAATCTAGAGGATCTCGAGGAGCTACATGCGGGTAGTTTGGACCGCCCTTTCTGTGGTCTCCGCGTGCGACCTGATCCCGCAGGGCATTTGTGTATGGTCCGTAGGCGCCGGGGGGGGCGTTGCGCTTCCCCCCACGGCGCAAAGGCCTGGCCTGCCACCCCTACGGGGTTCGGATTCGTGTTTTGATCCTGCCGGGGGTTCCGGTCGGCCCCTTGGGCCTCCCTTCACCCCCGTCTAGCGATCCTCCCACCCCTACCGGGGTTCAGGAGAATTGCCCCCCCATCCCCCCGCAAGCGGGGAAGGATTCTAGGGGCTAGAAATCTAGAGATCTAGAGATCTAGGAATCTAGAAATCCTAGAGAATCGAGGACTTTCCCCGCAAAAATCCCGGATCGGGACATGCGGGTAGCCTGGACCGCCCTTTCGTGGTCGACCTGTTCTCAATCTCTGTGTGGGAGCGGAGCGTCCGATCTATTCTCCACGCCGCCGCTCACCTCCTGGCTGCTACCCACAGACACAACGAGGGAGAAACTTCCAGACCCGGGGACGGGAAGAAAGCGCTATGTGCAATATCAAAAAAACGAAAGGATAACTTAGTCGCTAAAGCAGAAGAAAATAGTAATAAAGACACTGGTGTCCGGTTAACTCTTTCTTAAGGTTCTTCTAACATTATGGAAATAAGC
>JAEDMH010000027.1 GCA_016303095.1 Lentisphaeria bacterium | reverse complement strand
CCTCTAGATTTCTAGCCCTTTTCCCCTTGCTTCTTCCGGATTTCCCATGGAGGGGAAAAAGAAATCCCCCCATCCTTTTTTGCCAGGGTGGGGGGATGTTTTCTGGTTCCTGGGAAGTAAAGAGGAGGAACTACTCTCCCTGCTTCGCCAGATATGCCTGGATTTGTTCGGTGGTGAAGCGTTTCAGGAGGCGGACGGAGGGCTTGCGCGTTTTGCGGCCCTTGCGTCCCCGTTTGACCGTCTTCTTCTCCGCGGCCTTGGCGGCCTTCTTGGCCTCGACTTTGGCAGCCGCCAGCTTCTGGAGTTCCGCCGTGATGGCGGCCAGGGAAGAAGAGAGCTGGGCCTCCTTCACCTTACCCTCGAATTTGATCGTGATTTTGTCCACGATAATCTTCTCGAACGCACGGCGGATCCGTGTCTTGACAGTTTTTTCAGGCATTAGAACTCCCTTTGGCTAGAGAATTTTCGTTGCATGAAGTGTTTCTTTTTGCACACTCCAGATTTCGGAGATTCCGACATCGAAGAATACTATAGCCTCGTTTTTTTTGTTTCCTTTCTTCTCGTTCTTTCTTTCCTATTTTTCTTCTTTCTTCTTCCGCCCGATTAGTCCCTTAGTAGTCCAGCTATTTTTCTTTCTCCAAGGGCAGGGAAATCCCCCTGAAAAAACCCGCCCACTCTTCCTACGCACCGCACTTGATGCCTTAAACTATCCCCATTCGCCCGCCCCCCCATGATGGCCTCGGGCAATGTTCTTCCTTGTTTTTCCAGGGGCCACGGGAGAAGGATCTGAATAAATGAATGGATGAAAGCATGAGAAGAAAGGACAGAGAAATCCGGGATCCCAAGATCTTCCGAGAGATTTTAGAGGAGAACAACACCCTCTTCGTAGCCCTGGTGGATCAGGGACTCCCCTACGGGATTCTCATGCACTACGCTCCTTGGTTCTCCGGGGAAACCCCGGTCCTCATTCTCCATTGCGCCCGGGAAGGACGGAAGATTCAGTGTCTGCGTCAATCTCCCCGGGCTTGCCTCTTCCTTCACGACAAGGGGGAGGCCAAGGTGATTCTCCACGGCGACAAGCCCTCTGGCCGCACCACCACTCACTACCGTTCTCTGATGCTGCAAGGCACCATGCGCTTCCTGCCTGACGGCGAAGAAAAGCGCCAGGCGGCCCGGATTTTTCTGTCCCACTTCGCCCCCCAAGGCGGGGAGATCGAAATGCCCCCGGAAGAACTTCTGAAGAAGACCGAATTTCTGCTCTTCCTGCCGGAGGAAATCACGGGCAAGTCCAATCCCGGCCCTGGCGCCCAGGAGGAGAGCCGCCCGTGAGCGCCTCCTCCTGGCAGAATCCGGTCTACCTTCTTCCCGGCGCCCCCGTCCCCCTCCGGGAACGTCCTCCGGAACGCTTCCTCAAGGAGGGGCACTTTGTGGCCCTGCCTCCTGGCTGGCGCTTCGTGGCCTCCGGGGATCCCGCCCTCACCCGGCGCCTCAAGGCGGCCTGCCCCCAGGCATGGACTGTGGTGAAACGCCTGGGCAAGCGGGAACGGGCCATTGGGCTTTGCGCCCCCGCCGCCCTGGAGGAATCCCTACGGGCGGAAGTGCGCCGGGAGAGGGAGTCTCCCGCGTACCAGAGGAAATTGGAGGGGCAGCGAAGAAGTCGGCAACGTCGGCAGCGGGAATATGAGGGAGAGTTTTTGGAGGCGGTGAAGCGTTTTCTCTCCTTTGCCCCTCGCTGGAAGGCGTTGGAGAAGCAATTGGCCCAGGCGGTCACCGCCCACGCCACGCCGGTGGGCAGCGGCACCGTGGCCAGGACCCAGAGAATTCCCCTGGAGGAGAGGGCGAAGGCGGCGGTGATTGCCTGGATGCGCCACCAGACCACGGAGTACGACCGCCTTTGGATTCCCCAGGTGGCGGGAAAGCGGAGAGAAGTGCGCCGCGCCCTGGCCCGTCTCTCTCTCCAGCTTCTCCAAAGTTACCGGAGGGGAGAGGAGATGCCCCCTGACTGCCCCCTCCAGCAGGCTCTCCTTGCCCAACCTCCCTCCCCGCCACCACCCCCCAAAACACCCCCGGCGGAAGACTCTTTCTGGCTCTAATCCTCACGAACCCCTCCCCTATGGCACGTTTCATCCCTCCCTACGACCCCAAGGACACCTCCCATCCAGAATCGGAAAAAACCGTCTACAGCGCCCTGGAATACTATTTGAGCGACCCCTGGATCGTCTTCCCCAATTTTCACTTCTTCTACCGGGATCCCCAGGAAAAGCGGTGGGACAACGAGGCGGACTTTCTTCTCTTTCGTCCTGGCCTGGGCATCCTGGTGCTGGAGGTGAAGGGGGGTGCCATCTCCTATCGGGAAGGGACATGGTTTCAGGAAGAGCGTCCCATTCAGCCCCTGGAGCAGGCCCGTCACAACAAATACGCCATTCAGCAGCTGCTCCAGGAGAAGGCAGGCCATCCCATTCCCCTGAAATACGCCCACTGCGTCTGCTTTCCGCTGCTCCAGGATACGGATCTCAACTGGCCTCCCGAGGCCCAGGGGATTGTCCTGGGGCGGGGGCAGCTGAAGGAGATTGACGCCTTCGCCACCCGTCTTCTGGAAGAAGCCCCCCTTCCCAAGGAAATCACCAACTTCCCCATCCCCCCCACCGACACCCTGGTGGAATATCTCTCCCCCAGCCTGGACCTCCAGCCCCGCCTGTGCGACCGCATCCTGAACGACGCCCCCCGCTTCTTCCACCTCACCGACGAACAGTCTGCCATCCTGGAGGCCCTCCAGGAGTTCCCCCGTCTCCGGGTGGAGGGGGCCGCCGGCACGGGAAAGACCTTTCTGGCGGTGCGCAAGGCCCTTAGCGTCTACCAGCAAGGAGGCACGGTCCTGGTGCTCTGCTACAACGAGATGCTGGCCAAACGGATCCAGAAGATGCTCCGGGGAGAGCAAGCCCACGTGCCCGTCTACGCCTTCTACGACTACTGCCGGAAAATGGCCGGCGTCTCCCAGGAGGAATATCAGCAGCACCGGAACAACCCCATGGTCTACTCCTACGCTCTGCTGAAAATGCTCTCCCATGCCCTGGACAAAAATCCCGTCACCTATGACTGCGTCATCGTGGACGAGGGGCAGGATTTCACCCCGGAGATGTGGACGCTCACCCAGCGGCTCATCGGCCCAGGGGGACTTTTCTACGTGTTCTGCGATCCGGAGCAGAACATCTTCCGGGAGAAGTTGCACATCCCCATTGACAATCCCCCTCCCGTCACCCTCACCCGCAACTGCCGGAACACCCGAAAAATCATCGAGGCCTTCAGCCCCTATCACTCCTCCGCCATGCGCCCCATGGATGACACTCCCGTGGGGGTGGATGTGGTCTTCCGCCAGGGAGAGGAGATGGCCCGGATGCTGGAGGAGGAGTTCACCGAGCTCTTCTCCCGGGACCGCGTTTCCGCGAGCAACGTGGTGGTGCTGGGGGCCCACTCCCTGGCCCACACCAGCCTGGGAGCCTCCCCTCAGGTGGGCCCCTACATCCTGAAGGAGGGAGGAGGAATGCTCTCCCCCTGGGAAATCGCCTACTACACTTACATGAAGTTCAAGGGCTGCGAGGCCAGCGTGGTGATTCTCCTGGATGTCACTCCCCAGGATCCCCGCTGGAGCCGCCAGGGACTCTATACCGCCATGAGCCGGGCCGTCCACAAGTTGATTATCCTTCAACGACCCTAGCCACACCGAAATCTTATCGGGGTGTGCTAAATTACCAGATCTGCTCCAGCCGCCCCCCCCGCCTCTCCCCCGGCAGAGGCGAGAAGCCCCCGCTTCCTGGGGCTGGCATTTTCTTTTCTCTGTCCGTCCTCCCCTCTCCTCTTCTGCTCATGGCGAGTATCCTCAGCCTCATCATCGGGTGCATCCTGGTCAACAACTTTGTCCTGACCCAGATTTTGGGCATCTGCCCCTTTCTGGGGGTTTCCAAGTCCACCAAGACCGCGCTGGGCATGGGTGGAGCCGTGATTTTTGTCATGACCATCGCGGGCTTCTTCACCTCCTGCATTCACCACTTTCTGCTGAAGCCCTACGGGGTCACCTATCTTTCCACCATCGTCTTCATCCTGGCCATCGCCGGCATTGTCCAGATCGTGGAGATTCTCATGCAGAAGTTTTCCCAGAGCCTCTACCAGGCCCTGGGTATTTTTCTGCCCCTGATCACCACCAACTGCGCCGTGCTGGGCGCCGCCATCCTTTGCCAGCAGAAGGACTACGGCCTGGTGAAGAGCACCATCTTCTGCGCCGCCTCGGCGGTGGGCTTCGCCCTGGCTCTCTTGCTCTTCTCCAGCATCCGGGAGCGCATGGAGCTCTCCCGTCCCCCCCTCTGTCTGAAAGGCCTTCCCCTGACCCTCATCACCGCCGGTCTGCTGGCCATGGCCTTCATGGGGTTCTCCGGCCTGGGGAACTGACCCCTCCCCTTCCTCCCCACCCTGCCCTCTCCCCTCTCCCCTTCCCGGCGCCCTCCCTCCTTCATGAGCACACTCTTCATCATTGTCCTGGTCGGCCTCATCACCGGCATCGCCATTGCCATCATCAGCCGGTATTTCGGCGTGGAGGCCAATCCCCTGGAGGAGGAGGTGAAGAATTTGCTCCCCGGAGCCAACTGCGGGGGCTGCGGCTACGCGGGATGCGGGGGATACGCCAAGGCTTTGGTGGCCAAGAAGGCCCGTCCCGGCGCCTGCGCCGCCCAGAAGGCGGAGGATCTCCAGAAGATGGCGGCCTTGCTGGGGGCTTCCGTGGACACCCGGGAGCCCAAGGTGGCGGTGGTCATGTGCAGCGGAGACGACCATCACGCCACCCGTCAGGCCCAATACAACGGCATCAACAACTGCCGGGACGCCATGATTGTGGCCGCCGGGGCCAAGACCTGCACCTTTGGGTGCCTGGGGCTGGGGGCCTGCGCCCGCGCCTGTCCCTTCGGCGCCATTGAAATCACCCCCTATCACCTGGCCACGGTTCACAAGGATCTATGCCGCGGGTGTGGCAAGTGCGTCCAGACCTGTCCCAAGAAGCTCATTCGTCTGGTGCCCAAGTCGGCGGTCATCCACGTGCACTGCTCCAATCCTTTGAAGGGGGCGGTGAAATTCAAGGCCTGCAAGGCCGCCTGCATCGGCTGCGGGAAATGCGTGAAGGCCGCCCCGGAGAACATGCGGATTGACACCGGGGTCGCCCTGGCTCAGATCAACTACGGCAATCCTCCCGGGGAAGAGCTGGCCGCCGTCTGCCCCACCCACGCCTTGAGAAAGTAGTCTTTCCTTTTCCCTTGCGGAAAGCCCCTCCCCCATTCTCCATGAGCAAGATCTTCCATTTCTACGGCGGTGTCCATCCCCAAGAGGCCAAAGTCTCCCGGGGCACTCCCATTGTGGACGCCCCCCTCTATCCCCTCTACACCGTCCCCCTCTCCATGCATATCGGGGCCCCGGCCAAACCCCTGGTGAAGGCGGGGGACACGGTGCTTAGGGGACAGCCCCTGGGAGAGCCCGCCAGCTTCGTCTCCTCCTACATCCACAGCCCCACCTCGGGCAAGGTGAAGAGCCTGGGCATGTGCCTGGGCCCCGCCGGAACCCAGCTGCCCTGCGTGGTCATCGAGGCGGACGGAGAGGACAAGGCCACCGATCCCATGCCTCCCCTGGACTGGCGGAACGCCTCCCCGGAGGAATTGCGGAACCGGGTGGCCCAGGCGGGCATTGTAGGCATGGGAGGCGCCGCCTTCCCCACCCCGGTGAAGCTCTCCATTCCCCCGGGCAAGAGCATTGACACCCTCATCATCAACGGGGTGGAGTGCGAGCCCTGCCTCACCGCCGACCATCGTCTGATGCTGGAAAGCCCCCGGATAATCCTGGAGGGGGTGGCCATCGCCGCCCGCATTCTGGGCGTGAAGAAGATCTACATTGGCATTGAGGACAACAAGCCGGATGCCATCGAGCTGTTGACCCGGGAGGCCGCCGCCCTGGCGGAGCCCGTCATCCAGGTGGTTCCCCTCCATGTGCGCTATCCCCAGGGGGCGGAGAAGCAGCTGATCTACGCCATCACCAAGCGCCAGGTTCCCTCTGGCGGCCTTCCCGCCGATGTCCACTGCGTGGTGCAGAACATTGGCAGTTCCCACGCCATCGGGGAGGCGGTGCTGAAGGGCATCCCCCTCTACCAGCGGGTGACCACGGTCACGGGAAGTCCCCTGGCCTCTCCGGGAAACTGGCGTTTCCGGGTAGGCACCAGCTATGCCGAGGCATTGAAGCTGGCCGGAGGGCTTCGGGAGGGAGCCACCATCGCCAAGATGATCTCCGGCGGTCCCATGATGGGCATGGCGGTCTATTCCCAGGAGGTGCCCGTGATGAAGAACACCTCCGGCATCCTGGTGATGGCCCCGGAGGAGGTCTTCCAATACACCTCCAAATCCTGTCTGCGTTGCGGGCGATGCAACGACGCCTGCCCCATGCAGCTGATGCCCGGCATCCTGTCCGTCCAAATTGAGAACGAGCGCTTCGACGATGCCCAGAACTGGCACGTGATGGACTGCATCGAGTGCGGATGCTGCGCCTTCATCTGCCCGGCGGGGCGTCCCCTGGTGCAGCACATGCGCCGGGCGAAATCCGAGGTGGGGGCGAAACTCCGCGCCCAGAAGGCCCAAAAAGCCCAGCCCCCCAAGAGCGAGAAATAAGGAAGACCCTCTCCCATGTCCGACCCCACCCCTGACAAGTCCGCCCCCACCCAGGGCGCTACTCCCCCCGCCGCTCCCAAGGCAGCCACCGCCGCTCCCCAACCCCAGGGCGCCCTCCCGGAACCGGCCCTCATTGTCTCCTCCTCTCCCCACTTCCACACCGCGGCCACGGTGGACAGCATCATGCGGTGGGTGCTGGTGGCGTTGGCTCCCGCCTGTCTGGCCGGCCTCTATTTCTTCGGCTGGCACGCTCTCCGGGTCCTGGTGATCTGCACCCTGGGAAGCATGATCCTGGAAGGCCTCTGCGCCCGGCTCATGGGGCGCCCCAACGAGTTGCGGGATGGCTCCGCCGCCGTCACCGGCCTCCTCCTGGGCATGAATCTCCCCTCCAGCACTCCCTGGTGGATTTGCCTCATCGGCTGTTTCATGGCCATCGTGGTGGGCAAGATGATCTTCGGCGGTCTAGGGTGCAATCCCTTCAATCCCGCCCTGGTGGGCCGGGTGGCCCTGCTTCTCGCCTTCCCCGCCGTGCTCACCAGCTGGCCTGTTCCCCGCACCCCTGACTGCCTGAAAGAGTGTGGCCCGGCCGTGGCGGCGGTTCAGCCCTCCACCTCGGCCACCGGCCATGCCTCGCCAGGAAAGCCCGCCACCACCGCCACGCCCCTGAAGTGGTCCAAGGCCTGCCGGGAGACCCAGGAAGCCGGCCAGTTGCTGGCCCAATGCGCCCCCTCGGCAGGGGCTTGCTCCCTGAAGGGCTATTGGCACATGTTCCTGGGTCTGGAAAAGGGAGGCTCCCTGGGAGAGACCTGCGGCCTGGCCATTCTGGCAGGCGGCATTCTCCTGATCTGCCTGAACATCATTCGCTGGCATATACCCGTCTTCTATCTGGGCACCGTGACGCTCATCACCGGCCTGGCCTGGCTCATCCACCCCGAGGCCTACGCCAACCCCCTCTTCCATCTCCTCTCCGGCGGACTGCTTCTGGGGGCCTTCTTCATGGCCACCGACATGGTCACCACTCCCCTCTCCCGCCTGGGCGCCATCTACTTCGCCGTCGGTTGCGGCATCCTCACCAGCTGCATCCGCCTCTGGGGAAGCTATCCGGAAGGGGTCTCCTTCTCCATCCTGATTATGAACGCCTTCACCCCGCTCATCGACCGTATGACCGCCGGAAAGCCCTTTGGCATGCCCAAAAAGAAGGGACTCCAGATGCCGGCCTGAGAAAGGAGGGATAGGGAACATGAAAGAGATTCTGAAATTGGCCTTGAGCCTGACCTTCATCTGCGCCTTGGCGGGCGCCTCCCTGGCCTTCGTCAGCGCCCGGACAGAAGCCCCCCGGAGGGAAGCCAAGGAAAAACAGCGCAACGAAAAAATGGCCCTCCTCCTCCCCAGGGAAACCGCCCGGACGGCTCTCTGCCCGGAAATGCCCGTCATCTTGGATGACGGCACGGAAGTGACCTTCTTCCAGGCCACCGACGCCCAGGGAAACCTCCTCGCTTTCTGCGCCGAGGCCTCCGATCCCAGCGGCTTCGGCGGAGAGGTGAAACTCCTGGTGGGCATCCATCCCGACGGCACCGTCCGGGGCGTCCTGGTCACGGAAAACGCCGAAACCCCCGGCATCGGCAGCCGGGTCTGCGAACGGCAGACCTCCCGCTCCTTCTGGGACCTCTTCCGAAGGTCCTCGAGCAACACCCAGGATGCTCCAGGAGAATACCCGCCCAACGAATACCTGGATCGCTATACATCACAAATCCTTCCTGCAGAAGGATTTATACTAAAAGCAGAAAAAGCCCCCGGATGCGTGAAGCCCGTCAGCGGCGCCACCATCTCCTCCCGGGCCGTGGTCAACGCCGTGAACCGGGTGTGCCAAGCCTGGCATGCCCAGAAGGCCCGCCTCCTTTCCTCTGCCACCCAGGAGTAGACAACGATGCTGAACGCCCTAAAGACCTTTGTCAACGGCCTCTGGAAAGAGAATCCCGTCCTGGTGTTGCTGCTGGGCATGTGCCCCACCTTGGCCACCTCTTCCAGCGCCAAGAACGCCATTTCCATGGGCTTGGCCACCACCTGCGTGTTGGCGGGGAGCAACTTGGTGGTCTCCCTGCTGAAGTCCCTCATTCCTGACAAGGTGCGCATTCCCTGCTTCATCGTGGTGATTGCCACCTTTGTCACCATCGTCCAATTTCTCATGGAAGCCTATGCTCCCCCCGCCCTGGTGAAATCCCTGGGCATCTATCTTCCCCTCATCACGGTGAATTGCATTGTCCTGGGGCGTGCGGAGGCCTTTGCCTCCAAGCACAATCCCGGTCTCTCCCTGTTGGACGGCGTGGGCATGGGGTTGGGCTTCACCCTGGTGTTGACTCTCCTGGGAGCGGTTCGGGAGTTCATTGCCTCCGGGACCCTCTTTGAGCTGCAAGTGGTGGAACACTGGCAGGGCTTCTCCCTGCTCCGCTTCGCCCCGGGCGCCTTCATGGTTCTGGGAGTCTTCCTGGCCATCCTCAATGCCGCCAAGATTCGGGCCGCCCGGAAGGCGGGAGGCCGCTACGAACCCCCTGCGGAGTTGAACTGCGCCACTTGCCATATCTGCAAGCTCAAACCCTGATTTTCCACGCATTCCGCCCCCCGCCCCAAACTTCTCCGTAACGGCGGGTCTATTTCCTGTCCAAGTGGCTTGCATTTCCCAGGATAGGGGCTATCTTTTCTTGCTCCCTGTAGAGGGAGGGATGCCCCCAACGTCCGCCCCCTTTCCCCACTCCGACACACTTTTTCTGCCCCGGGACGTTGTTTTTGGTTCAAGCGGCGAAAGCCCAAGGAGAAAACGAGAAAATGCCCGAAGAATCCCCCAACAGCACTCCTTTCACTCCTGTTTCCCCCGAGAAGCCCGCCGCTCCCGCCTCCCCCTTCTCGCCGGTGGCCCCCGTGAAGCCTGCCGCCCCCTCCCCCTTCGCCGCGGCGGAAAGCGAACCCAAAACTCGTTTCGTGAAGCTGCCGGTCAATCCGCCTCCTGCGGCGGAAATGGCCGCTCCCCCTGCTCCCTCCCCTCTTCCCCCTGAGCCGCCCATGCCTGCGGAGGAAGAGCACAAGGCCATAAAGCTGAAGCTGGCCACGCCGGGAAGTATCCCCACTGCCGCTCCCGACGCTCCCCAGAAAACCACGGACGGCACGGAAGGCATGAAACGCTCCGGGATGCGTCTCTCCCTGAAGAAGGAAGAACCTGCCGAAGCCCCCAAGCCAGCGGCCCCTGAAGAGGCGAAGCCCGCGGCCCCTGTGGCTCCCGCCGCCGTGAAGCCAGCGGCCCCTGTCAAGCCCATCGCTCCCGTCTCCGTGAAGCCCGTGGCCCCTGCGGCAGAGGCTCCCAAGGCGGCGCCCACCTTCAAGAAGATTTCCATGGAAGAGGCAAAGCCGGTGGGACCCGTCAAGGAAGAGCCTCCCAAGGAAGTTGCGAAAGAAGACGCTCCTAAGAAGGAGGAGAAGCCGGCGGCGACCGCGGCTACCCCTGCACCTGCCATGGCTGTGAAGAAAGAGGCGCGTTACGCCGCTCCCGCGCCGGCTTTCCCTGCCGTCCAGGAGGAACCCCAGCCCACGGCCTTGAACTACGTTCTGGCCGCCGTGGGGGCTCTGGTCTTCGTAGGCATCGCTTTCCTGGTCATCGCCAAGGTGCTGTAATTTCTCCCTCATCCCCCCGCCGCCAGGGCTCTCCCCCGCGGGAGCTTCTCTCTCCTCTTGCAGGACGCCGGACTCTCCTAGGCTTCTCCCTCCTTTGCCATAGGATGAACCATTCCGGCGTCCTTTTTTATGGGGACGAAGATCGCTAGAAATCTAGATCGCTAGATAGCTAGAAACTCTCCCAGGCCCGGCCTGCCGGGCCTGACCTGGCCGACCTGTCGAGAATCTCCGTGCGGGCCACAGGCCCCGAGGGTTCTCGCTGCGCTTCACCCCCGTTGCCAAGGCCTGTCCTGTCACCCCTACGGGGTTCGGTTTCGATTTTCATCCTTGCCGGGGGTTGCGGTCGGCCCTTGGGGCCTCCCTTCACCCCCGTCTAGCGTTCCTCCCACCCCTACGGGGTTCAGGAGGATGGTCCTTCCCCCCACAAGCGGGGGGAGAGATCTAGAGATCTAGATCGCTAGAAATCTAGGTAGTTAGAGGGGCTAGGATTTACTTCCCCCAATAGACCAGTGAAGGGGGCGTTTCTGGGCGGGGCATCCCGGCCAGGAAAGTGGTTTCCGGGGAAGCCAGGGGAAGAGGGTGCCCGGCAGGGCATTTTCTCCCCCGGGCGACACCCGGGAACCACAAGGCATACGGGACCGTCGGCCGAAACGCCCCCGGAAAAAAGTCTAGGGCGGAGCATGCGCAGCAGGCTCTGCCCACGACCTGGTCTCCGTGTTTTTATCTCCGTGGTCTCCGTGGCCCCGCAGGGCATCTTCCGTGTGTTCCGTGTTTTCGTCGCCATATGTCTATTCTTCTCCTCCATCATCACGATTTGGACGGCTATATGGCCGGCGTGCTGGTCAAGCAGGCCTTTCCCCAGGCGGAATGCCGTTCCCTGAACTATGCCAAGGGCCTGTCGCTTCCCTCCCGGGAGGAATTGAGCCGATATTCCCGGGTCTTTGTGGTAGACTACTCCCTGCCTGGAGAGACCATGCTTTGGCTTCAGGAAACGGGGCGTCTTGTCTGGATTGACCATCACTACTCCGCCATCCGGCAAAGCCAGGAAATGGGATATGACCGGGCGGAGGGCCTGCGATGCCCTCCCGGGGATCTGATCTGCGGGGCAGAATTGACGTGGCAGTTCTTTCACCCCCAAACTCCCCTCCCCCGATTTCTGAAACTGGTGGGGGACTATGACACCTTCCGCAACGTCCAGAGCCCCGACTTTGCCCGGGAAGTCCTCCCCTTCTTCTATGCCTCTCAATTGGAGATGGATTCCCTGAATCCCAAGCGCTTTGAGGAGAAGGACTTTCCTCTGAAATCCATGGAGGACTTCCAAGGAGAGGAGCTTTGCCAGAGCTGGATTGCCAAAGGGACGATCATCCAAGCCTATCAGGAGATGTACTACAAGAAAATCGGCGGAGAATACGCCTTTGTCCGGGAGCTCTGGGGTCTGAAGGTCCTTTGCATGAACTGTCCCGGCCACGGATCCCTGAACCTAAAGCCCTCCTTCCGTCCCCAGGAGCATGATGCCATGCTCCTCTATGCCTATAACGGAAGCCATTGGACCTACGGATTCTATACGGATACCACCTTGAAACCCGAAGTGGATTGCTCCGCCATTGCCAAACGGTATGGGGGAGGAGGGCACCGGGGGGCCGCGGGCTTCTCCACCTCCGAACTCCTCCCGGAACTCCTCCCGGAACTCCTCCCGGAACAAGCCTAAGCCCGCTCCGGCCAGAATGTTTCCCTGGGGGCGTGGCCACGACCGTCAACGCCCCACCCGGCATGGGCCTCAATGGCCAAGCCGGAACAGGGTTGCTCCCGGAGCGGCGCCGCAGTCGGCGGCATCCCGGGAGAAGGTTTTGATTTCCTGGATATACTCGTTGAACCAGCCAGCCGGTTCCAATTCTTCCCGGAAGCAGCGACTCCATTCGTTTCCCGCCGAGGAGTTGATCCGCAACTCCAGGTGGTTTCTTCCCCGGCGCACCTGAATTCGGTAGCACCAAGGCGCAAAAGCCCGCACACCGCAACGGCGGCGGTTGACCCGCAATTCCCCGCCATAGCAAATCCGGTCAAACTGAATCACACCGTCGAAGGCCTCTGACGACTCGAAGTGGGCGGACAAGACTATCGTTCCCGAGAAATCCGGTTCTCGCTCCGTGTACATTCCGGAGGCAGGGAGAGGACGCGTTTCCGGGAGGACTTCATACCGGGTGGGCGTCAGCTTCCCATACCGCAAACGTTCTACCCGCACCACCCGCCAGGCGAGCTCCAAGCGGCGCTCCAAGACAGGAGCGGGGAGGGGTTTCGACGGAGCCTCGCTCTCCACCAGAATCCGCAAATTCCCGGGTTCCAAACGCAGCGCATAGACCCCGTCGGCATAGGCCAAGGGAGAAAGCATGCTGGGGAGCTCATCCGGGGGCAGCAGCTCCCGGAAGGCAACCCCTGAACGGAACCGCAGAAGCTTCACTTCCGAAGATGCGTTGAACAAGAGCAGAACCCGACCCTCCTCACGCACCGCCACCAGAAGCTTCACCCCTTCCATGGGCTCTTCCACCGCCAAATGGGCATAGGCCCGGAAATCCATGACGGCAAAGCCGTCGATGACCGTCACCCCCGCGGCCTCCAGCAACGCCACTTTCGCCAGGATCTCCGGAATCCGGCATGGCCCCGGCAGGATGAGAACCCGGGGAAGGTTATCTCCTGTCCATTCATCCGGCGTGGTGAAGCGCCAGAACACCAGGGCATCGTCCAGCCGCTCCAACATCTCCTCCACGGCGTCGGCATAGGCCTTGGCCGCAGGCGAAGGGTGGTGGATGTGGTCTCCCGCAAAACACTCCGTGACCGCCAGCACCCGGACTTCCGGATCCAGCGCACCGGCGTCGAATTGTCCCAGCCACGCCAGATATTCATTGAGAGGAAGCAGGTGGCGCCAGAGGGGATGGCGCGGGGAATAATCGGTGCTGCAGCCAATCTTGCGCATTCCCCGGTCGCTGTAAAGATAGGGCATGGTCAGAATACGGTTGATTCCTTTCACCGCCAGAGAGTTAGCCACGTAGAACATCACTCCGGTGGTCATGGCGTAGCCGTAGACGTTGAAACATTCGCAGAGCGCCTCCTTTCGGTGGTTGCGAATGGCCGCGCATTGGGCAAAGCGTGCGTACTGACCATTGCCCTCTTCCGGATATCCCAAGGCTTCGCCCTGGGGACGCTTTCCCTCTCCGGGATAAATCTGCCGGAAGATGGCATCCACCCCCGGCACATCCATGGGATCCAGAATCCGGGGAAAATCATTGAAAAAACCCGTCCGGAAAAAGAGTTCCTCGTAGAGGAAATGCCCTTCAAATTCCAGATGATGCCGGTGACACCAATCCGAGATGCGGCGGGAATAGTTTTGGGCAAAGAGCCGGGTGCAGGCATCCACGTAACACCAGCGGGCCCGTATTCCCTCCTGGGTAGGGGGATTGCCCGGAAAAAGCAGCGGAAGAATCGTCTCGAATTCGAGCCCGTAACGCTCCCGCAGCTCCCGCCGCAAGCCAGGGGGGACGGCGATGGCTTCCTTGGGCAGATAGCACTCCCAGAAGGGCTCATCCGTGAACATGCCCCGGATCTCCTTCCCAAAGGCGTCGCCCAGCTCCTCAGCATAACGCTCATAGACCATCTGCAAAAAATGGTCCGTGACCGCCGGATTGGTCAGATCCGGGATCTCCAAACGGATCTCCCGGTATCCGTTGCCCTCTCGTATCAGCGCCCGCACCCGGTCCTCTGGATGAATCTTCACCAACGTATCCACCACACTGCCGCTGGGCCACCCCCCTTCGTCATACAGCATCATCGTCAAGCCAAGACGACGGCACTCCGACAACATCACCCGGGCCAGGGCAAAGAAACGCTTTCCCAGATAGGGGACTTCCATGCCCTGGAAGAAGAAATCCTTATGGTAGGAATCGGGCATGGGATGCAGGTAGACGCAGCGGAAGCCGGCGTCCCGCATGGACGTCAGCTGACGCCGAATGCCCCCCGGCGTGGGATTGGCATTCCAATACCAGAAAATTCCCGGTGTCAACGTCGCCATAGGTGATCTATCTCTATCTTGGGATTCGGAACGCGGGAGTCATCCAGGCACTGCGGCCATGGGCACCGGGCATCTTTTCCCACGCTCCAGCTCTGCCACCGGCCTTTCCCCTGAACCCATGCTCCTTGCTTCCCCTTCCGGGGGGAAAGAGACCGGCTTGTATCTTCCCCCCCTGAAGGGTCAAAGCCCCTGTTCCTGTGTTGTTTTCTAGTTGACCCGAGGATCGGAGGCCGCCATGAAGGACTTCCAAAGAGAGGGGGTGGTGACCATATAGCTGAGGCGCAGGAGCCAATTGCTGGTTGTATTGAAATCCGGCTGGCTGTCCCGGAGATTCCGGCAGGTCAAGACGCTCCCATCGGCCCGGGCGGCATTGATAAGGAACTTGTTCTCGTAGTGGTTCGGCAAGGTGGGGTCGTCCGCGAAAAGCGCGATGTTGAAATGCGCGCTCTGGTCGTAATTGGGGTAAGAGGCCAACTTGTAGATCCGTTCCACCCGGAAGGTAGTACCCCAAGTCAACGTGGGAATGTTCCATGTATAGATGCTCTTTGCAAAGGGAGAATACCCGATTCCCTCCTCATCGCTCCACGCCCCCCAGGCGCAGGTGAAGGTGCGGTAGGAATAGAAGTTCTTTTTATTTTCGGACGAGTTGGGATCGCAGGGGCAGTGGGCCATTTTGGGTTTCTGGGGCGCGAAAAGGTCGGTATTGTTGTACAGGACAAGATAGAGGGAAACCGCCCCGTCCCCGGAAAAGGATTCATCGGAGGTGGCGAAATAATCATCATAGTCCCCGGCATAGAGGGCGGCCATCAATCCCAGCTGTTTCAGGTTGTTCACACAGCTGATGTTTCTGGCTTTTGACCGGGCTTTGGAAAGAGCAGGCAACAACATGCTGGCCAGAATGGCGATGATGGCAATCACCACAAGGAGTTCAATCAAGGTAAAGTTGGATTTTTTCATCGTTGTTCCTTTGTTTTGGCTTTCTCAAAGAAAATGTCAGGACGAGGATTTCATGACATTCCCGTGAATGATTTGGGTGTTACAATCCGAAAAGTTTCAGGTCATCCACCAGTCCCCGGAAGGGCACGCAGCCGGGCATGGCCCCTCCGAAGGTGACCCTCCCGTTGCCATGACTGCGGAAGGGCGCCTGGGGAATCGTCCCTTCTTCTTTGCCGTTGATCCGCAGGACGAGGCTCCCGTGGTCCGCCTCTACCCGGATCGTCGCCCATTCTCCGGCCTTGAGAGAACTCCGGCTCCAGAGGGTCTGCATCTGGATGTCGTTCTGGTCGTTGGAGTCCCCGACATAGCAGCGAATCACTTCCACTTTCCCGTCCGGGCGCAAATTCAGGTTGATCCCATCATACCAGCCGTCTTTGAAGACAATGGTCTGGGGTTTTCCTCCGATGGCCTCGGGCTTGATGGCCAGCTCGGTGACGCCCACGCCACTCATGGGCCACAGGCGGGCCGGCAGAGTCGCCTTCCCCGTGCCATCCAGCTTCAGCGCCCTCCCTCCGCGGCCATCCTCCACCAGCATTCCCGGATCCACAAAGAAATCCCGATCCCCGTAGCGATCCAGAATCCAGCCGTCTTCCCCGTCGAAATCCCAGAGGGCGCCCCGGGCGATCAACAGGGAAACGGGCACCCGCACCGTGAAATTCCCTTGGAACGGCTGCTGATTCCCTGGGGTCAGGAACTCCGGCTCCCCGCGGAAGGCAAACGCCGTTCCGCCTTTGGAGGACTCCAGCGTCCACGGGGTGGCCAGCAGGGTGCGGCTCACCCTGCGGTTGGTGGCGAAGGGGTAGATGGGCTGGGAGAAGAAATAGCGCCCATCCATGGTTTCGAAGCGCAGATAGAAATTGTCCGTGGGCTGCGGATCTGCCGCAAACAGATTCAGGGTCAGTGTTCCCTGCGTTCGCTCCAGCGGCTCATCCAGGAAGAGGGTGTTGTCCACGGACATGCGAAGATCTATGTCCCCATTGACAAAGCGCCGTCTCCGCGCCAGGTTTTCCGCCGGGATCACCGTTTGTTTTCCCTCGGCATTGGTGACCACCAGCTTCAGGTCTTTGGTTCCGGCGAGGGCCATGGCCATGTGTCCGCTGGAAGAATCCGACGCCCAGAAGAAATCCCGGCCATAATCGAAGAAGGTGGTCTCCTGCCATTGGGCGCCCTTCTGGGTGCCCTTCCGGAAGGCCCGGAGCAGATGGCCGTTTTCGAAGGTAATGCGCACCCCTTTGGGCATCCCCTGCATGAGGACATTCAGGAGCATCTCCTCCTTTTCCTGTTCCGGAGAAAAGACGCCAGCGGGGCGATCATTGCGGAAGAGCATGATCCGCTTGAGGACATCCGGACTGTGGAAGGCAACGGTGGCCTCCAGGCGGTTGCCCTCCTGCCGCACCGTGAACTCCTGGGGAAAGTCCGCCAGCATCCGGCTGAGGGGCACATTGACCGTCACGCAATTCTGAAGCCAGCTGGACACCAAATAGATGGGGACGGATTTCCGGGTGGAGACCATTTCTCCCATGCGCACCGTGAATTCCGGCTGCAGCACTGGCGTGAAGGCCAGTTCATGGGTGGGAATCAGCCATTCCAGCCGGGCGTATTGGTCGGGCGCGGCGCTTTGGGGGGAGAGCCTCCAGACCACTTTGCCCTCCAGATCCCGGAGAACCCCTTCGATTTCCAGGGGTTCCTGGCGGGAAAACGGCATGCTCATCGCCTCAATGCGCAGGATTTCCCCCAGCATGACTTCATGGAGATAGCTGACCAGGACCTCCGGGTCTTCCGTGAGGATGGGCGTCCCCTTCAGATCCTTGGCGTAGCGCCTCAGGGTTTCCGCCTGGCCGAAGGTATAGAGGCGCTCGAACACCCCGGTTTCCACCAGATCGTTCCACGTGGTCAGGTGGGTCCATATCGGCTGGTATTTCTTCCCGTCCGCATACTGCCGGTAGAAACAGTCGAAGCCGCGGAAGGGGTTGTAGAAGTCATTGAAGTTGGCCAGCCAGGCTCCCCAATATCCCGGGTGGAGGGTGGGCAGGAAGCGCTTGCCGTTCTTCCGGCAAAACTCCCCCAGCAACCGGTTGTTGACCTCGGGAGGGTCGAAGCAATGGGCCGGAGAATCGAAACAAAAGAGGGCGTCGTAGATATCCTTGGTTTCCTCCAGCTGTTGCAGGTTCAGCCTGGCGTTGGGCAGGGGGGCGACGTTGCCAATGAGGTAGAGGGGATATCCGGCTTCCTCCATGATGGCATGGAGTTTCCGCCAATCCTCCCGGTTCCAGGACCACTCCCCATAGCCATTCTCCCCATGGAGGAACTGATAGGCGCAGACCACATACTTCCTGCCGACTTTGGGATAATTGGGATGGTTTCCGTTTTTCCCCAGGAGTTCCTTCAGCCATTTTCCCCAGTATTCCGGAGAGATTTTCACGTCAATGCAGATGGCCACCTGGAAATCCGTCCCCTCTGCCGCCTCCAGATAGGTGGGCAAGCGCCAGCTCCAATGGGGGGCGGCTCCATGGGGATCTCCTCCAAAATCCAGGAAAAACCCGTCCACCCCCTTTTCCTGAACGATCCGAATCTCTTCCCGGAGGGAATCCTGATCTCCCGTGGGGGTGTCCTTGCTTTCCTGCAGGGGGAAGTTGTAGTAGTATTCAGGATATCCAGGATAATCCCGGGGATAAAACCATGGAGTGTTGTGAGCCCAAACCATGGGCCGTTCGCCCACCTCGGCGCCCCAGGCCCCCAAGGCCATCATCAAAAGAAAGGGAATTCCCCAAAACAACGGAAATTTTCTCATGGAATCAAAACACAAAGGCATGGCCCCATCCTACGAGAAAGCCCCGTGGAGGGTTAAGGAACAAAGAAGGCAGGGCAACCCGGCAGAAATGACTCGATCGAGGCATTTGTCGCGCTGTCCCATCCCCTACGCATAAAAAGTATGGGGCATTTTCCTCCTTCTCCCAATGTGTATTTGACAAAAGAAAATATCCGTCTGTAACAAAGTCAAAAAAAGGGCGATTCTCAAGAGCCTATTGGGTGCGGCCTGGTCGCTACTCCATGGGGGAGGCAAAATGGGGGGAGCGGAATTTTCGGGGGGGATTCAGTTGCAGCCGGGAAAAGACCTTGGAGAAATGATACTGGTTGGCAAACCCGGTGCGCATGGCGATCTCTTTGATGGAAAGATTGCTGAAGTGGAGCAAGTGGCAGGCCCGCTCAATCCGCTTCCGGCGGACAAAGGCCTGGGGCGTCTCCTCCATGGTGGCGGAAAAAAGACGGATGAAGGCATTGCGGGCCATGCCGCAATATTCCGCCAGACGGGCATTGTCCAGCTTTTCGTCAAGCCTGGCAGAAATAAAATCGATGCACTTCAGAATCCGTCGTTCGGAGGAAAGCTTCCGGATCACTGGGCCGTTCTTGCACTTGAGCAGGGCATGTCCGAGAATGATGTGCCCAATCATTTCGCAGTGGAGACGATTGTCCAATTCGTTGTAGGATTGGATGAATTCCTGGATATAGGCATGGGAGAAGGAATCCCCGGGAATGGTGTAGATGCGGTCCCCCACCGCCTTGACCGTATCCACGAAATTGAAATGGATGAAGAACTGGTCAAAGGGCGCTTCGGCGGAGGTGGAAAATTCGTAGCTGGCGGGGATCAGGACAAAGCTGTTCGGTTCAAACCGCAGGGTTCCAGAGGCAGAAGTAAGGATCCCCCCCGGCGTCAGATTCCAGTACAGCCGCCAGAACGGAGTGTGGATGAGATCCTGACGCCACGGCCAAATGTCCTGCATCCACCCGCAGAATTGAATTTGAAAGGGACAACTCAAGGATTCTTCACCGGGCATAACCACTCCGCCAACATGTTCTCGCCAAAGGATTTCCAACCACTCCTATTCCCCAACCAGGGATCTCCCCAGTCTTGCCCCTGGGGTTCTCCGCGCTCCTCTCCCCTCATGCTCTGAAGCCTCCATGACTGCTGAAGGAGGGAGAAGAGGATGTCCCAAACCAAACCGGGAGGAATTGACGCTTTTGTCACATCCGTCTCTCGTAAATTATACAGATCTCCAGTATAATCACAATGTCTATTTCCCAGAGGAAAATATCCATTTGTAACAAATTGCCCATTGGCATGCCCTCCTGTTCCCCCAGGAAAGAGGCGCCAAGGCCCAAGGTGCCTCCCCCGTGGGGCATCCTCAGCATGGTCCATGGGAGGTCGTTTTGAGGGAAGGAAAGGGAGAAAGCAGGGGAGCTTGCCCTTCTGTCATGGCACAAAAAAGCCCCCGGAGACGCGTGTCTGCCGGGGGCTTTCCCTGAATGGGGCCTTAGGAATTAGTCATCCTGGCCGTTGCCATTGAGCTGCATGCACAGGATGCCGGTATCGCCATCGGGCTCGTCGCCCAGGTTGGTGAGGTCGGTCTTGTTCACAGGAGCGGCGTGACCATCGGCGAAGACCACATTGCACATGTCGCTGTGGCGGCAGCGATACTTGATGGCATCGTCGTTGGTGCCCACGGAGGAGTTGGCATCGTGGTGGAGGTACCAATGGGCGATCCAGGAACCGCCATTGCCGGCAAATCCGCAGCGATCCAGGAAGAGGATGAAGGTATTGGTGCTCTTGGGCTGGATGATGCGAGTCCAACCACCCTTGATGCCGGTACCATTGCTGTTGTACTGGTCCATGGTCTGGTTGTTGTAGCCGCAGTTGCCATTGTACTGATAGCCGGTCTTGGGACGGGTGGTCTTGGGAGTGGCGTTGTAGTACTCTTCCCAGGCGTCATTGCCATTCAGGCTGGGGCACTGCCAGAGCTTCCAGGCGCCTTCCTTCTTCTCGGAAATGGTCTTGGTGCCGCTGGTGCCACTGGTGGGAATGGTGCCCAGGATGTCATTGCACATGGGGTTGTAGACGTAGAAGTAGTTGTTGTCGTCGCTGTAGATGTTTCCATCCGTGGCGCCCTTGCCGAACTTGGAGGGATGGAGGAAATCATCGTAGTCGTTGGCGTAGAGGATGGTTCCCAGGCCCAGCTGCTTGATGTTGTTGGTGCAGCTGATGGCGCGGGCCTTTTCCCGGGCCTTGGAGAGGGCGGGCAGCAGCATGGCCGCCAGGATGGCGATGATGGCGATGACCACCAACAGCTCAATCAGAGTGAAGGTTTTCTTCATGGATTTGTTTACTCTTTATGGTGGGATTGTGCAAGGGGCGACACCGAAAAACGGAAACGCCCCTCCCTTCGGGAAACGACACCCGCCGACTCCTGTCGGCAGATCCCATGGATCCCGGAGGATTGGGTCGGGGGGAACACAACGTCTGCGAAGCACTTCGCAAACCAAACAATGTTTTCATTATGCGGAAAGATTTTGGAAAAATCAAGTCCACTAACGGAAAAGAAACAGTAAAATTGCCCCCGTTTCCGAAAAAAATGACAGAAAAAGGGGCCCTTTCCCGAAGGAGAAGACGCCACCCACCCCTGCCATCCGTCCCCCCTCACAATAAAAGCACGCCCTCTGCTCCCGAGGGGATTTTCATTTTCAAATTAATGTTCGCTCTTTTCGTATTCTTTTTCATCTTTCACTGGTGTCCGGTTAACTCATTCTTAAGGTTCTTCTAACATTATGGAAATAAGC
>JAEDMH010000026.1 GCA_016303095.1 Lentisphaeria bacterium | reverse complement strand
CCCGCTTACACAATCGCGCGCATAGCTCAGTTGGTTAGAGCGCCACTTTCACACGGTGGAGGTCACAGGTCCGAGTCCTGTTGCGCGCACCATATTTTCCAGCCCCGGAGAAGTTCCTGCTTCCCCGGGGCTTTTTTTTTGTTGTGATGTTCCCAGAGGGGATGTAAGATGTCCCGGGCATGGGGTGTTTCCGTGGCGGGGGTGGTGGCCGAACCGCAATTCGCCAATATCTTAACGGGGCATTGGGGAGTCCTCCGTCAGGCGTTCGACGTGGCGGGAGGAACTTCCCGGGACATGCGTCTCCCGCATGGAGAAATCAAATCAAGGACTCTGCGTCATGAACACTGAGAAGCACCAGGGCAATCCCTACGGGCATTTCGATCCCGAGAAGCACGAATATGTCATCACCTCGCCCTTGACGCCCCGCGCCTGGATCAACTACCTGGGCGGCGTCTCCGACCTGGATGCCTTTGTCTCCAACCGGGCGGGTGGAACGGTGTGGTATAAGCAGCCCCACACGGGCCGCCTGACCCGGTATCAGTATATGGCCCAGCCGGAGGATAACCCCGGATTCTTCCTGTATGTCAAGGAGAAGGACAAGGCGCCATGGTCCCCTTCCTTCATGCCCACCCGCACGCCCCTGGACCGCTATGAATGCCGCCACGGCCTCTATTACACCACCTTCGATTCGGAGAAGGACGGCATCGGCGTGACCGTGCGCTACATGATCCCCCGAAAGGATCCGGTGATGCTGTGGGACATCACCTTTACCAATCACCGCAGGGAAGAGGCGGTCTTCTCCGCCTACCCCTACCAGGATTTCGCCATGCGGGATGTCCCCAAGGAGGTTCTCTATTTCCACTTCTGCGGGAACCAGATGACGGGGTTCTGTGACCAGGGGCTGGGGGCGCTGCGGCTGGACTACTTCGCCTATGAGGCGATCCACAAGGGATACACTCTGTTCAATGCGTCGAAGCCCTTCGTCTCCTACGAGATGAGCCGGGATCGCTTCATGGGGCGCTGCCGGGGAGAGGCTTCCCCCGAGGCTCTGGAGACCGGCGAACTCCACAACTCCGAAGTGCCCGGCGCCGGCTTCTGCATCTGCGGATGCTTCCGCCTGGATTTCCGTCTAGCCCCCGGGGCCTCGGAGCGCGTCATCGTCAAGCTGACCGCCTCCCCGCAGCTGGAGGAGGCCGCGTCCATGCTGAGGAAGTACGATGACCCCGCCGCAGTGGATGAGGCGGCGGAGGACTTTGCGGCGTGGTGGTGGGAGCGGCTGAACCGCTGTCAGGTGAAGACCCCCGACGCCGAGCTGAACGAGATGCTGAACGTGTGGCTCCCCAAGAACATCAAGACCACCATGCGGTGCGGGCGCTCCATCTCCCAGCGCCATACCGGGTGCGACACCTCAAAGACCTTCCGGGACACCATGCAGGACATCATGTCCGGGGCCCTCTTCTTCCCCGAGGAGACGCGGGAGAACATCCTTCTGCTGATGCGCTCCATCCGGAAGAGCGGGCAGGCCACCCATTTCATTGATCCCTCCACCTTCAAGTGCTCCGTTCCGGACTACATCCGCTGCGACTCCATTGTCTGGGGTGTCTTCACGGTAGCGAAGTATGTCCACGAGACCGGCGACTGGGATTTCCTGAAGCATCCTGTGCTGGACTACGAGGGCGAGCCCTCCACGGTCCAGGGGCTCCTGCTGCGGGGAATGCACTTCACCGGAGACCAGACCGGCGCCCACGGACTGCCCAAGCTCTTCAACTGCGACTGGAATGACCAGCTTGTGGTGGTCAGCGCGATTCTGGACAGCGGAGAGAGCATCATGGTGGCCGAGCAGTACATCGTGGCGGCGCGGGTGCTTCTGGGGCTGCTGGACGCCTCCGAAGAGGCGGAGCGCTCCTATCTGGAAGGCAAGATCCGGGAATTCACCCAGGCCCTGGAAAGCCCCCTGGTCTGGGATGGCGACTACTACCGCCGCCTCCTTTTTCCCAACGACTACATGGGCGGCGAGGCGAAGGAGGAGGGCAGGATCTTCCTGAATACCCAGAGCTGGGCCGCCATGGCCGGCACTCTGAACCCCGAACATGTGGCCCAGGCCATGGACAGCGTCTATCGGCGCCTGAACACCCAGTATGGCCTGCGGCTCTATGAGCCGCCTTTCACCAAGTTGCTGGACGGAAACCGGTACTGCGGAAACGTCCCCGGCGCCGGCGAGAACGCGGGGCTTTTCTACCACGCCAACAACTGGGCCATCATCGCCGAGGCCATGCGGGGCAATGCGGACCGCGCCTGGGAATACTTCAACCACATCATGCCCCAGCGCCGCTCCGCCGACTCCGCTGATCTCTACGAACGGGAACCCTATGCCTTCGCATCCTGGTGCTACGGACCGGACAACGCCTCCTTTGGCAAGGCCGCGCTCTCCCACCTGACGGGCGGCGCCTCCTGGATCTACCGCACCGCCACGGAGTTCCTTCTGGGAATCCGGCCGGAGAAGGGCGGCCTGAGGATCGTGCCCTGCATCCCCCAGGAGTGGGACGGATATTCCGTGGAACGCACCCTGGCCGGCGTCCGGTATGTCATCGAAGTGCGTAACCCGGATCACAAGTCCAGCCAGAACCTGAAACTCGCCGTGGATGGTGTGGAGATCGACGGCAATTTCGTGAAGCATCCCGCTCCCGGAAGCACCGTCCATATCACCGCCCTGTGCGTGTAGCAGGACAACGCCTCCCCCGATCCTGCAAAAAAAAACATCCCCCGGCATGCCCATATTCTGGCGCTGTCGGGGGTGTGGGTGTTATAAGTTGTTCTATTACAGTGTGTTATGTATGATGTGATAGCACGAGACGGCGTAAAGGGGGGGGGTTACTCCCCGATTTCGCCGGGTTCCAGTCCCAGGGGGAGGGGGACTGGGCGTTGGCAGGTGGTGGTGAGGGTGACGGGCATGCCTTCCTGGGAGGATCGGTCGAAGGCCAGCATCACTTCCAGGACGTGGTTGGCTAGTTCGCCATTGGCCCGGTGCTGGCGTCCATTCTTGAGAGCCACGGCCATGTCGGCGGCGCCCAGGGAGCGGGAGTTTTCCGTGTAGATATGGGTGAGGGGGACATCCTTCCAGGTGTCATAGCCATTGCGGAAGACCCGGACGGGGCCGCCGAAGGTATTGGGATCGGGGACTTGGAGGGAGCCTTCGGTGCCGTAGATTTCGATGGGGGCGTGTCCATGTTGGTAGACATCGAAGGAGGCCACCACGGTGATGAGGGCGCCGTTGCAGAACTCGATGACGCCGGTGAGATGGGTGTTCACCGTGACAGGGTATGCTCCGAAGGGCTTCAGCCAGTCCTGGTATTGTTCGGCCACCTCGGGGCCGATGGTGCGGTGATCGAAGCCTTTTTTGGTGAAGGCGGTGACCCGTTTGGCGGGGCCCAGGAGATTCACCAGAGCGGTGACGTAGTAGGGTCCCAGGTCCAGCATGGGGCCGGCGCCGTAGTCGTAGAAGAAGGGGGCCTGGGGCCATTTTTCGGGGCCGCGTCCCATGACCATGGCGGTGCCGGCCAGGGGTTTGCCGATCCATCCGTCGTCCACCAGCTTGCGGCAGGTTTGCTGTCCGCCTCCCAGGAAAGTATCAGGCGCGCAACCTACTCGGAGTCCCTTTTTCTGGGCCAGGGTGATCACCTTTTGGGCGTCGGCGAAATCCACGCCGAAGGGTTTTTCGCTGTAGGCGTGCTTTCCGGCATTCAGGGTATCCAGGGCGATTTTGGAGTGGACCTGGGGCGGGGTGAGATTGAGGACGATTTCAATCTCCTTTTGGGCGAAGAGCTCCTCGTTGGTCATGGCGGGGACTCCGTGGGCCTTTTCCTTGGCCTGGGAACGCTCCGGAATGATGTCGGAACAGGCCACCACCTCGATTTGGTTGAATTTCTTGGAGGCGTTGAAGTAGGTCTCGCTAATCATGCCGCATCCGACGATGCCGACTTTGGTCTTGCTCATGGCGCTTTTGGGGTGAGAGTTGAGGATAGGAGAGGATTTCCCGGGGAATGCCGGGATGGCTGAGGGCTAATATACCTTTCCCGGGAGGGGGGATTCCCGCTTCCTGATTACTCTTTTTTCTCTTGAGGGGCGATGATGCGCAGATTCTTCCAGGCTCCCAGCTTGTAGCGGAGGAAGATGGGGGAGATGCTGAACATGCCGGCGAAGACGAAGAAGGTCCATGCCTTCATGGGAGGAAAGTGGAGAACGTGCACCATGAGAAGAAGGATGCCTCCCAGGAAGAGGTTGCTCAGCAGGTGGAGGACCATGCTCCAGAAGGTGTCCCCGGCGCCTCGCAGAACCCCTCCCGAGATGAGCATGATGGCATCGGTCATGAGATACACGCCCGCTAACTTCAGCATGGGATGGGCGTAGGCCCGCACTTGGCTGTAGTCCAGTCCAGTGCTTTCCGGGGTGAAGAAGGCCACCAGGGGATGGGTGGCGGTGAGAAAGAGGAGAATCATGCAGCCGGCGTAAAGGATGGCCACCTTGAAGCCGGAGTGGGCGGTGCGGAGGGCCAGGGCGGGATCGTTCCGCCCCAGGGCCTGGGCCACCAGGGTGGTGACCCCCACCTGGATGCCCAGCAAGGGGTGGAAGGAGAAGCCGTCCCAGTTGAAGACGATGGTGGTGGCGGTGGCCACGTCATCCCCGTAGGAGTGGAAGCTGGAGACGATGAAGACGAAGCAGAAGGTGCACAGGAAGTTTTCCACTCCCTGGGGAAGTCCGTAGCGCAGGAGCTTCAGGAACTTCTCGGGATCCAGAAGGGGGTGCTCCTTCTCCTGGAATTGGGGCTCCTGGCGACGACGATGGAATTGGAAGGCCAGGACGGAGACCATGGAGGCGCTGGCCAGGAGGGTTCCCATGGCGGCGCCGTCCAGCCCCAGGGCGGGGCATCCGAAATGTCCGAAGATGAGAATCCAGTTGGCGGACATATTGACCAGAAGGGCGACGGTGTTGGCCAGGAGGATGATCCGGGTTTTTCCGATGCCGGTGAAGAAGGAGGCGAAGGAGAATCGGAGGAGAGAGAGGAGGGAGCCGAAGCCCATGTACCAGTAGTATTTTGTCTCCAGGGCGGCTTCCAGTTCCGAGTGAAGGCTGAAGACATGGAGGCGCAGGAGGAGCCAGTGGGCGGCCAGGGAGAGGGGGTAGCTGAGGAAGGCCAGGAGGAGGGACTGGCGCACCATGCGCACGCAGAAGGGTTTCTGGTTGGCGCCGTAATATTGGGCGATGAGGGCGGAGGAGTATCCCACCATGCCCACGAAGAAGGAGGTGAGCATCCAGCTGGTGATGCCTCCGCTCATGGTGGCGGCCTGGTGTACCACCCCCACCCGGGAGAGATAGAGGCGGTCCACGAACATCATCAGCATGTCGAACATGCTGGAGAGGAACATGGGGAAGGCGATGGGAAGCAGTTCCAGGATGCCGCCGGGGCCCTGGAGATGTCGTTGGAAAAAGGGATGAGTCATGGGATAAGGCTCCTGAAAAAAGTGTGTTTTCTCCCCTGGGGCATATGGGCGTTCAAGGGGAGGAATGGCGCGGGGGTGTGACCTGGGCAGGGAGGCCCCAGGCTACACGTCCTGCATGTAAGTGCGGATGACGATCCGCACATAGTCTCCCAGTTGAGACTTGTCTTCTACTTTGCCGAAGAGGTATTTCCCGGCGTCCATAAGCCTGGCCAGCACCTCGTTCTTCTCCCGGGGGACGTAGCCGATTTTCTCTCCCTTGCCATTGAGGATGAGGATGGCCAGGGAATCCGCCGGGTTCGCCGCCTCTCGCCGGAACTGCACCAGGTTCCCCGCCTGTATGTCCTGGGTGCGCTCCTGAATTTCCGGCACATGGCTGGTGCCCGCAATCCGGCATTCCATGAGGAAGATCTCCTTCAGGAAGGGCATGGGAACCCCTTCTTGCTGCTGGAAAAGCTGGGTGAGCTGGGGCCAGTTCTTTGAGGAAATCAGACCTTCTTCCATGGATGTGCTCTCCCTATGGGGAGGGGAACGTAGATAGGCGGGACTTCAGTTCTTCCCGGTATTGCCTCTGCTTTTGGATCATCTCCTCCAGCTGCTGCTGGCGCTCCTGGCATTTCTCCTGGTCCTCCAGGAGTTCCTGGTAGGTGAAGGGAGGGCGGGTGCGCAGGGCCTGGAAGGATTCCTGGAGAGTCTGCAACTTCTCTTCCTGCTTCTGAATCTTGGTCTCCAATTCCTCCAGGGGAAGAGGAGGCAGAACCTCCTGGTTTTCCAGGAAGAGTTCCACCGTGTCCGCCAGAAGACGCAGGGCGGAGAGATCGGCGTTCCGGTAGGCCTCCTGAATCCGGTTCCAAAGATCGGCGGTTTTTTCCGCCAATTCCGGGTGGAGATCCGGATGGAGGCACTTCACTAATCTGCGGTAAAGGGAGCGAAACTCCTCGCTTTCCTCCCGGGTAAGGCAGGGACTGCGCAACAGGGCCTCGTCCTGACGCAGCTGCTCCCAACGCCTCTTCAATTCCTCCTGGTAGGAGGCAAACTCCTGGTTCAAAATCTTCTCCACCTCTTGGGGACGGGGCATCTCCCCGTGGTTCATCGCCGCCTGGTACAGGGCGATTTTCCGGCGAAGCCGGAGACATTCCACCTGCAGGAGGTACAAATGGAATTCCTGTTGGCCAAAGAGAGAGTGGTATCGGGCCTGAAGATTCTTGGCGCGGTGCTCCCGCCAATCCTCATATTCCTCCAAAAGCTCGGCATATTGGCGGAGAAGGCTTTGGAGGCGGAGACGTTTTTCCGTGACGTCCGGGTGCAGGGTCAACGCCTGTCTGCCTCTCCGGGATGGGGAGAGACGCCGGGGCATGACTACAACACCTTGGAAAGGAAGTCCTTCAGACGAGGATGCTGGGGATGGGAGAAGAAGGTGTCGGGCGTCCCCTGCTCCTTCAACATCCCGTCGTCCATGAAGCACACCCGAGTGCCCACCTCCCGGGCAAAGCCCATCTCGTGGGTCACCACCACCATGGTCATGCCGGCCAGGGCCAATTCTTTCATCAGGGAGAGCACTTCCCCCACCATCTCGGGATCCAGGGCGCTGGTGGGCTCGTCAAAGAGCATCACCTCCGGACGCATGGCCAACGCCCGGACAATGGCCACCCGCTGCTTCTGTCCCCCGGAGAGCATGCCGGGATATTCCCCTGCCTTTTCCGGAAGGCCGATGCGTTTCAGGAGATCCATGGCCGTGTCTCGCGCCTCCTCCGCTTTCATGAGCCCCGTCTGGATGGGGGCCAGGGTGATGTTCTCCAGGATGGTCTTGTGGGGGAAGAGATTGAAGTGCTGGAAGACCATGCCCATGCGGCGACGGAGGGAATCCACCCGGCATTTGGGATTGGTGATCTCCTCCCCATGGACGAAGATCCGGCCGCTGGTGGGGGTCTCCAGCAGATTCAGGCACCGGAGATAGGTGGACTTTCCGGAGCCGGAGGGGCCGATGACCACCACCTTCTCTCCCCGGCGCACCACATCGTCAATCCCCTGAAGCACCTTGTGCTCCCCAAAGGATTTGTGGAGCCCTTTCACGCGGATGACCACCTCGGAAGAGAAAACCTCCTCCTGCCCGCAACTCTTGACCATCGTATTTTCGCTTTGCATATTCCCGCTCCTGCCCAAAACAACTTCTATTTCCGGTCACTCTCCCGCATCCGCCTCTCCAGGCGCTTCTGGACCGCGCTGAGCAACAGCACCAGGAAGAGATAGACCAGGGCGACGCAGATCAGAGGGAAGAAGGCGTCGAAGGTTCTGGCCCGCACCAGCCCCGCCGCCTTGGTGAGATCCACGATGGCGATATAGCCCACGATGGAGGTCTCCTTCAGCAGGGAGATGAATTCGTTTCCCAGGGCAGGGAGGACATTTTTCAGCGCCTGGGGCAACACGATGATGCGCATGGTGGTCCAGGCGGAGAGCCCCAGGGAGCGTCCTGCCTCGGTCTGCCCCTTGTCCACCGCCATGATGCCCGCCCGGGCGATTTCCGCCACATAGGCGCCGGAGTTGACGCCAAAGCCAATGATGGCCACCAGGATGGGATTGGTGGTGGTGAGGATGACGAAGGACCAGATCATCAGCTGGACCACCACGGGGGTGCCCCGGAAGAGGGTCAGGTAGAATTCCGCCAGGGCATCCATGGCCTTCAGGAGCATGTGGCGCAGCCAGAAGAAGCGCCCGCTCCGCAGGAGGTTCCGGAAGGAGGCCCAGAAGGGCTGGGGCTGGGCCTGGTAGACATAGACCCGGACGATGGCCACGCTCACGCCGATGAAGACGCCCAGAAGCAGGGCGCCCACGGTGATGAGCATGGTGTTGGCAAAGCCCTGGAGGAAGATCTTGTAGCGGTCTTCCACCAGAAAGGTCCGGCTAATGGCGTCGCTCCAGAAGGCGAGGGGGGAGGAGGTGTCGAGGGACATGGCGGTCCTGGACGATGACGGAGAAGAAAAAAGAAGAAGGCGGGCGGCGCGAGGGGAGTCGTGCCACCCGTCCTAGGGGGGAAAAGCCCTCTGCCTCGGGAGGGGGGAGAGGGCGGCGCAAGCCCCCGAGGGGGCGGGAAAGGGAGGGGTTACTGAGCGGACTTGGCGTCGTGGTCAGCCTTCCAGGCTTCCATGTTGCCGTTCGTCCGGCACTCGGCGATGACCTTGTTGATGACCTCCAGCAGCTCGGGGCAGCCCTTGGCGATGATGATGCCGAACTCCTCGGGCTCCTCCAGGCCATTGCCGTCAGCCTTCACCATGGGGATGGCCTTGTAGCCGGCATTCTTCTTGGCCAGGGAGATGGCCACCAGCTCGTCGATCACCACGGCGTCCACCTGTCCGGAGACCATGGCCACGGTGGCGTCGGGGGCGTTGTTGAAGGCCTTGGCCTCGGCTCCGGTTCCCTTCAGCAGACCATCCCGGATGCTGTTCTCGATCATCATGAGACCCGTGGTGCCCTGCTGCCCGCCGATCTTCTTCCCGGCCAGATCTTCAACGGTCTTGATGGGGCTGTTCTCGGGGAGGATGAGGTATTGGACGGAACGGACGAAGGGGATGGAGAAATCCACGCTCTTGGCCCGCTCTTCGGTGATGGTGAAGCCGGAGGCCCCCATGTCGGCCTTGCCGGTGATGACGGTGCCGATGATGGAGTCGAACTCGGCGGAGACGATTTCCGCCTTCACGCCCAGCTCGGCGGCGATGGCGTTCACCAGGTCGATTTCGGCGCCGGCGATCTGCCCGTTGGCGCCCAGGTACTCATAGGGGGGGAACTCGGGGTTGGTGTACACCACGATTTTGCCGGCGGCCTTGATGGCGTCCAGCCGGCTGGCGGCCTGTTTCTTTCCGCAGCTGGCGAGCAGGAGGCCGCAGAGGAGGGCGGCCAGGGAGAGGGTGAGGAAATGTTTCATAGGAGGAGGGAGATTCGTTCGGGGTTAGAGAGAGGGAGGGGCGGAAAGCCGCCGCCCGGGGAAGGGAAAAGGGATTGGGAGAAAGGAGTAATGTAGTACAGGTCCGACAATCTGGCCTCCTTCCTCCGGGGAAATCTCACTCCATCCGAAGGAGAACGGTGGAGCAGGGGGGGAGATCCAGCACGTATTCCTGGACATTTTCCGCCAGGACCTTCTCTTCGGGGAGGAGCTGCACCAGGCGGCAAGGCCGGGGCAGCCGGAGATGGCGGGGGCCCGCCTCCTTCCCATGGACGCCCAGGTAGCTTTGATTGGCGTAGATCACCGTGTCAGGATCCTGGCAGTAGACGTGGATGCCCTCCTTCTGGAAGAGGGTCTGGAGGAGGCGAGAGGGGAACATGGCGTAGGTGGCCAAATAGTCCCGTCCTCCCCAGGGAGTCTTCTTTTCCGCCAGAACCACATCCTGGTCGATGAAGAGGATGGGGGTGGCGTCGGGATCTTGGATGGCCAGGGCGGGCTGCACCCGGGGCATTTCCCGGAAGGGGCTGGTGGCGGGGGTGCCGTCGCCATAGCGCACATCGGGGATGGGGGGAGCCCAGCGGGTTTCCCGGAGGGAGAATCCGGTGAGTTCCTCCATGAAGGGGAGCCCCGCCCCCTGGATTTCATCCAGCCAGCCGGCGTGATGGAGCCAGAAGAGGGTCTTTCCCTGACGTCGCAGCGCCTGGGCCTGCTCCACCAGGGCGGGGGTGTGGCGGACCTGGTTGGCGAAGAGGTAGACCTGGTAGTCGGGGAGGGCGGGATTTCCCAAGTCGGAGGAGAGGATGACGTCATAAGCCACCCCGGCCTGGGAGAGCTCGGAGCAGAGGCGATCGGCAGCCACGCTGTCCAGCCGCACCTTGTCCGAGGTCTGGTAGCAGACAGAGTCCATGTCCACCACCATGGCGATCTTGGCCACGCTTGTGCAGTCGTAGGGCGCCTCCCAGATGCCCCGCAGCTTCTTCAGGTATTCTCCCACCAGGGGATCCTGATACCAGCCCTGTCCGAAGTCGAAATACCAGAAGCCGTAGCGTTGGCAAAGGGCTTGGGCGAAATCCCGGGCCAGGAGGGGGATGGTTTCCTCCGGGGTCTTGGTGTAGCAGTGGTTGGCGACCCCGTAGGTGGCTTCATGGGTGCGGGTGTCCGCCTCCATGATGTGGAGCTTGTTTCGCAGGGGATAGCTGTGGGGAATGCCCCGGGAGAACTGGGCCTGCCCGTAGTCCCGGCTCCACTGTCCGTAGGGCGGGGGGCAGGAGGTGAAGTCCACATAGGGGCTGTCCAGCACCTTTTCCAGACAGGGATGCTGCCCCACGGCGGGATAGGGCATGCCGAAGAAGTAACCATAGAAGTTGCCCACCAGCTTTTTGCCTTGGCAGGCCTCCTTGATGACCTTGTCTCCCTGGAGGAGCAGGTTGGCGGTGACCTGGGTGATGCAGCGGACGGTGTCCAGGGCCTGAATGTCCTTCACAGGATCGTAGAGGGTTCCGCCGGCGGGGTTCTTCCGGTCCTGGAAGGGGGCCATGGGGGCGGTGTCCAAGGTGACATCCTGGCGTCCCCAGGCCTTTTGCAGGGCCTGGTCGGTGCCGTATTTTTCCCGGAGGAACTGGTGGAAGCGCTGGCGCATGGGCTGGGAGTCGTCGGGGCCGTATCCCATGCCGTAGTAGTGCCATTCCATGTAGATGCCCAGGTCGAAGCGGTATCCGAAGACCCGCTTTCCCCAGGGCTGGGACTCCACATAGTTCACCAGAGCCTCCAAGAAGTGGAAGAGGTCCTTCTGGTAGGGTTCGCTGGCGAAGGAGGGAGCGATGTATTTTTGGCTGTTGTCTCCCCGGGTGAGTTCGCCTTCGGGGGAGAGATAGACGATTTGCTCCCCGGGGTGGGCGTCCATCCACCACTGGGGGGTGTTTCGGCAGTCGATGTCGAAGAGAAGGCGCACATCGGGCTCCAGGGCCAGGGTGTCGTAGGGCCAGAAGTCCAGGCAGGAGAAATCGTATTGTCCGGGCCCCTTCCAGACCTTGTCAATGCTCACCCCCATGATTTGCAGATCCAGCTTGGCGTCCCGGAAACGGGTGAGGCTGCGGACGAATTTTTCGTTGTTCAGGTCCTGGTAGTGGTGGCAGCTGTAGAGAATGGCGGGATAGAGGCTTTCGCCGATGCGCACCATGGGAAGGCCCCGGTGGTATTCCACGGAGGCATTGGGATTCTCCTCGGTCTCCAGCTGGGCTTTGAGGAGGGCATGCTTTTCCCTCCGCTCCTCCTGCTCTTGCTGGCGCTGCCTCAACTCCTGGTGGCCGAAGAGGGGTTCCAGGTCAAAGTTGGCGACCCAGGGATAGACGGTCAAGTCTCCGTGGGCCAGGGGAACGACCGCCGTGGCTTCCCCTCCTTCCTCCGGAGCCTCCCGGGAGCAAAGCCAGGCCTCCGTCTGGGAGAAAATCTCCTGAAGGCTCCCATCCTTCCGGAAGATGGTCACTTTGCTGATGACCCCGCCAGGACCGCCCGCGTTGATGTTCCGGAACAACACCCGGTGCCGCCCCGGGGGCAAGAACGCCGTGACCTCCGCCTCGTAGGAGAGAATGCCCTTTTCCGGGTTGGCAGGACGGGTGACGTTCGTCACCGTCTTTCCGTCGATGAGGAGATCGCCGCCGTCATCCAGGTGATAGTTGAGGCGGACTCGGGCGACATCCTGGGGGATTTCCACCTCGGTCCAGAAGTACCGTGGTTTCTGGAGGCCCTCCTTGTCCGGCTCGGGGTAGTGGAGCCAGAAGGGGCGGGGGGGCGTCTGGGCGGCGAGGGTGAGAACCAGGAACCCCAGAAGCAGCAGGCAGGAGAGGATGCGTTTCATGGTGATGTAGGCTGGCGGGGTGGGGAGGCAGGGGGAGAATGGCGGAGGAAGAGGAGGCCGGCCAGGGTCAGGAGGCCGCCCGCAAGGTAGGTGGAGGCCACGCCGGCGGCGGAGCAGAGGCCGGCTCCCGCCAGAGTGCCGGCGGCGACGCCCAGATTGAAGAGAGCGGAGAAGATGGACATGGCTACCGCCGAGGAGCTGCCCTGGGTGTGCCGCACCACTTCCGACTGGCAGTCCACGTTGAAGAGCGTGTAGGCCAGGGAAAGAAGCGCGCAGAGGAGCGCCAGGGGCAGCCAATGCTTCGTGGCCGGCACCATCAGAATCAGGGGGAGCCCCATGCCCAGCACTGAAGCCTTCAGGAGCCAGGGGCACCGGGAGGCGCAGAAGGGATAGAGGAGCCCCCCCGCCACGCTGGCCACTCCCTGGAGGAAGAAGAGGAGGGTGATGGATCCCTTGTCCAGCCGGGCAGCCTTCTCCCAAAAGGGATCCTGGTAGCTTTGGGCGCAGGAGTATCCGGCGATGACCAGGATGGTGACCAGGAAGATGGGGAGAAGCTTCCGGTCTCTCAGGAGTCCAGGCACTTCCTGGAAGGAGAAGGGGGTGTCCCGCGGGGCCCGGGGCATGAGGCACAAGAGAAGAACCAGGCAAATGGCGGAGAGGGCGCCCAGGGCGAGGAAGGCGCCCCGCCAGCCCAGAAGCAGCCCCACGGTCCTCCCCAGGGGAATGCCCACCACCATGGCCACGGAGGAGCCCACGGAGATGGTGCCCAGGGCCATGGCCTGATGGGAGGGGGGCATCTGGCGCACCGCCAGGGGGGAGGCGATGGACCAGAAGAGAGCATGGGAGCAGGCCACTCCCAGACGGCTGGCCAGCAGGGCTCCGTAGTGGGGGGAGAGGCCGGTGCCCAGCTGCATCAGGCCAAAGAGGGCGATGACCCATAGCATGGTGCGGCTCAGGGAGAAGCGGGAGACCAGAACCATGAGGGGGAGGGAGAGGAGGGTCACCACCCAGGCATAGGCGGAGATGATCATCCCCACCTGACTCTCCGTGCCTCCCAAATCCTCCTGGATGGAGGTCAGCAGGGCCGTGGGCAGAAACTCGGAGGTGTTGTAGACGGCGGCAGCAAAGGTGAGACCCAGAAGAGTCCCCCACTGGCGGAAGCTGGGATGCGACAGGGCGTGGGCCATGGCGCGCAGAAGGAGGGGAAAAGACCTCCCGGAAAACAAGAACGCCTCCGCCGGGGAGCCGGGGAGGCGTCTTTCCTGTTTCTCAGGATTAGTCGTTGACGGAGCTGATTTCCATATTCTCCCGCTCGGCCTGCTCTATGGCTCGGTAGTCGCCCCGCTCAATGATGATCTTGCCGGCGGCCACCTCCCGCAGGGCCAAATCCAAGTAGGGAGGATTCTCGTTGGGGGCCAAGGAAATCAAACGGCGATAGCCCTTGCTGAGCTGGACGGCTCGCTTGGAGACTCCGGTGATAAAAAGCCGCAGATCGAAGGCCTCCCCCCGCTGGGCGCACATCTCTTTGGCCTTGGCCACGGCTTGACGCAAATATTCCTCGTTCATGTTGGATGAAGCTTCCTGGAGTGGATCAATGGATGCCCCCGTTCGGGGTGGCGTGACGGAATCCCCTTAATATACCCTCCATGAGCAATGTTGGCAACGGGATTTATAGTAACCGGATTCACGTCTCCCCACCCTGGAACCCCCCTTTTCCCTGCATGGGAAATCCGGAGGCGGAACCTTTCCCTCCCCACCCTCTGAACGATTGCTGCATCCTATGGACTTGAATGCCGAGGCCCTTGCCTATCATGCCACGCCGGTTCCCGGAAAGCTGGAGGTCAGGTCGACCAAACCTTGCCTCACCCAGCATGATCTCTCCCTGGCCTACACTCCTGGCGTGGCCAAGCCCTGTCTGGAAATCCGGGATCGCCCCCAGGAGGTCTACCGCTATACGGGAAAGGGGAACACGGTGGCCGTGGTCTCCGACGGCACGGCCGTCCTGGGGCTGGGCAACATCGGCCCCGCCGCCGGCCTGCCGGTGATGGAAGGCAAGTGTGTTCTCTTCAAGCGCTTCGCCGACATTGACGCCATGCCCCTGTGTCTGGGAAAGGTCCACGGGGCGGATGGCCGCACCGACGCAGAGAAGCTCATTGCCGCCGTGGAGACTCTGGAACCCTCCTTCGGGGGAATCAATTTGGAGGACATCGCCGCTCCCGCCTGCTTCCAGGTGGAGACGGAACTGAAACGCCGCATGGGGATTCCCGTCTTCCATGACGACCAGCATGGCACCGCCATCATCTCCCTGGCCGCCCTGCTGAATGCGGCGAAGCTCACGGGAAAGCCCCTCGCTTCCCTGAAGGTGGTGGGAAACGGGGCCGGCGCCGCCGGACTCTCCTGCCTGGAATTCTACATCCGGGCCGGCGTCCTCCGGGAAAATGTGGTGGTGTGCGACTCCAAAGGAGTGGTCACCCAGGAGAATGCCTCCAATGCCGCCAAACGGGCCCTGGCTACCCGCCGCCAGGATCTCCATAGCCTGGCCGATGCCATGAAGGGCGCCGATGTCTTCCTGGGATGCTCCGTCGCCAACTGCGTGACCCCGGAAATGGTGCGCTCCATGGCCCCCGGAGCCGTGGTCTTCGCCATGGCCAACCCCGTGCCGGAAATCATGCCCCAGCTGGCCAAGGAGGCGGGGGCCGCCGTGGTGGGCACCGGACGCACCGACTTCCCCAACCAGATCAACAATGTCCTGGGATTCCCCGGCATCTTCCGGGGCGCCTTGGATGTGCGGGCCAGGGACATCACCCCCGGCATGCAGCTGGCCGCCTCCTACGCCTTGGCGGAAATCGCCGCCATGCCCGTGGAGGGGGAGGTGCGGAGGATTCTGGAGGCCGCCTATCCCGAGGATGCGGCGGCGGGAATCTTCGAGGGCGCCTGCCCCCTGAAGGAGTCCTATGTGATTCCCAAGCCCTTCGATCCCCGGGTGGTGCCCCACGTGGCCCGGATGGTGGCCAAGGCCGCCATGGAGGAGGGGGTGGCCGGCGAATCCATCCCGGATCTGGACGCCTACGAGGCCGCCGTCGCCCGGCGCATCCAGGGAAGGTAATTCCCCTGTTTCTCCTTTTGCTCCCGGGGCCGCCCTGGCTCCGGGTTCCCTTTGCTCGACAGGCTCCCCCTTTCTCTCCGGCTTCTCGGGGAGAGGGGGGCAGGCCGCAAACCGTTCCGCCGCCCAAGGAGGGCGCTTCTTGACCTATGATTGATGTCAAAATTCTGCGGGAGAATCCCGAACTCATTAAAACCAACTGCGCCAAGCGCAACTATGACGTGGATGTGGACGCCCTCCGGGCCCTGGATCAGGAATACCTGAAGCTGGTCCGGGAGACGGAGGATCTCCGGGCGGAGCGCAACCGGCTTTCCAAGGAGTGCCAGACCAATCCCGCCGCCCGGGAGCAGGTGAAGGCCATGAAGGGACTGCTGGCGGAAAAGGAGAAGCTCCAGGAGTCCCTGAAGGCCCAGGTGGAGGAAAAGCTGACCTGGCTGCCCAATTTCCAGGCTCCCGACACCCCCGACGGCGAGAGCGATGCGGACAACGTGGAGGTGAAGGTGGTGGGCGTCAAACCCTCCTTCTCCTTCACTCCCCGGGATCATCAGGCCATCGGCGAAATTCTGGGCATCATCGACACCCAGCGGGGCGCCAAAGTGGCCCAGAGCGGATTCTACTACTGGGTGGGGAAGGGCGCCATGCTCACCCAGGCCATGTACTTCTGGGCCCAGAAGGAGCTGGTGAAGCGGGGCTTCACCATGATGATGTCCCCCTGCGCCGCCAAGTCCCGCACCCTCTTCGGCACGGGCTATCTCCCCTTCTTCAAGGATCAGATCTACCCCATCGGCGGCGAAGATCTCTGCCTCATCGGCACCGCCGAACAGACCCTGGTGGGCTTCCATGCGGACGAGGTCATGGACGCCGCCAAGCTGCCGGAACGCCTCACCGCCTACACCCCCTGCTTCCGCACCGAGGCGGGTTCCTATGGCAAGGAGGCCCGGGGCATCTTCCGGGTCCACCAGTTCCACAAGGTGGAGCAGATCATCTTCTGCCGTCCCGAGGATTCTCCCCAATGCCATGAGGAGTGTCTGGCCAACGAGGAGTATCTCCTCCAGCAGCTGGGCATCCCCTATCACGTGGTGAACGTGTGCATCGGAGATCTGGGCGCCCCCGCCTACAAGAAATACGACTGCGAAGCCTGGTTCCCCGGCTACAACGGCTACCGGGAAGTCACCAGCAACTCCAATCTCACGGATTTCCAGAGCCGACGTCTCAACATCCGCTTCAAGGACAGCGAAGGCAACCGGGGATTTGTACACACCATCAGCGCCACCGGCCTCACCGACCGGGTGGTCTGCGCCATCCTGGAGAACTTCCAGCAGGAGGATGGCTCCGTGGTGGTGCCGGAGGTGCTCCGCCCCTTCACGGGATTCGACGTCATTCAGGCGCCTAAGGCCCAGAAGTAGCCGACGGACGCTCCGCCTTCCTCCTCCCTCCTCTCCCCATGGGATTCCGCCCGGCTACCCAGCGCTATGCCTGTCTACGCTGCGGCAGATGCTGTCGTCGCTTCCTGATTCCCCTGGGGCCGGGAGAGGTGCGGGCCATTGCCCGGCTTCCCTGGCCTCATCGGGCGGAGCAACGGATGCAAAGCTATCGAATGCTGGGGGGGAGGGCCTACCTTCGGGCGGATGAACGCACGGCGGAGTGCGTCTATCTGGCGGAGGGGGAACTCTGCCGGATGCATCACACCTTCGGGGCCGGAGGCAAGCCCGTGGCCTGTCGGGCCTATCCCTTCGCCTTTATGCGCACCTTCGGGGAGGAAATCTCCGTGGCCGCCCGCTTCGACTGTCCCGCCGTTCAGCAGAACCATGGGGAAGCCCTGGGATACTACCGGGGGGAGTGGGAGAGCCTGTTCCGGGATCCCCTGATGCCTCCCCTGCCGCCTCCCGTCGCCGCCTCCCAGATGGACGGCCTTTCCCGGGAAGCCCTGGAGGGAATTGCGGACTTTTTGATGAGGGCCTTGCGGGAGGGGCAGGCTTCTCTGCCGGCCCTCCAGCTGCTGGTGCGTCGCCTTGGGAAGCTGGGGGCCGTCTTTCTCAACGACAAGGAGGTTCTTCCCCAGGTGCTTCCCTCCATGAAGGAGAAAGCCTGCCGGGAACGCCCGCTCACGGAGGAGCCTGTGGTGGGAATCTTGTGGCCGGAGCGGGTTCGTCTCCGGCAACGGATGTTAGAGTGTCTCCGCTTCGACCGGCAATTGCCGGATTTCTCCTTGGGGGCACGCCTCCGCCAGACGGCGCGCAACGCCGCCATCCTCTGGGGCTTCGGGAATCCCCGGGCCTTCGGACCCCAACAGCCGGATCTCCCCCTCCATCAAGCCCGCCTCTTTCAAAACGAGGCCTGGCATTGGGATCCGGAGGTCTGGCGCCCCTACCGCCAGTGTCTGGCCGTACGCTTGGAAAGCCGGCAGTTCTTTGCCTCCGCCTTCTATGGAAAAGGATTCTTTGAGGGCTTGCATGCCCTCCTGGATACCTGGGGAACCGCCGTGATTCTGGCTCGCCTCCATGCCGCCGCCGAACATCCGGGAACCCTCCAGCAGGAGGATGTGGCCTACGCCACGGGATTGATCGATCACCTCCACGGAAGAATCATCCGGGGAAAACCATGACCACAGAAGCCTTTCCCCCGATTACCGTGGTGGTGGCCGCCGCCGGAAAAAGCACCCGCTTCCAACAGGGCGATAAACTCCTGGCAAAGTTCAGAGGACGCTCGGTCTTCGCTACTTGCCTGGAAAATCTCCTGGGCCCCGGCGTGGATTTCGTCGTGGCCACCGACCACTCCCAGGCGCTGGCAGAAGAAGTCCCTCCCCAGGCCAAAAACCAAATCCTCTGGGCCCCCGGTGGAGAGTCCCGCACCCAATCCGTCGCCTCCGCATTGCGGGTGCTGCAACAGGCGGGACGACATCCCCGCTGGGTGGCCGTCCATGACGCCGCCCGCCCTCTGGCCGACCGCGCCCTCCTCCGGAAATGCTGGAACCTCCTGCAGGAAAAGGAGGCGGATGGGGTGGTGCCTGCCCATCCCCTGAGGGATACCATCCATCTCACCGACGGACAGGGGACCCTCCTCAACACTCCGCCTCGCCATCTCCTCCTGGCCGCGGAAACCCCCCAGCTCTTTCAAGGCCCCCTGCTCATGGAGGCCTATCGCCAGTGGGAGGCACGCCCCCCCCAGACTCGCCCCAGGGTGACGGACGACGCTTCCCTCCTCCATGCCATCTTCCCCCATTCCCGGGTGCTTTTCTGGGAAAATCCCGCCGACAACCACAAGCTCACCTATCCCCATGATTTCTGACGATCCCCAGAACAGCGCTCCCCACGGGTCTCCCGCCACGGAGAGGAGCCTCAAGGGCGGCGGACCGGGGTTCTGGGCCTTCCTGGTCACGCTCTTCCTGGGAGCCTTCAACGACAACGTGTCCAAGCTGGTGATCATGGCCTTTGGCACCAGCACGCTGCCCCCGGATTCCCCCGAAGCCTCCCGCTTCCTCTCCCTGGGCGGCATGGTCTTCATCCTCCCCTATCTCCTCTTCTCCTCTGTGGCCGGCACGCTGGCGGACCGCTTCTCCAAGAAATCCGTCATGGTCTGGACGAAGGTCTGGGAGGTGGTGGTGATGTTCCTGGGGGTTTTCGCCGCCTACATGGGAAATGCCTATCTGATGCTGGTGGTCCTCTTCGGCATGGGAGCCCAAAGCGCCTTCTTCTCCCCGGCAAAGTACGGATTCCTGCCGGAAACCCATCCCCCGGAAAAACTCCCCCGGGCCAATGGCGCCACCCAAATGTGGACCTTCCTGGCCATCATCCTGGGAGGATGGGGCGGCGGTGTCCTCTCCCACGCCGTGGGACACGAAAAACTCCCCCTGGGAATGCTGGCCTGCGTGGCCGTGGCGCTCCTGGGAACGATCACCAGTTTCGCCATTACGCCTACGCCCCAAGGAAGAAAGGACGCCCCCCGCCCCTCTCTCGACCCCCTTGCCCCCCATGTCAAAACCCTCTTCCGGGACGCCCTCCGTCAAAATCCCATCCTCTTGGCTTCCATCCTGGGAAATTCCCTCTTCTGGCTCCTGGGAACCATGGCCCAACTGGTTCTCCTCCTCCTGGCAAAACACACCTTGAAGGTGGACGACCAGGTGATGGGACTCCTTCAGGCCGCCATGGGGGTGGGCATCGGGGCAGGGTGCGTCCTGGCCGGCCTCTTGATCCGCCGGGAATCTCCCTTCGCGCTGGTGCCCCTGGGAGGCGCAATGCTGGTGGCTTCCCTCCTGGGCATGGGGCTTCTGGGAGACCGACTCCCTCTGGCCTTCGTCATGGTGACTCTCGCCGGTTTCTCCAGCGGATTCTACATGCTCCCCCTCACCACCGCCATCCAAAGACTCTCTCCCCCCGCAGAACGGGGACGCTTCCTGGCCGCCTCCTCCGCCTCCGACTGCGTGGGCATGATTCTGGGAAGCCTCTTCCTGGGCATCCTGGGAAGCCTGGGCTTCTCTCCCCTGGGAATCCTGCGCTTCATGGGAGGCCTGGCATTCCTGCCACTCCCCTGGCTTTGCTGGGTGCTCTTCCGCAAAACCCCTGGAAGAAAGACGGAATTTGTGGGGTGAAAATACGGTAACGGAGGCTCGGAAGACATCATGGAGACAACAACGGATCTGCTGAAAAAAGTCTTTGCCCGCTGGGGACGGGAATGGAAGGGAGTGCGCATGGATCTGGGCATCCTGGGAAGCCCGGAACGGGCCCTGGGACGGGAGGTCCTGGAGGACACTCAGGGCCAACTCTTTGTCCTGGAACGACTCCCCCTCCCCGCCCGGGGAGAACGGGAAAAGCAGGCCATGAATCTCCAGGGGCTGGCCGCCGCTGGACTCCCCCAGCTCCTCCCCTGGCTCTCCCCCGCCCCAGGAACCTTCGGCGTGGCGGAGGAGGGATATTTCTGGCAACTGAGACGCTGGGCACCGGGAATCCCCCTCCCCAGAGACAGCTATGCCCAGGACGCTTGGAGAGGTGCCGCCGCCGCCCAATTCCTCCTGGCCATGAAGGACGCCGCCCAACGCCGCCCCGATCTCCCGGGAAACGGGGGACGGAACTTCACCCTGGGACACTATATTGGACATCTCATGGAGCATTTCCAGCGGATGATGCCCGCCCTGGTGACCGATTTGACCCCTATGCTCCAAGAGTTGAAGGAATATTTCCACTACGAGGAAAATACCCCGGGACGCTTCGGCCACGGAGATTTCCACCCGGGCAACATCCTTTGGGGAGACCAGGAAATCCGGGCCGTCATCGACTGGGAGTTCTGCGGACAAAAACCCGCCGCCTATGATATGGCCAATCTCCTGGGATGTCTGGGAATGGATGAACCCGCCTTCCTTACCGGACCCATGGCCATGGAGTTCCTTAAATGTCTCCAGGAAAATGATTTCCTCAGCAAACAAGATCTCCACTTCCTCCCAGATTTGACCGCCGCTCTCCGATTCGCCTGGATGAGGGAATGGGTCGCCCGAAAAGACCTCCCCATGATTACCCAGGAACTGGATTTCCTCTGGCTCGTCCTGGATAACCGAGAGCTCCTCCGCAAAAAGTGGACATTGGGCTAACCCCAAAAAAAGATATTCCTGCACTTGGGAGGAAAATGATTCTGGAAATCTAGCAATCTAGGGATCTGGAAATCTACCCCCGGAGGGGGAAAAGCCCCAGG
>JAEDMH010000162.1 GCA_016303095.1 Lentisphaeria bacterium | reverse complement strand
CTTCCCTTGCTTGGGGAGGACATGGACGGGGATGGCTTGGACGATGTTTGGGAGGCGGAATGTGGCTTCACCGTGGGGGCGTTTACGGCGGCGGTGTATCTGGATGGGGTGAATGGGGACGACGGGAATAGCGGGCTGTCTCCGGCCAGCGCCAAGAGGACCTTTGCGGGAGCGCTGTCCGTCCCCCGGGATTCCGCGAAGGAGAATGTCATCCTGGTTTCGCCGGGGGTGTATGCCGGCCCCCAGAACCGGGGATTGGACTTTCAGGGGAACGACATCAAGATCCGCGCCCTCATGGGGGCGGAGGAGACTATTGTGGATTTGGAGGAGGCGGGGCGTTTTCTCTCCTTGCATAGAGGAGAGACCCTGGCCAGTCGTGTGGACGGGCTCACCCTGTGCCATGGATATGCCGCCTCTGAGGGAACGGCGATTTCCCTGTCCGGAGCCTCTTTGGAGGTGAGGAACTGCATATTCCGGGACAACCGTGGCGGGCATCGGGTTTGTTATGAAAATGGGGACGGGAGCGTTCAGGAGTATTGGCAAGACGGTTTTTCCACGGCCGCTTTGTTCGTAGAGGATGGGACTGGGGTGATTTCAGGGTGTCAATTTGAGGACAATGAATCTGCGCCTTTGGGGTACGGCAGCGGCGAGACAGCGGGAAATGTCGGCGCCCTCAACGTGTCATTGGGAGGGACAGTGGCGGTGTCCGCCTGTGTCTTTCGTGGCAACGGGGGGTATGATGCGGGGGCGGTGCTTCTTTCCGGGGCGTCCGCCTCCTTTGACCAATGTCTTTTCACGGGAAACCTTTCCCGGAACGGAGCGGCCTTGGTCTTGCGCAACCTGTGGTATCTTGAGGAAGAGAACTGGGAATACAGGGAGGCTCCGTCGGACGTGGAGCTTTCCGATTGCCTTTTCCGTGACAACGCCACGATACCGATTTCGTCAGGAAGTGGAGCGTCGCAATCCCTTCCTACGGAATGCCTGGTTTCCTCGGGAAGTTCTCTCCAGGCGGTTCATTGCACCTTCCTGGCGGGCATGGCAGGGGGAAGGAGCCTTCTCCGGCTGGAAGGGCAGGGAGAATGGCGGAATTGTATTCTGGATGGCTCTTTTTCCTTGGGCAATGCCGGCCTCCTTGAGGCAGATTTCTGCTGCAGCCCTCAATCCCTGACGGACTATGGGACTGGCAACCTTCAGAAGGATCCTCTTCTCACCCCCGCCGGCTTTCTGACTTCCCTTTCTCCCGCCAGGGATGCCGGAAGCGCGGACCCTTCCGGCAGTTCCCGGGATTTGCTGGGAACCCTTCGCCCTGCAGGGAGCGCCCCGGACATGGGATGCCATGAGTTCCTGGATGACGACGAGGATGGCATTCCGGATGTCCTGGAAGGGGAGGAGGGGGTGCTTCCTGGCGAGGATGAAGACGGGGATGGACTCTCGAATCTCCAGGAATTTCTGCTGGGGACGGAGCTTGGGCGGGCAGACACAGACGGGGATGGCATTGCGGACGGCGAGGAGGTGGAGGCGGGATACTCTCCTTTGAGGCACACGCAACGCATTTACGTGGACGGGAGTCTGGGGGATGACGCAAAGGATGGTTCGGGACAGGACGATGCCGTGGAGACCATCTCCCGGGGCGTGGCGCTCGCCAGGCAATCCATGGGAGAAGGCGTGGTTCTTCTTGCTCCCGGGGTCTATGGAGGAGCGGCCAACCGCGGCGTAGACTTCCAGGGCATGCCGATCCGCATTCTTGGTCAGGGGGGAAGGGAAGGAACCATCATAGACCTGGAGGGGGCGGGCCCCATGCTTTCTCTCTCCCATGGAGAACCCTCTTTTTGCTCTCTCGAGGGGGTGACTCTGCGCAACGGATATCGGGACAATGGGGGAATTGCCATTCATCTGGAGGGTGCTTCCCTTTCCCTCCGAGATTGCGGTTTCGAGGGAAACATCTCTGGCCGGCGGGTGGTGATGGACTGGGGCAATGGACAACAGGCAAGTTATTGGGAGGGGGGCTACGAGAGTGCGCCCATTCTGGCCCGGGAATCCCGCCTGACCCTTGTGGACTGCCGCTTTGCCGAAAACAAAGTCCAGGGGGAAATTTCCGGTTCTGCAGTCAATGCGGGGGCTCTTCTTCTGCAATCCTCCCAGGTTCGGTTGGAGCAGTGTCATTTTGAGGGGAATCAGGCCGTGGCGTCGGGGGCCATCCTCCAGGATGGAGGAGAGACACTTCTGCGCCAATGCGTCTTGCGGGGAAATCAAGGAAATGTGGGAAACGGGATCGTTGTGCAGGGGAGTTCCTACTCAGGAAACGGTGAGGCGCCCTGGATGGCCTTGGAGAATTGCCTGCTGGATGGCCGGAAAAGCCAGGGTAGCGCGCCGGAAGTGGTTCTGGCCTCAGGGGGGCAGGGGACGTTGCTCCATTGCACCCTGCTGGGCAACCCCGTCTCCGACGCCTCTTCTCTTGTGGCGCAGGGGCAGGGAAGCTTGTCTCTCCGCAACAGCATTGTGACGGGGCTGCTGCCCGCGCTCTCCAGCGGCACCCTGACTGCCGAATCTTCTTGTCTCCCCCAATGCCTGGATTTCTTTCCCCAGGCGGGGAATCTCTTCCTCCCCCCGAAGACCACCGGCGAAGGAATCCTGCTGCCCGATTCGCCGTGTCTGGACGCCGCCGACCCTGTCCTTTCCTCCCCAGTGGACCTCCACGGAACTCCCCGCCCTGCAGGCGTGGCGCCGGATATGGGATGCGATGAATATGTAGATCAAGACGGGGATGACATCTCCGACACCTACGAAAGACTTCACGGCGGCGATCTCCTCCCCGGAGAGGACAATGACCAGGATGGCTTGACCAATCGGGAGGAATACCTCCTGGGCACCTGTGCGGATCGCTTCGACACGGACGGAGACGGAATGCCCGATGGGTGGGAGACGGCCCAAGGACTGAATCCCCTGGAAAAGGATGGGGAAGAGGACGGGGATGGCGATGGCCTCCCAAATCTCGACGAGTTCCTCCATGGATGCAGTGCCGGGATGGCCGATAGCGATGGAGATGGCATTTCCGATGGACGGGAGCTTCTATGCGGCCTCGATCCCGCCAACGGAGAAGATGGCGATCAGGATCTGGACGGGGATGGCTTGACCAACCGGGAGGAACTCCTTCTCTATGGGACGGAAATGGCACATTCCGATACGGACGGGGATGGGGTGGAGGACGGGGCGGAAGTGGAATTTGACATGGATCCCCTCTTCCCTGCCTTGCGCAGCGCCTGTGGCCGATATGCCTACGAATGCACCACGGTGGAATGGCAGGAGGGAGAGGGATGGCTTTTCTTCCCTGCAGATTCCTTGGGGAACCAGAAGCTCTTTTTGACTCTCCGGGCCACGGCTCCCTTCTCTCTCTGGGTGTATTTCACCGATGAAGAGGGAAGGGAACATTCCTTCTGCCTGGTTCCCGGAAGCCCCATGGGGTTCTCCCAGGGAGAAGAGGGACTTCGGTTCGCCTTGGGAGAGCATGTGACCAATGGCCTTTGGCATCCCGCTGCTTTTGAGGCGGCGCAGGTTCCCGGCATGGCTTCTCTGCCAGGCGCCTGGGTCTCCCTGCACCCCTCCGAAGGTCTGGAGATCGGACAGGCGCGTCTCCTGAAGTACGTGGACCGGGACGGGGATATGCTCCCTGACGAATGGGAGGAAGAGCTGGGATTGAATCCTGAAGCACCCGAAGATGCCCAGGAGGACATGGATGGAGATGGCCTCTCCAACCGGCTGGAGTTTTTGTACGGGACCGATGGGGAAGCTCCCGATACGGACGGTGACGGACTCTCCGATGGGTGGGAAGTCCTCATTCTGGGAACCAACCCCCTTTCTCCCGATCAAGACGCAGACGAACTCCTGGATGGATGGGAAATCACCCATTTCGCAGGACTTCACCAAAACGGCATGGGAGACCAAGATGGAGACGGACTTTCCGATGCCTTGGAGTTCTTTTTAGATGGGGATCCCCTGGGGGCGGCGACCTCCGCTACGGCCCAGGAACTTGCTTTGGAAATCCTGACCCCTCTCTCCCAACTCCGCTGATCACGCCAGAAAATGCGAAGAGCGCCTGTGTGTGTTCTGGGGAGGGCCGCAGGCGCCGGGGGTTGCGTTGGCGCTTCACCCCCGTCGCCAAGGCCTGTCCTGCCACCCCTACGGGGTTCGGATTCT
>JAEDMH010000025.1 GCA_016303095.1 Lentisphaeria bacterium | reverse complement strand
ACCCCTACGGGGTTCGGATTTGATTTTTGGGCTAGCCGGGGGTTTCGGTCGGCCCTTTGGGCCTCCCTTCACCCCCGTCTAGCGATCCTCCCACCCCAGCCGGGGTTCAAGAGGATTCCCTCCCTCTCCCCCGCAAGCGGGGGGAGTCTAGAAATCTAGAAATCCTAGAGAATTTAGGACTTTCCCCCCAAAAAACAGGGCGGAGCATGCGCAGCAGGCTCTGCCCCCTCCGTGCCGGGGTTCATGGGGATTGCCCCCTGTCCCCCCGCAAACGGGGGAGCATATTTCCCGGGGCGGAGCATGCGCAGCAGGCTCTGCCCCCTCCGTGCCCTCTGTGTGCCCGGCTTGCCGGGCCTTCTGTGGCTTCCGTGTTTTATCTCTGTGTCCTCTGTGTGCCCGGCTTGCCGGGCCTGACCTGGCTTCCGTGTTTTATCTCTGTGTCCTCTGTGTGCCCGGCTTGCCGGGCCTGACCTGGCTTCCGTGGCCCCGCAGGGCCTCTCCGCGCCCTCTGAGTGCGCCGCAGGCGCCTCCGTGTGTTCTGTGTTGCCACGGCTGCACCCGACCTGTCGTGGGGGGGGGAACCGTCTTCTGAGGTGGCATTAAATTACGCCCCATGATTGATTTGCACTGCCATAGCACCGCTTCCGACGGCACCCTCACCCCCACCCAGCTGGTGGACCTGGCCCGGAAAATCGGGTTGAAAGCCCTGGCCTTGACGGACCACGACACCCTGGATGGGCTGGCGGAGTTTCGGGAGGCGGGCAAAGGGAGCGGTCTCTGCTGCGTGCCGGGGGTGGAATTGGCGGCCCAAAGCAGCACCCTTCCCCACTGGGGCTTCCACATCGTGGGACTCTTTCTCCAGGAGACTCCCTCCCGGGAGATGGCGACCCTTCTCCAAGGGTGTTTGCAGGCCAGAACCCAACGAAACGACACCATCCTGGAACGCCTTCACGGCCTGGAGATTCCCCTGACCATGAAGGAAGTGGAGGAGGCGGCAGGAGGAGAAGTGGTGGGCCGTCCCCATTTCGCCCTGGCGTTGCAGCGCCGTGGCGTGGTTCCCTCGGTGCAGGCCGCCTTTGAGCGTTTTCTGGCCACGGGAAAGCCCGCCTACGCCAGCCGGAAGCTTCCCACGCCGGAAGAGGCCATCTCCGCCATCCACTCCATGGGAGGCGTTGCCGTGTGGGCCCATCCCTTCACCAAGGGCAACCACACCGTCCGCCAGATCCATCAAATGGCCGTCACCTTGAAGACCATGGGAATGGACGGCATGGAGGCGCATTATGCCATGCACACCCCCAAGCAGGTGGAAAATGTATTGGAAATCACCCGGGAAGTGGGGCTATTCCCCTCCGGAGGATCCGACTTCCACGGGGAGGCCTTCCGGAATGTCCACCTGGGCACAGGCACGGGAAGACTCCAGGTCCCCGATCGCTATCTGGAACCCCTTCGGCTCTGCGCCCAACGACGCGCCCTCCTGGCCCAAAGCCTCCATGCCCTGGCCACGGGAAGCTGATTCCAACGACTCTTTTCCCCAGGGAAGGAGGGGAGGCAATATTTCTCACAGGGAGGCCAGGAACGCCAGGGACTGGCGGCGCAACGGCTCCAGCCGTTCTTGGATGTCCCTATAATCCATGGGAGAATCCAGACGCAGGGAGGCCATTTCCCACTCCTCCGGCTTCACAATGCGATCCTGCAGCCCCAGGAGGGAAAGGACATCGGCAATCCGGTCGAAGCGGTGGTTCCGCGTGGAGGGCGTGACCAGGAACGGGCGCTGGAAGACCAGGGAGAACATGACGGCATGGAAGCTGTCCGTCACCACCAGAGGGGCCTTTTGGAGGGAAGCCAGATAGTCGGGGATGGTGGTGGCGAAGGGGCGCTGAATGCCCAGGGTGGGCAGGCGGCGTTGACGGACGGCGATGATCCGCGCCGGCTCTCCCGTCGCCTTCCCCAGGTGCCGCAGCAGCGTTCGATGGGCCGGGGTCTCGTCCAGCAGGACGGCGGTGATGGCGGGCCTCACGGGGCCGGCCTCCTTCAGCAGGGGCTGGAAGAGAGCGGGAGGGGCGGCCAGCACCGGATCCAGGACCCGGACTGCGTCGTCCCGCCCCAGCCTCCGGCAGATTTCCCTTCCGCTCTCCTCCCGGACGCTGATGCGGTGGAAGCGTTGGAGGAGTGCGCCCATGGCCTCCTGGATTTCCGGGGCGAACTGTCGGTCGCTCCCCTCGCCGAAGCTGGCGGCATAGGAGCAGGCACGCACGGTGTCCGGCACTCCCTCCAAGAAATAGTTCTTCCAGGCGTCCCGGGTCAGATCCGGGTTCCATACCTGGTCGCTTCCCACCACCAGGGTGTCCAACCCCAGTTCCCGGCACAATTTCGCGGGAGAGGCGTCCTGCGGACCGGAGATTGGGAGGCAGCCCTCCCGGAATCTGCGGAATGCCTCCTGCTGGGCTCGCTTCCGGAACTTGTACCAGGGGGCATCGGGGATGTCCATAAAGGGCGGCACCACATCCAGGATGGTGACCTCCGCCCCGGGATTCTCCTGCGTCAGAAGATGCTGGAGGGCATAGGCCTGGAGCACCGCCCCGAAATTATGGGTCCGGTGGAAGGTGAGGATTCCCATGCGCCGGGATGGGGCGCCGCAAGAGTGTGTGAGAGAGGGAGTCATATTCTGGCCGTCTCCTCCAGGGAAGCGATGCCCAGGAGGCATCCCATGAGAGCGGGAACGGCCGTCTCCACCCGCAGGACAGACTCCCCCAGGGTGACCGGCAGGGCGCCGGCCTGGAGCAAGGCCTCCTCCTCCTCCCGGGAAAAGCCTCCCTCCGGCCCCACCCACAATGCCGGACAGCCCAGGGCGGCCGCAGGAGTCAGACGTCGCCGTTCCGTGGCCTCTGCGGCAGGAGAAGCGCCAAAGACGGCCCCCTCTCCCGGCGGATATTGAAGCAGGGCCTGGGAGAACGCCAAGGGCGGCAGCACGGCAGGCAAAAAGGGATTGCCGGATTGCTTCACCGCCCCCACCAGGGTCTCCCTCCAGCCCCCCGATATCTCCTCCGGCCGGGAAACCCCATACGTACAGAGAATGGGCTGAATGGCCCGGATCCCCAATTCCACCGAAGCCTTCAAGACCAGATCAAAGGCCTTTCCCCGGGGAGGCGCCACCAGAAGCACCGGGGAGAGGGCAGGACGGGAGAAAGACTGGCAGGAAAGAATCTGGCACAGGGCCTCCCGGCAGGAACGCCCTTCCCCCCGGGAGACCAACTGGCATTCCGCCTTCTCTCCTTCCCCGTTCAAAAGCTGGAGACGATCCCCCACCTCCAGACGCAGCACCCGAAGGGCATGCTGGGCCTCGGCAGGAGGAAGGGAAACCGTGGCCCCAGGCCGAGACAAAGGCTGGGAAAGAAAAAATCGGCGAATCTGCATGGCTTGGCAATCCAGGAAACGGCCCCTCTCCCCCCCCCCAAAAAAAGAAAGACAGAGGGGATGGGGACGCAAATGGGATGAACACTTCCCCTAAAAGACTTCCTCCGGGGACGGAAGAGCCTCCTGCCCCGAAGAAGGAGGAGGCAGCGGACGACGGGGAGAGGAGACACGAACCGCGCTGTTCCCCCCCGCCGCGGGAGAAGACGCCCCACGGGAGGACAAGGCCCCATAGCCCCCCTCCACGGGAGCCCCCGTCTCCCCGGACGCCCCAGAAACCCCCTCTCCCCGATGGAACTCCAACAACTGCAGGGAATCCCCATAAATGACCGGATTCTTCCGGGTGATCTTCGTCTTGGCATCCACCCAACTCTCTATGTGCAGACGCCCCTCCACAAACACACTGCTCCCTTTCCGCAAGGAACGCTGGCAGAAATCCGCCATCCGCCCCGTGAACAGAATGTCCACATACTCCACCTCATCCCGCTGGGAACCATCCGCCCCATGCACACGACGGTTGATGGCTAGGCTGAAACGGCAAAACACCGTCCCCGTCTTGCTGCTGTTCAAAGAGGGATCCCGCGTAAGGCGACCCATGAGAAAAACACGATTCAAGTTGGGCATGCTGGTAAGATAGTCCGGCTTTTCCTCTCCTCCATGAGACCACGGACTCCTTCGCCCCAGGAAGAACGAACCGCCCCGGAGGAGATACACCCGCATCTCTTTCCTCATCTCCGGAATGATTCCTAGAATGAAAGTTAAAATAACTCAAATTTGAAAAATTTCAAGATTTTTATGAAAGTAGACTTGCATTTATGAAAATTCCCCTTATGGTAAGGGCGAGGTCCCTGTTCCCCCCATTCCAACCCCACGTTGAAGCCGCCGCCTTCCCTCCTCCCTTGGGGAGCCTCGATTCGAGGCACAGGGGCCTCCCAGTTGTCCCGTCGAGCGGAGGGTTGGCATCTTCCTCCCATCCCATAAGGAGAACCTGCATGAAAAGTCGCAATGTCCTGTTTCTCTTCCTTCTGCTCAGCGGTGCCCTGCTGTGTCCCCTGCTCTCCGCCGCCACCCCCCAGGAGGCGGAGTCCCCGAAGACGGAGACGGTCCAGGAGGCTCCCACGGTGAAGCAGCTCCGGGGCAAGCTTCTGTATAAGCGGAATCAAATCCGGAAGTTGGAGAAGGCCGCCTGCCAGGCGGACGCCGCCCTCCAGGGAAAGGTGACGGAGCTGGAGAACCAGATCCAGGCCATGTACCAGGCGGCGGAGCCCAAGCTGCAGCCCCTCTATGAAGAGGAAAAGACCCTGCTCACGCAAATCCAGGAGGCCACCCCCAAGAAATAACCCTACCCACCACTGCCCCGGGGACTCCCCTTCCTGCAACATAAGCGAACGGAGGGAAGAGGGATCCCCGGGGCATTTTCATATGAAGTAACCCCCACCCTCCCTCCCCGGAAGAAAAATATTTCCCTGGCACACGCTTGCAATAGGCAGAAAAAAAGTTATTTTATGATGAAAACGTGAAAAGCCGGGGGATTTTTTGGAAAATCTGAAATTTTCCGCTTGCAACCCCCTGGCGAGTGCGCTAGAGTACGTGTTCGTACCTTGAAAAATGGCCGGGGACGTAGGAATCTTCCCATTGGGATTCCTTTCGAGCAGCTCCCGCGCCCCCCGGGCTCAAAGACATTTTTGTTTTTTAGGTTTGTTTCCCCAATCGTTCCCCTCAACCCCAATACAAGGACAAGCACAATGAAGAAATCTCTCATCGCTTTGTTTGTTGCAGCGTTCTGCTTCAGCAGCATGGCTCAGGTCCTGGTCTATGACTTCTCCGCTTCCTTCAAGCGCCTGGATGTCAAGCAGGTGACCTACTCCTACAAGAAGGCCGACGGCGTCGTCGTGAAGAACGCCAAGATGGACTCCCCCAAGGTGGTCAGCGACAAGTTCACCGGCTACATGGTGATGGATGCCTGCGAGAAGTGCGAAGGCGCCATGGAAGAGAGCACGGATAACAACGTGGTCGTCTTCTACATCACCCGCAGCGGTGACAAGGCCAAGAACATCTATCGCGCCGCTGGCGACTTCTCCGCCAACATGTTCGGTGCCAAGCCCATGCTCCGTGGCCAGGAAGTCGTGAACGGCGACAAGTTCACCGACGCCGCTGGTGACTTCGAACTGCCCCTGGTCTGGGGTCAGGACAACCACGTGGGCTTCCTGGGTCTGGACAACCTCAGCGCCGATAACTACCTCTACGGCCAGGGCTACGGCAAGGTCTCCAAGCTGACCACCGTGGAGAAGGAAACCATCACCGAGGGCGATGACTGCGACGGCACCACCACCACCGTGGTCACCAACGAGACCACCTGCTGGATGGTGAAGACCCTCTCCGGCTCCGTGGTGGGTCACACCGAGTACACCGGCATCTGCAACGACTTCCTCTTCGACGTCTGCGATCCCGAGACCCCCATCATGGATGACTGGGCTCCCCTGCCTGGCACCTTCACCCTGAAGCTGAACAACGCTCTGACCTTCAACAAGAAGGCCATCCGTTTCGAGACCTTCGCCGAGGCCGAGGAAGCCATCTTCCAGAAGCTCCGCAAGGGTGAGAAGTACGTCTTCGCCCCCCAGCACGAGGATAGCCTCCCCGAGGGCCTGGAACCCAGCCAGCCCTGGGGCGAGTAATCCAGCCTTGGATGCCCAAAAGATAGGCTTGGTCTTTCCGTGAAGACTGGCCTATCTCCAGAAAGGAAGGAATAGTTCGCTATTCCTTCCTTTTTTTTGTCTTGAGAGGGGAGAGGGAAGGCGTGCCCACCGGAGTTTACGGTTCCCTTGCCTCCTCTCCCCCTGTCTTCTGGGAACCCCTCACGCCAAGGAGAGTCAAAAGGCGGCCTCCTTGTTCCGGGGGCTATGTCCCTCCCTGCACTCTTCCCCCCTCCTTTCTTTTTTCCATGCACAAGAACCTGATTTTTTCCCTCCTTGTCCTGCTGCTCCTGGCAGGAGCCATTGCCTTTGGGCTGCGGAACACCGGCTCATCGCCTACCCAGGGAGAAGTTACCAGGGAGGCCACTCCTCAGGAGGGAGCGCCTTCTTCTGCCATGGACACCATGCCCGCGGTCATCCCGGAGGAGTCTCCTGGGGAGGGAACAGAGGAGATCTTCATCTCTTCCCAGAGAGATTGGGAAGAGGAGGGCGCCAAGGACAGCGAAGTGCAGCGGATGCAGGAGATTTTGGACACCAACCAGACCGAGGACATTTTAGCCCAGGCGGCTTTTCTGACGGAGTCTGCCTCGGAGGTGCGTCGTTATGCGGCCATCGCTCCCCTGCAGTGGGTCAGCAATCCCGCCGCCATTCACCTGTTGTCCCAGTTGGTGGGAGATGGAGAGCCGGAGATTGCCCAGGAGGCCGTCTCCGCCATCAGCGGCATTCTGGACACCATTGCCACGGAGATCAACACCTCGGAGGAGGGAGAATTGGAACCCACGGAGGACTTGGATCTGGACGAGTTCTATGACTCCGCCAAGGAAGCCCTGCTGGCCTGCACCGACCAGGATTCCCTGGATGTCCTTATGCTGAAAATCTCCACCATGGATGTGTCCCTGGCTCTTCCCATCTTTTTGGAAATCCTGGAAAACGGCCAGGATTGGCAGCAGCAAACCGCCTTGGAATATATGGACAACGTGACCCATGGGGATGGGGTCACCAACCGGGAAGAAGCCTACCTTTGGTTGAAAAACGCCAAGGGAGAACAGCGAGTGGATCCCTGACCATTTCCCCCTCCCCCCCCACACACAGACATTTTCCCTACCCTCCCTGCTCCCGCTCATGAACTCCCTGCTCCCCCTCCTTTGCGTTCTCCTTCTCCTGGCCGTCGCCCCCGGATGCTCCCCCTCACCCTCACCCACACCCACACCCGCTCCCGAGGCGACGCCCACTGCCCTGGAGGAAACCACCGCGCCGGAATTCGACAAGGCAGGGGAGTCTTCGGAGGAAGAGGAGTCGCCCCTCACCTCTGCCGGCATGGCCATGCTGGCCGGACGGGATGTGGCCTTGCGTCTCTTCCACCAGGAATACACCTATAGCGAGATCCTGGATTATTTCCAGCGGGTGCAGAGCGTTTCTCGCCGGGGAAATACGGGAAGCAACCAGAACGCCACCTCCTTTGAGAAGGATACCAGACAACAAAAGAAATGCCTTCAATTCCTCCGGGGAATCATCCAGCAAAAGGTCCTCCTCCAGGAGGCCCGGGAGAAATGCCAGCCCCCCACCGAGACGGATCGTCATCGCCTCTCCCTCCGCTGGGCGGAAACCAACCCCGGGAAAACCCTGGACGACTATCTGGCCCGATTCTCCGACACCCCCGCCAGCCCTCTCCAACTCTCCCGCTCCGACGCCCTTCTCCTCCTGAAATATCTGGACAGCCGTCTGGAGGAAGTCCAGGTTCCCCCGGAAGTCCTGGAGGAAGGGAAAAAGAAACTCCAGGGACTCCGGGATTACTTCCAACAGGAGATGGCGAAGAAACTGGAGGAGTTCAAGACCATTGCCGAGATGGATGGTTTTCACACCGACGAGGGGTTCTGCCTCCTGGCGAAAACCTTCTCCGAAGGCACTGAATCCGTGAACGGCGGCGTCTTCTCCACCCCCATGACCCGCCAGGAAATCACCGACTGCAACTGGGGACAGCCTTTCACTCTGGGCAAAGGACAGACCAGCGGACTCATCGAAACGCCTACCTCCTACCGCTATATCCGGGTGCTGGAGGAATATCCTCCTCAGCAGGCAGGAGGGGAGGAAACCCTCAAGGTCGCCCAAATCCTTCTCTCCAAGCGAGAGCCAGAGGGAATCCCCACGGAGGAGGAACTCCTCAGAAAAATGCAAAAGAGCTTCCAGGAAAAGTGGGTCCTCCAGCATATCGCCCCCACCCTCCGCTCCGATGCCTTCGACTGCCCCCTCTTCCCCTTGATCCTGGAAGACTGGCTCCCCGCCGAAGAATAATCCCTACTCCCCCATAAAAGCAGGGAAAAGCTAAAAAGCTAGCCACTCTAGAAAGCTAGAAAGCTAGAGATTCTAGAGGCGCCGGGGGTTGCGCTTGCGCTTTCACCCCCGTCGAAATCGTGCCTGCCACCCCTACGGGGTTCGGATTCATTTTCGATCCTGCCGGGGGTTTCGGTCGGCCCCTTGGGCCTCCCTTCACCCCCGTCTAGCGATCCTCCCACCGCTACGCGGTTCATGAGGATCCCCCCTTCCCCCCCGCAAGCGGGGGATCTAGAAATCTAGAAATCCTAGAGGGGCTAGGATTTACATCCCAAAAATAGGCCAGTGGTGGGGGCGTTTCTGGGCGGGGCATCCCGTCCAGAAAGTGGGTGCCGGGGAAGCCAGGGGGAGAGGGTGCCCGGCAGGGCATTTTCTCCCCAGAAGCGCCCCCGGCAGCCACAAGGCAGACGGCCACCGTCGGCCGCCCCGCCCCACAAAAAAGAACCCAGGGCGGGACGTGCGGGCAGCACGGACCGCCCCTCTCCGTGGTTTCCGTGCGCCGGCTTGCCGGCGTTTCCGTGTCCTCTGTGTTGAAGCGGCAGCGCCCCTCTCCGCGCGCCCGGCTTGCCGGGCCTCCGTGTCCTCCGTGGCCCCGCAGGGTCTCTCCGTGTTCTCTGGCGCCGGTTTGCCGGCGTTTCCCTGTCCGACCTGTTTCCCCCATGGGTCCCCCGGGAGGCCGTATCCCACCTAGAGATGGCACAATTTACCCATTAGGGATTATCTTACAGGCCTTTCCAGGGTTTCCGCCTCCCTCTTTTTTCCCGAGTGCAAGTGCGCCCCCTGTTTCCCTTCTTCCCCAAGACATCATGAAGAAACTCCTCCTTCTCTGCAGTCTTCTTTCCTCCGCCCTCCTCTTCGCCTCCGGATTCTCCATCCTGGAGCAGTCCGTCTCCGGCCTGGGGCGGGGCTTGGCGGGCATGACGGCCAGCACTGACGATCCCTCCGCCCTCTATTTCAACCCCGCCGGCGCGGCCTGGGTGGAACGCCCCACCCTGGTGCTGGGAAACCATATACTCACGGGAAAAGTCAAGTTCCATGACGATGGCAGCACCATTCCCGGACATGAAAGCGGCGACATCATCCGCCAGACCCTCATCCCCAACTTGGACTATGTCTATCCCATCGGCGATGGGCTGAATCTGAATCTGGCCATGAGCGCCACCAGCGGCACCGCCACCAACTACCACCGCAACTGGGTGGGACGCTACTTTGGCATCGACACCTCCATCGCCGTCATCGAAATCCTCCCCTCCGTCTCCTATCGCCTCTCCGACACCCTGGCCGTGGGCGCCGGACTGATGATTGACTATGCGGAAATGAAGGCCCGCCAGAAGCTGCCCACCGCCACCTATGGACGGGACACCAAGCTCCAGATGAAGGGGGATGACGTGGGCATTGGCTTCACCCTGGGCGTGGTGTGGAAGCCCTGGGAAGGCACCACCTTTGGTCTGGGCTATCGCTCCCGCTCCACCTATGAACTGGATCTGGACGCCAAGTTCTACAACATCCCCCCCATGCTGGGCGCTTTCCTGGGCACGGGCACCCACTACAAGGATCACGCCACCCTGAAGCTGAAGATGCCCCAGAATGTGAACTTTGGCGTCCAGCAGAAGATCACCGACAAGCTGACCTTGATGGCGGACATTGCCTGGACCCAGTGGAGCACCATGAAGGAGATGACCACCGTCTTCCAGCGTGGGCCTCTGGTGACCAAGAACACCCAGGTGATGAAGTGGCACGACTCCTGGCGCTTCTCCCTGGGCGGAGAATACAAGCTCAACGACAAGTGGACCCTGCGTTGCGGCACCGCCTTTGATCAGCGGGCCGTCACCAAGCAGGAGAACAAGACCGTGATGCTGCCCGACTCCCACCGGATTTGGGCCTGCGTCGGCGCCTCCTACCAGTGGAACGAGCACCTTCGGTTGGACGCCGGCTGGAACCACATCTTCTTCCATCGCAGCCACGCCATCCAGAAGCTCTCCGAGACCCAGTACATCAAGGGCACCTACCGTGGCTACACGGATCTCCTCTCCCTGGGCCTCAAATACGAGTTCTAACCTGCTTGCGAAGCCCCTCCTCCCTGAAAACAGGAGGAGGGGAAACCAGAAGGCGGTCGCCGGGAAACTCCTCCCGACGGCCGCCTCTTTTGTTTGTATCATGGGGGGGCAACAGGATGATGGGGGATCACCCCAGTCTCTTCCCCTCGTCTTGCTCCAGAAGGCTCCATTTTTCCTGGGCCTGGGCGGCCAAGGCGCAGAATCCCGGCAATCCGCCGGCCTGGGCCGCCTGGCGAAGATGGGCCAGGCCCGAGGCAATGTGGTGCTGATACCACCCCAATCCATCCTGGCGCCACAATTTTCCATAGGCCCCCAGGGCCTGCATCAGCCGTTGGACGGCGGCCAGGTGGAAGATTCGTTCCTGGGGCGGGGTTCCCCCTTCCCGTTCCCCTGCCTTGGCGTATGCCCTCCAAGCGTCAAGCCGTTCCTGGGGAGAGTATTCCACATAGGGATCATAGAGGAGGGAGGCCAAGTCGTAGGCGGCCGCCCCCTGGCGCATCCCCTGGAAATCAATCCAGAGACAACGCCCCTGTTCTCGTTGCACCTTCACGTTGGCCCCCTGAAAATCCCGGTGAATCAGAGCGGGGGGTTCTGCCAGCAGGAGGGACTGGATTCTGGCGGATTCGGCGGAGGCCTCTTCGCTCCAGAGTTCCGGGGCATCCAGCACGGTTTCCAGGAGATGATGGCGGAAGTAGTCTCGTTCCCACCGATAGGTTTCCTGGGTGAAAGGGGGCTGAAGAGGGAGAGCAGGAGCCAGGGGATGGCGCAGGCCATGGACATGAAGTCTGGCGGCCTGGGCCACCAGCTGAGAGAGCCACGGTCCCCGCTCAGCGGGAGGCACGCCCATCAAATCCAGCCGTCCCACATCCTCCATCACCACCTCGCCGGCCTCCGGGAAATGCAGGAGAATGTCGGGCACGGGAATCTCCAGAGCCTGGAGAAAGCGGGCCACGGCCACAAAGGCGGAATTTTCCCTGCGCTCCAGGGAATAGGCGCTCCACAACACCCCCTTCTCCCGGCCTGTCTCCTCTTCCACTAGAGGCACGTAGCGCCGACCCGACCCCTGCTTCAGCACCCCTCCCCCTGGGGAAGTCCCTGGGGAGGGAGCGGGAAGACGGAGATGGAGGGTCTGGGCGATGCGGGCATCCGGCTGGCGGCCTGGGCTGGTGGGAGGAAGGGGAGGCGGGGGAGTTCCCCAGAGAATGCCTGTGGAGTAGAGAGCTGGGGCGGGGAGGCGGGTATCATCCCACAGGACCACTTGATGAAGATGGCTCCCGGCGGGAACCTGGAGATTTTTCCCCAGGCCCAAGGCGCCCTGGCAGCGGACGCCCGCCTGCTCCAGGGCAGCCCGGCGAAGACTTTGTTCCACAATGGCCTGGCGCAGGGCGGGATTGCCCGGGACAGCGCAGTCCATCACGGCTCCGTGGGCCTGGAGATACTCTGCGGGAGTGCCCACATCCGACCAGAAGACCTGAGAATCGGCCACGCAGCCCAAAACCCGGCGTCCTGCGGCGGCGGCACGGCGGAAGGCCAGGAGAATGCTGGGGGCCTCCTCCTCCGGGGGGAGAAAATCCAGGATGTCCCGGCGCATTACATAGATACCGGCAAAGGTATACCCGCCCTCGGAAGAATGGAAATCCAGGATGTCTCCGTGGGAAGAAATCTTCACTCCTTCGGGACGGAGCGGCGGCACCAGGAGGGCGCTCACATCCGCCTGGCGTTCCTCATGGAAACGCAACAGACTCTCCAAAGGGAAGTTATGCACCACGTCCACATTGCGCACCAGGATGGCATCGGCCAAGGGGGCACATTCCTTCACCCCCTTCCGCAGCCCGCCCCCGTGGTTCAGACGACGCGCCTCCCGGGAACACCTCACCTCCACCCCGTATTCCTGGCCATACCGTCCACAGGCTTCCTCCACCTGCTCCCCCAAATAGGCGGCGTTCACCACCAGTCTCTTCACCTGGGGAAGAGCCCGCAGCTCCTCCAACGCCAAGGTGAGGAGAGGCACTCCGCAAAAGGGCAGGAGGGCCTTGGGACGCAAGAAGGTGGCGGGGCGCATCCGGCTTCCTTCGCCGGCAGCCAGGACAAAGCCGCAGAGTTCACGCATGGGGACACACAGGAAAAGAGAGGAGGCCGGTGGGGAAGCCGAAGGAGGCCCTTTTCCGGCAAGAGAGAGGGAGGGGCTAGGGAGTGAAGACGCAGAGTCTCTTCAGGGCCAACTGTCCCTCCTCCTGAGAGGAGAGGGTAAGCCGGATGTGCCAGGGGGGAGGGAAGGAGGGAGGAGGGGTGTCCAGGACAGGTCTTCCATTGGCCAGCAAAAGCCACTCCTGCTTCCTTCGGGCAAGAACGCGGATGCCCCAGGTCTGCGCCCCTCGGGACTCCCCGGAGATGAGGGTCGTCTCCGAATAGACTCCCCGGGGCGTCAGCAAACTCCGAATCTCCTTCACCACCTCCCCCGCCGAATCCAAAAACGCCACCCGCAATTCCGCCAGACGCCGATCGGAGGTCGCCTCAAAATAGAGCTCGAACTCCTCCTTCTCCATGGAAAACTCCTCCAGAAAAAAAGCAACCTTCGTTTCCGGGGAATCCGTCTCCGGGAAGCGCTCCTCATGGAATGCCAAATGCATCTCCCCCAGGGAGGGAGAAATTTGCTCGAACCATCGCAGCGGGTCAGGGGAATAGTCCGCGCCTCCTTGGTTCAAACGCTCCCAAAACCAGATTCCTCCCAAGGCCGCCGCCAGCATCACCCCCGCCAGGATTCCCGCCGCCTGGAGACGCCCCATGAGGATCCGTCTCCGTTGAAGGCGGGCGGCAGGATTGCAGATGCGGTCGAACGCCTCCCGGAAGGCTTGCACCGTATGAAAGCGGTGGGCGGGCACATCGGAGCAAGCCCGCTCCAGGACAAAGCGATTCAGGGCCACCAGCGCCCGATTCGACATCTTTTCCCTGGGAATCCGGGGATACTCCCCCACCGGCAAGCCCGTAATCAGCGTGTAGAGAATCTTCCCCAGGGCATAGAGATCCATTTCCGGAGAGGCGGCTTTCAGCCCTTCCGGAATGTACGCTTCCGTGCCAATCAGGGTGCTTTCAGGATTCCAGCGCGTCACTAGACCGTAATCCCCGATCTTCAGACGTCCCCGGACAAAATAGAGATTTCCCGGTTTCAGGTCTCGATGGAGGAGGCCGCGAGCATGAAGGGCCCCCACCCCGTCCAACAGTTGGTGCATCCAATCCACCACCTGCTCCACGGTGGCGGGACCATGACGTGCCATCCATGCCCCCAGGGTGGCGGAGGCATAGTCGTCGGAGGAACAGGGGTCGTTCAGATTGTCCGCCAGCTCCATGGAATAGCAAAGGAGCTGGCCCGGCGGAGAGATCTGATGCACCGTGAGAAGATGCTCGTCCCCGTTCTGGAACTCCTCCAGAAAGGCCACCAATCCCTGGCGCTCCCGCTCTTGCCCCTCCAGGGAAACCTGGGGATGCAGGGCCTTTACCGCCAGTTCCCGATGCGCCGCATCCCGTCCCAAATAGACCGTTCCATAGGCGCCGGCGCTGATTTTTCGCAAGGTCACCACCCCCTCCAGCAGCCGGGGCAACGGGGAATCCGAGGCGCGTGGTTCCCGTTCTGAGATGGAAGAGGGGGGGTGGTTCACAATCGGGAGATTGCCTGCTCTGGGAGGCCCATGGTCTTGGGGTCACGGAGAAAGGGAATGGCATCGAGGGGGGAGAAGACTTCCTGCCGCCTCCCCTATCCGCCTACTTCCAGAATATACTCCGGGGGAAGACCACAGAACGCCCTTCCCTCCCAGGCATTCTTCATATTTTCCCCCTCTTCCCCAAGAGGGGGCCACGCCCCTTCATCCCTCCTCCCCCTCTCCCATCTTCTCAGCCCCCGGAGGACGGGGCATGGTCATGGTCTTCTCCGCCTCCTGACAACAGTCGCCATACTCCCGCAGCTGCTCCGCCAACTCCCGCTGGGACTCCTGCTCCTGGCACAACCCCTGGTAATGCTCCCGGCATTGGGCACACTTCCCCAAATGGCGGCGGGAGAGCCAACGGCGCAGGAAGTTGCCTTCCCCAAAGACCAATTCCACCAGTTCCTGCTCGCACAAATGTCCCATCCTATTCCTCCTCCATCCGGGCGACACGACGGCGAATCTCCGCCGCCACCGTGGCGATATCCTGGTAGACCGTGGCCAGGGAAGTGCCTTGCATCTGACTCACCTTCCGGGGAGAGACCTGATCCATGCGCACGGCGATGAAAGCCTGCACCTGACGGGGAGGCAATACCCGTCGCACCTCCTCAAAGGCCTCGTGAACCAGACAGAGACGATACTCCGCCTCCATGGCCTCCGATTCCCGATGATCGGGAAAATCCATCTCCTTCCCGTCCGGCAAGGCCCCGGGCACCTCCCGGCGACGCCCCCGCTCCCGCAACATGGTCACCGCCTCGTTGTTCACCACCCGGCAAAAATAGTCACGAAACCGGCCCTTGGAAGGATTGAAGGACAACACCACCTTCCCCTTGCCCCCCGTGGGGGAGAAGCACTTCCCCATGACCCGGCTGAGCAAGTCGTCCAAGTCTGCGGGAGAGAACCCGTAGCGGCGCCCCCGCAGATAGACCAGGACCTTGTAGCGGTCGTAAAAGCGCTGCCAGGCATCCGGATCATTCCGTCCGATGCCTGACAGCATGCTGCCACTGGTCGCCTCCAGCTCCATGGGCTTACCGATAGATCACCGAAGCCGGGGTCACGGTGGTGGCGGGCTGGGTGTAAATCACCGTGGGCTGCTGCACCGGAAAAGCCTGGGGATAAACCACCGTGGACTGCACCGGAGCCGGCTGGGTGTAAATCACCGTGGGCTGCTGCACCGGAGTGGGCTGAATCACCGTGGTACGCTCCACCACCTGCGTCTCCGTCAAGCCACGGGTGGCAATGTCCAACAAGCCCAGCGTGGCCCCCACCACCAAGGCCCCGTTCCACCAGCCCCGACTGGGCCCCCGGTCATGATGGCGGTCATGATGGCGGTCATGATGACGACCCGAATACCCATAACGAGGAGGAGGGGGCGCCGGACGACCATAGTTCCGATGGACCGGAGGACGGCCAGGACCGCCAGGACGGCCAGGGCCGCCAGGACGGGGCCCCGCCACCACAGACCCGGAGAAAATCGCAACCAGGGCAAAAACCGCCAAAGCATGGGCAAATTTCTTCATTGTTCTTCCTCCTTCCTAGGGAATGGGATTGACAACATGCGAGGGAAACACACAGGAGACAAGCCTCGCTCCTCAGGAATCTTTCCCGTCTCCTCATCTTCTATTACGCCATTCATGAAGATTTTTCTAACCGATGTTTTCCCCAAAGGGGACTTTTCAGGGCCAGAAACGGGAAAAACGAGAACGGGGGGGGGGGCGGATTCGGGCGCGCGCCTCACGCTCCTCCCCCGAGGGGGAATCACTGGGGAGGCTTCTAGGGAGTGGCGAGCCCCTCCTGCCGCGCCTTTTCCACCTTTTGCTCCAGGTCATAGAGGACGGCGTTCATGGCCTGTTTCATGAGGATGGCATATCCGGAGGCATCTTCTCCCACATCTCCGTAGAGGAATTGGACATGGTGGTTCACGCCGTCGAAGCGGAATCTCCATAGCACCTCCTTTTTTTCCCGGTCGATGAGGCGGAAGACCAAGGAGAGGGAGTTATGGGAGACGGCCATGGGGAAGCCGCAGACCCAGAGAGCGGGAGAGAAGAGATAGGTAAGTCCATAGGTCAGCCGTTCTCCCTGATATTCGGAGGAGAGGAGGGTTCCCTGGAGGAGATAGCGTGTGGTGGCCTGTTCGGGCTTTTCGGCGAAGAACACATCCTGAAAGAGTTCGGAGTGTCGGATGCTGGTGACGGCCGCCTCCGCCAACTCCCGGTCGAAGTTGCACCAGAAACTGCGGAGGGTGGCCAGATGCACCTCGGGACTTTCCGGGATCTGGCGGCTGGTCCAGGCGTAGGGCAGCAGGGGGATCCATCCCAGGCGGTAGTCCCCCCGTTCCGTCAGTTCTCTCTTCAGCTGATCGCTAGCCTCCTCTCCCAAGGTCTTGGGGGGTCTGCGATCCAGGAAGGGAACCACGGTCAAAGGAGGCAGGGGAGTGCCTCCCGATGCCTTGAACATGATGCTTTCCGCCTGGGCGTAGTCGAATTTGGCAGAGGTTGCGCAGGAGGCCCCCAACATCAACACCACCAGAAAGGCCATCATGGCCCTCCCGGCTCCGCGTCTTTCCTTGCTCTCTTCTTCCTTACGGGAAAAGCCGAACTTCATCTTGGGCATCTTCCTCTCTCCGCTGCCATGTGGGAATAATAACATCCTGCTTGTTCTGAGATTCTGGGGACAATCCTCAAGGGGCGAGAAGATTGAATTGGCGCAAACTCTCCTCCAGGGTCAGGGCCATGGCTTCCTGTCCGAAGGCCTCCCATGCCTGACGCCCCGTGCCATCCTCATGCCCCCCCGTCAGACGGGAATCCTGATTGGTCAGGAGCCGGTGAAAGGGGAGGCGCAACAAACTCGGGCGATGCTGGATCCACACCTGGATCTCCCCGCCCATCTCCGCTAGGAGAATCGTATCCGGAGCCCGCCGGTCCCTCCGCCGATCCCGTCGCTGGCTTGCCCGGGAGATGCGATAGGTGTCGACTTTGGCCTGAACGAGAACCGTGCAACCCAGTTTTTCCATGAGAAGACCCGCCTGTTCCGGGGAAAGTTCCGCCAGCGTGGCCACCCCCAGTTGCTGCAGGGCGAAATCCGCCTCCCCCCGGGGACGCAGCCGGCAATACCGCCCCAAGAGAGCGGCGCCCAATTGGCGATTGCAATTCTGGTAGCAGGAAAGGGGCATTTCCGGCACGAGGGAAAAGGTGCCCATCATGGCTACCATGGGCTCCCTCTCCCCACGCTTCTGCAGCTGTTCTCCCAAGCCCGGAAGAGGAGTCGTCTCCGACCAATTCTCGGGGAGACGCACCCCATAGAGCTGTCCCCGACTCCAGGTGTTCTCTCCTTCCTTCCCCCACCAAAGACATTCCGCGGACAGCACCCAGCCCCCCTCCTCAGGATTCAACTGCACCACCACCGCCCCCTCCACCTCCGGTTGACCCAGGCGAAAATCCCGGAAGCGCTCCCAAGGACGCCGGGCACTGGTCTCCGCCTCCCCCGCGTCCAAGAGCCGCCACCCCTGGGTCGACAAGGCATTCGCCACCATCTTCCTGGCCTTGAGACGCAAAGGGGCAGAGGGCCCCGGGGCCGTCATCACCACCACGCAGGGAGACGCCCCCCCAAGGAGGCCCTCCGCCGCCAGGAGAAGAAAAAGTAGGATGAGGCAAGGAAATCCGCGCATGAAACCCGAAATCAAAAAAAAGCCCCGCCCCCCATCCTGCCAAAGCACAACACCGCCGAACAGATCTAAGGCTCACACCGGGACGGCACACCCGGAAAAGGCGCAGTCCACCCGCCTTTTCCGCCGTCTGTACATCAATGTATACGCTTCGCAGCCCCCATTTTCCAGCTCCCCGGCAAAGAAAGAAGAAGAGGAAGAGAAAAGAAGAGGAGATAACATAGCACCAGGATAGGGTTTCCCCGATGGCAAAAAAACACTGCCGCGGAAACACGGAACACACAAAGGGCCAACAGGTCGGACACAGAAACGCCGGCAAGCCGGCGCACGGAGGTGTTGCTTGCCAGATCTCCAGATCTCCAGAATACCTTACCAAATGCTAATACAACAGAGAGACAGGGAGAGGAAGGAGTCATCTATAGTACCTTTGTGTCTGATTGTGACCCTTCCCATTCTATCCTCCTTCCCCATTGTCCCTTCCATGGTCACCCCCTCCTCTTCGTCTTCCCTTCCTCATTCCCTCCAGGGCCTCACTCCGGAGGAAGTCCTGGAAAGTCGTCGTCTTCATGGAGAGAACATTCTTTTGCCGCCGCCTCGGGAGGCATGGTGGAGGCAGTTGCTCCGGAAATTTGACGATCCCATCATACGGATTTTGGTCATTGCCGCCCTTTTGGCGATTTTGACGGGGCAGGCCGTGGAGGCCATGGGGATTTTAGTGGCCATTGTCCTGGCCACGGTTTTGGCCTTGGTCAACGAGTTGCAGGCGGAGAAGGAGTTTGATGTCCTGAACCAGGTCAATCAGGACACGCCCGTGAAGGTCATTCGTCGGGAGGGGATTCGGGAGATCTCCCGTCGGGAGGTTGTGGTGGGGGATTTGGTGGTGCTGGATCAAGGGGAGGAGGTGCCGGCGGATTTGGAGGTATTGGAATCTGCGGGCTTGATGGTGGATCAGTCCCGTCTCACCGGGGAATCCGTGCCTGTGGAGAAATTTCCCCGTGGGGTGGAAGAGGGATCCGGATCGGCGGAGGAGACCTATCCCTCCTGGCTGGTTCTCAAAGGGACTCCGGTGGTTCAGGGGCACGCCTTGGGGCGTGTCCGGGCCGTGGGGGGAGAGACGGAATTGGGGAAGACCGCCACGGCGGCGGCCCAGACCACGGCGGATCCCACCCCGCTGATGCGCCAATTGGATCATTTGGCGGAGCAAATCGGCGCCATTGGCATGGGAGCCTCCGCCCTCACGTTCCTGGCTCTCGTGCTCCATGCCTCCCTCACGGGACGGATGGTCCAAAGCGGTCCCCAGTGGGCGGCCACCCTCCTTTTGCTGGCCGCCGGAGCCGTGGCCCTCTGCCGCGTCTGGATTCCCAGCTTCTACACCGGCGCCGCCATGGCGCATCTGCCCTGGAAGCGTCCCCGCTGGCTGGAGACTGGCGGGGGGCGCGGCTGGGGGATTCCTCTGGCGGCCGCTCTCCTGATTTTGCTTCTCGGCGGCGGAATCCTGCTGGCCACGGGCCTCCTTCCCCCCACGCCCTCCGCCTGGCTCTCCGAAAGCGGGGCCAGCCATCTTCTCACCTTCTTCATGGTCTCCGTGGCCTTGATCGTCATGGCCATGCCCGAGGGGCTGCCCATGAGCGTCACCCTGGCTCTGGCCTACTCCATGCGTCGGATGGTGGCCACCAACAACCTGGTGCGCCGCATGCATGCCTGCGAGACCATCGGCGCGGCCACCGTCATCTGCACGGACAAGACGGGCACCCTCACCCGGAACCAGATGCAGGTGCAGCACATGGAATATCCCGCCAGCCGGAAATCCCTTCTTCTCCAGGCCATTGCCGTCAATTCCACGGCGGAGCTCTCCTTCCCCGAGGGAGAGAGCGGGCTCCCCGTTCCCCTGGGGAATCCCACAGAGGGAGCCTTGCTCCTCTGGCTTCACCAGGAAAAGGGGGACTACCATGCCCTCCGCCAAGGCTTCCGCTCCTCTTCCCAAGATCAGTGGGCCTTCACCACGGAGCGAAAATACATGGCCACCCGGGGATGTCCCCAGGAGGATCCCCAGACTCCCTGGCTCTTCCTCAAAGGCGCGCCGGAAATTCTGCTGGCCCATTGCACCAGACTCCTCACCGACCTGGGCGAAAGCCCCCTCTCGCCCCAAGACCACACCCGCCTCCTGACAGAAATCCAAAGCTGGCAAGCCCGAGGCATGCGCATCCTGGGATTCGCCGGACGCCCTAACCCGGATATGTCCTCCCCCGAGGAAAGCCAAGTCGCCACAGATCTGCTGTGGATGGGATTCGCTGCCATCGCCGACCCCGTCCGCCCGGAAGTCCCCCAGGCGCTGGCCCACTGCCGACAGGCCGGCATCCAGGTGAAGATGGTCACTGGAGACAGCCCCGAAACCGCCCGGGAAATCGCACGCCAGAGCCGTCTCTGGGACAAGGACCAGGAGGGCCAGGAGGGCTTGCTCATGACCGGGGCCCAGTTCCAGGCCCTGGAAGAGGAAGAGGCCATGGCCGCCGCCACACGCCTCCGCATCATGGCTCGGGCGCGCCCCAATGACAAGCTCCGGCTGGTTCAATGCCTGCGGCAACAGGGAGAAGTGGTGGCCGTCACCGGCGACGGCACCAATGACGCCCCCGCCCTGAACCGGGCGGACGTGGGCATCGCCATGGGAAAGACGGGAACCGCCGTGGCCAAGGAGGCGGCCGATATCATCCTCCTGGATGACTCCTTCCCCAGCATTGTTCAGGCCGTCCTCTGGGGACGCTCCCTCTATCGTAATCTCCAAAAGTTCCTCATCTTCCAATTGACGGTGAATCTGGTGGCCCTGTCCATCGCCATTCTGGGGCCCTTCCTGAACCTGGAACTGCCCCTGACCGTCATCCAGGTTCTGTGGATCAATCTCATCATGGATACCTTCGCCGCCATCGCCCTGGCCACGGATCCCCCAGACCCTGCCCTGATGCAGCTGCCCCCCAGACGACAAGGCGACTTCATGATCTCTCTGCCCATGCTCCGCCAAATCCTGGCAACGTCCCTGCCCTGCCTGGCCATCCTGGTGGGCGCCCTCCTCTTCTTCCGCGCCCGGGGAATGGACATCCTGGACAGCTGGGCCGAAACGCCCCCCCATGCCCGCACCATGCTCACAAAGTTCTTCTCCCTCTTCGTTCTCCTCCAATTCTGGAATCTGTATGCCACAAAGTGCTGGGGCGTCAAGGACAGAGTTTTCTCCCATCTGTGGGATAATCGCCCCTTCCTCCTCATCAGCGCCCTCATCCTCCTGGGACAGTTCCTCATTGTCACCTTCGGGGGCCGGGTCTTCCGCACTGTCCCCCTCTCCCCCCAGGAATGGCTCTCTGTTCTGGCTCTCTCCCTGACCATTCTCCCCGTCCATCTCCTCTTGATATGGCTTCGCCGCCACCGCCAAGAGGCGCGCTAACGCAAAGCGAAAAAATCTAGAAATCTAGAAATCTAGAGGTTCTAGAGATTCTAG
>JAEDMH010000161.1 GCA_016303095.1 Lentisphaeria bacterium | reverse complement strand
CAAAAAACAAAAGAGGCCGGCCCATGCCATGCGTGGACCGGCTTCTTTATGCTTTCTGTGCGCCCGCACTATGGCGGCGGGCCAGCCCTCTCCATGGGAGAGGTTGGGCAGGGCGCCTGCTGTCGGCGGCGCCGCGGGGTGGTGTAGTGAGCCGCCGTCAGGCGTCCCGTTGCTCAGGGTTTATACCAGCCCATGGTGTTGTTGGCAAACTTCCGGCGTGGATACCAATAGGGCTTTTGATCCGTATCGTTGGGATTCCAGTACTGCTGCCAGCGGACGGATTCGGCGTGGGCGTCGGCGAAGACGAAGTTGGTCATGTTGGCATGGCGGGAGTGGGTAGTGTAGTAACCGGCTTTGTAGATATTGTCCGGATAGACGTTTTCGAACTGAATCATGAAGGAGAACCCGCCATTGACCTTGGAGAGGGTAGCGGAATCCACCTCATCCAGGCAGGTGGCATCGCCCACGAAGATCAGGCGGTTCAACTGGGCTCCCTGGGCGGCCACCTCTTCCAGGCGGACGGAGGCGCAGGAGGTATCCCAGCTGGGGGTTCCGGAGTTCACGGGCACCTGGAATTTCCCGAAGGTGCCGAAGTTCAGGCCGTAGGAGAAGTTCTTCCCCAGGCCCACAGCGGCGCCCCAGCCGCCCTTCAGGGCCGTTTCGATTCCGCTCTTTCCCTTCCGGATGGCCTCCACGGTGCCCTGCTTGTTGGAGACGGGGCAATCCAAGGCCTTCCCGTCCATGCCATAGGCCACATGGAGGAAGATCTGCCAGGGGGTGAGGGAGCGGTTGCCGATGGCATTCTGGACGGTGGCGTCGGGATACTGGGTGAAAGCGGTGAGGAAATAGTCGTCGTAGTCGCTCTGATAGAGGGCGTTCATCAGCCCGATCTGCTTCTGGTTGTTGATGCAGGAGATGGTGCGGGCCTTTTCCCGGGCCTTGGAGAGGGCGGGCAGCAGCATGGCGGCCAGAATGGCGATGATGGCGATCACCACCAGCAATTCAATCAGGGTAAAGGATTTCTTCATGGCAAGGGGAGTTATTTTCGTTAAGGGAAGGAAGTCAAAAAATCTCGGGTGCCTTTAGGCAGTCCTTGCTAAAAGTATAGGAAAAATTGCCCCAAAAACAAGAAAGCAGCGAAAAATAGACCCGCCCCTCCGGGGCGGAGAGGCGGGAAAGAGGCGGGAGGGGGCCCCATGGGCTTCTCCCTCCCTGGAGGGACTCTCCAAGTCAGACTAGAGCATGGACTTGTAGAGGGCCACCACATCCTCCTTGGTGGGATCCTTGGGGTTGCCGGGGGTGCAGGCATCCTTCATGGCGGATTCCGCCAGGAAGTCAATGTCGGCTTCCTTCACGCCCACCTCGGAGAGATGCTGGGGAATCCCCACGTCCTTGCCCAGCTGACGGACGGCGTCCACGCAGGCCTTCCGATACTCCTCCTGGGTCATCTTCTCCACGCCCTGGACGCCCATGGCGATGGCGATGTCCTTGTATTTCTCGCCAGTGGCGGGGGCGTTGTAGGCCAGAACCGTGGGAAGGATGGCGGCGCAGGCCACGCCGTGGGGGGTGTCATAGAGAGCGGAGAGGGGATGGGCCATGGAGTGGACGATGCCCAGACCCACGTTGGAGAATCCCATGCCAGCAATGTACTGGGCCACGGCCATCTTCTCCCGGGCGGTGGCGTCCTTGTTCACGGAATCCCGGAGATACTGGGCGATCATCTTGATGGCCGTGATGTGGAGCATGTCCGTGAGCTCCCAGGCGCCCTTGGTGATGTAGCCCTCAATGGCGTGGGTCAGGGCGTCCATGCCGGTGGCGGCGCAGAGCCCCTTGGGCATGGACATGACCATGTCGGGATCGATGATGGAGACCACGGGGATGTCGTGGGGATCCACGCAGACGAACTTCCGGTGCTTCTCCACGTCGGTGATGACGTAGTTGATGGTCACCTCGGCGGCCGTGCCGCTGGTGGTGGAGACGGCGATGATGGGCAAGCAGGGCTTCTTGGTGGGCGCCACGCCCTCCAGGCTGCGCACATCGGCAAACTCGGGGTTGGTGATGATGATGCCAATGGCCTTGGAGGTGTCAATGGCGCTGCCGCCGCCCACCGCCACAATCACATCCGCTCCCTCCGCCTTGCAGAAGGCCACGCCTTCCTGGACGTTCTCAATGGTGGGGTTGGCCTTGATGCCGCTGTAGACCTTGTAGGCAATGCCGGCCTTGTCCAGCACATCGGTCACCTTCGTGGCCACGCCAAACTTCAGAAGGTCGGGATCCGTGCACAACATCACCTTCTGGCAGCCCCGGGCCTTGATTTCCGTGGCGATTTCCTGGATGGCACCCTTGCCAAAATAGGAGGTCTCGTTGAGAATGATGCGATTTGCCATGTTCTTGCTCTCCTTGTCAGGCCTGCGCCCGCAACGGCGACTGGCCCTCGGAATGCCCCGGCCCACCCGCAAAACGCAGGAAAAAAGACGGAGCCTGATGTGAAGCGACGGCCAACAATCCGGTCGACCGCAGGGAAAAAACCATAGCCTACGCTATGACGGGAAAAAAACGATGCCGTGACCGACGGGAGAAGCTCTCCCCCGCCCGCCCGTTTTTGCGGAAAACGGAAGTAATGTAACCGTCCAACGCCTCTCCGCCCTTCCCTATTGATATTTTTTTCACAACAGAGAGAGAGAGAGAGAGAGAGAGAGGATGGGATTACGCCAAGGATTCCAGGGCCTTCAGGAGTGGCTGGGGGTGTTTTGCCAGGGCGTGGCGTCGTTCTGGGGGAGTGACCAGTCGGACGGCGAAGGTTCGGAGATAGTCGCTTTCCAGAGAGGCCCGGTGGTCCCGGTCCTTTTCCAGGAGCCAGTAGTCGGCGGAGCCGCCGTTGGCGATGCGGAGGTCTTTGGGGAGGAGTTTTTTGAAGTAGGGCATGGCGGCCAGGAGGAGTTCTCCCCGGGGGACTCCGGCGGCGTCGGCCAGGAGATTTTCCACCTGTTCCGTCTGTTCCGGGGTGGCCAGCCGCCGGGAGAGGTTCAAGAGATTTTGCCGGGGCCATTCCTGGAGGACGATTTCCTTTCCCGCCACGTTTTCCACATATCCGTATCCCTGGGGTTTCAGGCAGAGGCAGGTTTGATGGAGGTGTCGGTTTAGGAGTCGCTGGAGCATGTCATGGGCTTCGGGGCAGGTTTCCGGGAGAAGCCAGGCCACCAGTTCCTGGTCAGTCATACGCCAGAGGGCCATGCCCGTCTCCTCTTCCAGGGGTTCCCGGCGGAGTTTTTGCTGGAGGGCCCACTGGAGCATTCTCTGGGCGGCGAGGGCGGTTTTGTTCAGATAGCCGTGTTGATGGAGATAGGAATAGAACTTTTGGACCCGCTTTCCCTCCTCGATGAACTTTTCCTGGAGAGCCAGCGTGCCATCCTGGGTGCGGAGGGTATTGGCCTGGAGGAGATCCAGGGACGGGGTTCCAGTAAAGCCCAGGTGGAGGGCGTCCCGCTCCAGATAATCCAGCTTGTCAGCCCCCAGATTCCGATCCGAGACCCACTCCCCCAGGGGCTCCTTCCCCTCCAGCATGGCCAGGAGCCGCTCCGGCTCCCCCCCGCAGTCGGCTATGGCCTCCCCCATCTCCCGAATGACCTGCGCCCCCCGCTGGTGGTGGTCTCCCGGAAGAATGGGTTCCACCTGATGGGAGAAGGGTCCATGGCCCACATCATGGAGCAAGGCGAACAACTCCAGGCTGCGGGTGTCCCGGGGAGACATCTCCTGGAGACGGGCCGCCAGACGCGCCCGTCGCAGGACGCCCAAGGCGTGTTCCAGACGGCTATGGCGAGCCCCGGGAAAGACCAGATCGTTCAGCCCCAGCTGGCGGCAGCGGCGCAACCTCTGGAAGAGGGGATGGTCCAGCACCGGAAGAAGCCCCTCCACTTCCACAGAGCCAGAGCAGGGAATGCAAACCGCCTTCATGCCCCGTGGCTCCTCACCCGATAGCAGATGTGATGCACCTCCTGTCCCTGGGCATTCCAGTGGAGTTCAAAGTCGGTCTTCACATCCGCCATGTCTTGGGCCCCCTCGGGAGCAGGTTCGTAGAGCGCCTCCAGATTTTGGAAGAGCTGGACCCAGTTCAGAAAATAGGGGGTGTAGTCGGTGGAGAGATGGAAGATGCCTCCGGGTTTCAGCACCCGGACCATGCGGCAGAGGAAATCCGTGCAGACCAGTCGTCGTCCCACGT
>JAEDMH010000024.1 GCA_016303095.1 Lentisphaeria bacterium | reverse complement strand
TTTTTTCGGTGAGTGTTGGAGGCGAGTGATGTTTTTGTTTTTAGACACAGCCAATCTCGAGGAGATTGTCCGTGGGGTGGAGGGTTTGCCCTTGGCGGGGGTGACCACCTGTCCCACGTTGATCGTGAAGGAGCATCCTGCCCATTTTTGGGGGTTGTTGAAGGACATCCGGGGGGTGATTGGGGCGGAGCGGATTCTGCATGTGCAAGTGATGGGGGGGACGGCGGAGGAGATTTTGGAGGATGCCCGGGCGTTATGGGCCCATGGGGCGGGGGAGGGGCCCTTCTACGTGAAGGTTCCCGTGACGGGGGAAGGGTATCGGGCCATGCCGATGTTGCGGAAGGCGGGGATTTCCTTTACGGCCACCACCATACACAGCGTATCCCAGGCCATGTTGGCGGCGGCGCAGGGGGCTTCTTTCCTGGCGCCGTACATCAACCACATTGAGGACGGGGGGGAATCCGGGGAGGAGATGGTCTCCCGGACGGCGGAGTTTCTCGCGCGTCGGGGGCTTTCCTCCCAGATTTTGGCGGCCTCCTTCCGGAATGTGCGTCAGATTGTGGGGGTGTTGGGAGCGGGGGCGCACACCGTGACGGTGTCGCCGGAGCTGGCCTGGAAGATGGCCGCCCATCCCATGACCGAGGCCTCCGTGGCCAAATTCCGGCGGGCGTGGGACGGGGCCTTTGGCTCCCAGGCCCGGGTGGCCAACTTGCCTTGAGACGGGGGAGCGGAGTCGCCCATGGAATATCGTCAGGTGGTGCCTGCCCGGTTTTGGGAGCGGCCCAACCGTTTTGTGGCCCATGTGGAGGTGGAGGGGCGCCGGGAGGTGGTCCATGTGAAGAACACGGGGCGCTGCCGGGAATTGCTTTTGCCGGGGACCCGGGTGTATTTGGCGCCCTCGGAGAATCCCCTGCGCAAGACCCGATATGACTTGGTGTCCCTGGAGAAGCCGCGTCCCGGGAGAGCCCCCCTCATGGTGAATTTGGATTCCCAGGCGCCCAACCAAGTGGCGGCGGAGTGGCTTCCTGTCTCCGGGCTTTTTGGGGCGGGGGCGTGTTTTCGTCGGGAGGTATCCTGGGGGGCTTCCCGCTTTGACTTTCAGATTCAGGAGGGGGAGTCGACCACCTTTTTGGAGGTGAAGGGGGTGACCTTGGAGGAGGATGGGGTGGCGATGTTCCCCGATGCTCCCACCTTGCGGGGGGCGAAGCACCTCCGGGAATTGGCGGATTTGCGTCGTGGGGGGCATGGGGCCTGCGTGCTTTTTGTGGTGCAGATGGAGGGGATGGCGGAAGTGCGCCCCCATGACCGGAGAGACCCTGCCTTTGGGGAGGCGCTGCGGGAGGCGGCGGCGGCCGGGGTGCGTCTTCTGGCGGTGGAATGCCGGGTGACCCCCGCCACGCTGCAGGCGAAAGGCCTTCTTCCCGTTCGCCTGGAGCCCCGGTAGTCTCCCCCCTGTCCATTATATTTTCTCCCATGTGCCCGAAATCCGAACCAACCAAGGAATCTCCCTCTCGGGAGCTGGATGTGACTTGCCGTCTGGAGATGCCGGAGAAGCCGGAGAAGGCTCCGGAAAGGCTCCCGGGAGCCTCTGCCGAAGGAACCACCAAGGTTCTGGGGGACATGGTGGATTTTCTCCAGCACCGGGTGCTGAAGCATGGCCATCACGGGCAGCCGGCCTCCTTCTCCCCGGAATCTTCTTCCCCGGGGAAGCCGGTGGAGGAGCTGCCGGAAGGGGAGGAAACCTCCCTGGAGGGATTGAATCTGGGGCAGTTGGAGGAGCAATATGCCATCCTGAAGCGCTTTGCGGAGGGGGGGCAGGGGCTTCTTTCCCAGGCCCAGGACAAGGTCCTCCGCCGCATTGTGGCCCTCAAGTCCTTGCGCCCGGAGCATTTGGACAATCCCGCCGTGCGCCACGCCTTCTGGAACGAGGCCCTGATCACCGCCCAGCTGGAGCATCCGGCGGTGGTCTCCGTGTATGGGCTGCTGAAGGACAAGGGCCCCGGGATCCACCTGGCCATGAAGCTGGTGAAGGGGCGCACCCTCAAGGAAATCCTGGAGGCGGATGCCGCCGAACTGGCCCACCATCGCCTTTCCCGATGGGAGTATCGGGACAAGCTCCACTACCACGTGGAGATTTTTCTCCGCCTCTGCGATGCCGTGGGCTATGCCCACTCCCGGGGCGTGATCCACTGCGATTTGAAGCCGGAGAATCTCATGCTGGGGGAGTATGGAGAGGCCTATGTGATGGACTGGGGCATTGCCAAATGCCTGGCCACCGAGGCCAAACGTCCCGGCAAGCCTCATTTGGACGGCACGCCCCGCTTCATTCCCCCGGAGGCCTATGGGGGCAAACGCCGGGACGCCCGGGCCGACATCTATGCCTTGGGGCTGATCCTCTACGAAATCGCCACCTTGCGCCACGCCTTCCAGGCCCATAGCGTCCGGGAATTGGCGGGGGAGATTCTGGCGGGGCATCGTCTTCCCGTGGAGAATCCCTACGGCGTCCCCATTCATCCTGCCTTGGCGGCCATCATTGACAAGGCCACCGCCTATGATCCGGAAGACCGGTACGCCACGGTGGGGGAATTTTGCCAGGACATTCGGCGGTATTTGGCGGACGAGCCTGTGGCGGCCCGTCCTGACACTTGGTGGATGAGCGTCCGTCGTTTTTTGGCCCACCACATCCAGTTGGTGGTGGGGCTCATTGCGGCGGGCTGGATCACGGCGTTGCTGCTGATGGTGGTTTCCATGGCCCAGGTGCGGGACCGGGCGATTCAGGAGCGGAATCTGGAGCAGGAGCGCTCCCGGATGCTCCAGGAGAACAACGACATCTTGAACTATCGCCAGCGTCTCCTTTCCATGGAGGCCAAGGTGATGGAGTCCGCCATCGCCCTGTCCCAGCAGATGGTTTCCTTGAGCGGCCGGCTGCGGCGCACGGCGGATCTGGCCTCCTTCCTCTACAGCACCCCGCCTGTGGTCTCCGCCTCGGCCATGCCGGTGCTGGAGTACCGGGAATACCGGAAATGGGAAGGCCCCGCCTTCGGAAAGGTCTCCTCCCCCGTCTATTATGGCAAGCGCATCAACCCGGAGATCCTCTCCTATGTGGTGGCCCCTGGGGGAGACCCCCAAAAATTCCTCCCCATGCTGGAGCGGATGCGGCCTCTGGGAGGCTACCTCCGTCGTCTGGTGCTGACCTCCTCCGGGGCGGACCGGCTCTCTCCCCAGTCGATTCCCGTGTTGGAGTCCCAGATGCTCCAGGAGGGGCTTCTCTTCCGGCGGGCCTTCCTGGGGCTGGAGGAAACGGGGCTGCAAATCGCCTATCCCTTCAATCCCGAATATGCCGAGGACTTTGACAACCGTCGGCGTCCCTGGTATGTGGCCACCCGGAAGGCCTGGGAGGAGAGCCGTTCCACGGAGGTCGTCTGGGGGCGTCCCTACCGGGATTCTGGGGAACAGGGGCGGATGCTGCTGGCCTGCAGCGCCCCTGTGCTGGATGCCCAGGGGAACTTTGTGGGGGTCATGGGGGCGGATGTCCATTTCGAGCGTCTGGTGGGCCTTCTGGCCAAGAATGGCAATGGGCTGGAGGATGGCATTTTGGAGAAATATCTCCTGAATCGTGCGGAGGAGGGGCTTTGCCGGCTGGACACCCGGAAGCCCGAGGAGGGGCTGGAGGATTTTCTGGATCAAGCCGAGGGATTGCCCCAGGAAGTGCTGGAGGCCATTCGCCAGAGCCATGAAGGATCCGGCGTTCAGGAGTGGACCAATCCCCAGGGAGAAAAAGAGCTCTTCTTCTTCGCCTATCTTCCCAACAGCGACGCCTGCATCGTGGAGCGGGGAACCCAGCAGGCGGTGCTCCGGCAATGTTCCCGGGAGCACGCCGGCCCCCATGCCCCCGGCTGCCTCCAGACAACCTCCTCCCCCGCCCCTTGAGCCTCCTTTCCCCCTTTCTTGCATCCATGCCTGTCTTCGATGTCCATTCCCACGTCTTCCCGGAAAAGGTCCATGCCCGCGCCGTGGAAGTCCTCGTCCAAAAGTCCCATGGTCTTCCCGCCTTTACGGACGGTTCTTTGGAGGATCAGGAGCGGAAGGCGTTGAAGGCGGGGTATGACGGGTGGCTGAATTGTCCGGTGGTGACCAGCGCCCGTCAGATGCGTTCGGTGAACGACTGGGTTTCCGCCTGGAATGGGTGGCCCCATCTTTCCCTGGGGGGGCTCTATCCCAATGCGCCGTTGGAGGAGGTGCTGGGGGAGGCGGAGCGGATTCGCCGCCTGGGGCTTTTGGGGGTGAAGTTTCATCCGGAGTATCAGGAGTTCGGGATTTTGGAGGAGCGTTTGGCGCCCCTGTGGGAGCGTCTGGCGGAGCTGAAGCTGCCTGTGCTCTTCCACGCAGGAAGCGACATCGGCTTCCTGGGAAGCATCCCCCACTCCCGCCCGGCGGATTTCGCCCGGCTGGCGGAACGACACCCCGATCTCACCATCATCTGCGCCCATATGGGAGGCTGGCGAAACTGGGACCAGGTGGAACAAGACCTGGCCGGAGCCCCCGTCTATCTGGATACCTCCTTCTCCAAAGGATGGATGCCGGACCAACAACAGTTCGAACGCATCATCCGCAAACACGGCCCGGATAAAATCCTCTTCGGCACCGATTCCCCCTGGTCCCCCCTGGAACAGGCCCGCCAAGAAGTGGAGGAAACCTCCCTCACTCCCCAGGAAAAACAGGCCATCTTCTACGACAACGCTTCCCGGATCTTTCCTCTGCCAAAGATTTAGGATAGTGTATAACTGCTTGAAAATGAAGCAGTTATAAAAGAATTGCAACCCGTGGAAAAATACCTCCTCCTCTCCCTCTCCGACAATTTGCTCCGGGAGCAGTGTCGGGTGGAGGCGGTTCGTGGGACGGGGCCTGGGGGGCAGAAGCGGAACAAGACCTCCACGGCGGTTCGGGTGACCCACGAGGCCACGGGGATTTCCGCGGGGGACGACACCTCCCGTTCCCAGCATCAGAATTTGCGTCATGCCCTGGGGAAGTTGCGGGGGGAGCTGGCGGTGTCGTTGCCTCTTTCTCCGGGGGAGTTGTCTCCCTCTGTGCCCCTTTCCCCCGTTCCCCGTTCCTCCTCTGCCCAGTATCCTCTTTGGCTGGGGAGGATTTTTGACGTGCTTCGCCGGGAGGAGTTTCAGCTGGCGTCCGCCGCCGGGGAGCTGGGGTGCACCCCTTCCCAGCTGGTTCGTCTTCTGGGGAAAGATTCCTTTGCCTGGCAGAAGTTTTCCCAGGAGCGGCAGCGCCGTCAGCTTCCTCCCCTCCATCGATAACCCTTTCTCTTCTTTGGATATGACCAACACCCAACGTATGGCCCAGGCGGCCAAGGCGGCCTCCCTCCCTCTCTCCGATTCTTCCTTGGAGGCCAGGAACCGGGCCCTCCAGGCCATGGCCCAGGCGCTTTTGGACCACCAGGAGGAATTGATCCTGGCCAACCAGAAGGACATGGCGGGGGCGGAGTCCCTGGGGGAGGCCTTGCGGAAGCGCCTTCTCTTCGACCAGGGGAAGCTGCGGGATGTGGTGGCGGGTCTCCAGGCCTTGGTGGCTCTGCCGGATCCCCTGGGCCAGGTGACCAGCCGCCGGGAGCTGGCGGAGGGACTCCATCTTCGCCGGGTGAGCTGCCCCATCGGGGTCATTGGCATGATCTTCGAAGCCCGCCCCGATGCCCTGGTGCAGATCTCCTCCCTGTGTCTGAAGAGCGGAAACGGGGTGCTGCTGAAGGGCGGACGGGAGGCCTTTCACACCAACCGGGCCCTGGCGGAGGTGATTGTCCAGGCCACGGTTCAGGCGGGCATGCCGGCGGATTGGCTGCAGTTGCTGGAGAGCCGGGAGGAGGTGCAGGAGATGCTCTCCCTGAACGAATTCATCGACCTCATCGTGCCCCGGGGCTCCAACGCCTTTGTGCGCCACATCATGGAGCACACCACCATCCCCGTCCTGGGACACTCCGCCGGAATCTGCCACTTGTATCTGGATGAAAGCGCCGATCCCCAGATGGCCGCCACCCTGGCGGTGGACGCCAAGACCCAGGCGCCCTCCGCCTGCAATGCCATCGAAACCCTCCTGGTCCACCGAAAGGCCGCCCCCGCCCTCCTGCCTCGGGTCTGCCAGGCGCTGAGGGACGCCGGAGTGGAGCTTCGGGGAGACGAGGAGTGCCGGCGGCTCTGTCCCGCCATGGAGCCGGCCACCCCGGAGGATTGGGCCACGGAGTATGTGGGGTTGGTGCTCTCGGTGAAGGTGGTGGAAGATCTCCCGGAGGCCATCGACCATATCAACCGCTACGGCTCCCACCACACCGACGCCATTGTCACCCAGGATCCCCAGCGTGCGGCTCTCTTCCAGCGCAGGGTGGATTCCGCCGATGTCTTCTGGAACGCCTCCACCCGCTTCGCCGATGGATTCCGCTTCGGCCTGGGGGCGGAGGTGGGAATCTCCACGGCGAAGATCCACGCCCGGGGTCCCGTGGGGCTGGAGGGACTCACCATCTACAAGTGGCTCCTGGAAGGCCACGGGGATACGGTCGCTCCCTTCGCTCAGGGAATCCGGCACTTCACCCATCGGGAGGAATGACGCCCCCCCGGGAAGGCGGAGAGACGGAAGGGGGGAGGCTCTTCCTCCTGGTTTCCAGGAATGGGGCGAGGAAAGGGGCTTATAGTACCCCCATCTTTCCCCCGCGTTCCTTCGGATGAGGGCGCATTGGAATTTTTTCCTTCTCTTTTCATATCGATATAACATCTTCCATTTTAACGAGTTACAACTATGATACTCCAGGGCTGCTACACTGCGCTTGTCACCCCTTTCCGTCAAGGTCAGGTGGATTATCCTGCTTTGGAGGCCCTGGTGGAGCGTCAGGTTTCCGCCGGGGTGGCGGGGGTTGTTCCCGTGGGCACCACGGGGGAGAGTCCCACCCTTTCGGTGGAGGAGCATTTGGAGGTCATTCGCTTTGTGGCGGAGAGGGTCTCCCGGCGGTGCCAGGTGATTGCGGGCACGGGAGCCAACTCCACGGAGGAGGCCATTCGTCTGACGAAGGCGGTGGAGGAGATGGGGGTGGATGCCACGTTGCAGGTGACTCCGTACTACAACAAGCCCTCGGCCGAGGGCCTCTACCGTCATTTTGTGGCGATGGCGGAGTGCAGCCGTCTGCCCATCGTGCTGTACAACGTGCCGGGGCGTACGGGGAAGGAGATTCCCCTGGATGTAGTGGTGCGTTTGGCCTCCCATCCCCAGGTGGCGGCCATCAAGGAGGCGGCGGGAAGCGTGGAGCGGGTCAACGCCATTGGCCGTCTTTGCGACCTGACCGTCCTGTCCGGGGATGACAGCCTGGCGCTGCCCATGATGTCCGTGGGAGCCAAGGGAGTCATCAGCGTCCTTTCCAATGTGGCGCCCGAGCCCTATGTGGAGATGTGCCGTCTGATGCTGGCGGGGGATCTGCCCGGGGCGCAGGCCATCCATCGCCGCTACTATCCCCTGGCCCACGACCTGTTCCTGGAGGCCAACCCCATCCCCGTGAAGGCCGCCTTGGCGGACATGGGACTCCTGGCGGAGGAATACCGCCTGCCCCTCTGCGAGATGGGAAGCGCCAACCGGGAACTCCTTCGGAAGACCCTCCGCTCCCTGAATCTGATTTGAGCCGCCGGAGATGTCCATGGGCGAATTTTCCCACAACAGCCTGCGAGGAGTGCAATTCGACCTGGTGGATCTGCCCCCGGAAGGGGTGGATCTGGCCGGGGAGGCGTCCCCGGAAGAACTGGGGCTCCTGGCGGAGGAACGCCTGCGCTATCTCTCTCCCGTGGAGTATCATCTCCATTTGGAGGCCATCAATGGGGGAGCCGATCTCCTGGCCCGGGGAACCCTGGCCGTGACGGTGGAGGCCCGGTGCGACCGGTGCGACGAACCTTTCTCCTGGAGAGTGACCACGGAGGACGTGTGTCACGAGGTGGAGAATGCCTTCGGGACCACCGTTGACCTTTCAGACGGACTTCGAGAGGATATATTAATGTCTTTCCCCCAGCGCTTCCTCTGCCGGGAGGAGTGCCAGGGGCTTTGCTCCCGCTGCGGGGCGAACCTGAACCAGGGGCCCTGCGGCTGCCCTGGAGAGGATTCCTCGGAGGAGGATCCCTGGTCTGCCCTGGACGGGGTGGTTCCCGGGGAGTAAGGGAGAGCGGTTTCCCGCCCTGTCTTCCTTCCGGGCGTTGCGATTTTTTTTGTTTACAGCATCATACCCATTGTTAACGATTAGGAGATTTAGGAACCATGGCTGTTCAGCAGTGCAAGAAATCCAAGATGCGTGTCCGTCAGCGCAAGGCCCAGATTCGGTATCGTGGTCTGGAGCCCCACACCTGCACCGTCTGCGGCGAGCCCTGCCTGCCCCACCGCGCCTGCACCAAGTGCGGCAACTATGATGGCAAGCAGGTGCTCCAGGTGAAGGAAAAGGCCCAGGCCTAGTTTGTCCCTCCAAGGAAAAGACGGGCCGTGAGGCCCCCCGGGAACAATGTCCGACTCGAGGGTTGTCATTGCCGTGGATATGATGGGGGGCGACCACGCGCCGTCTGCGGTCCTGGATGGCGTTGCCGAGGCGTTGTCCGCCTTTGGCGACGCCTATCGCTACCTGCTCGTCGGCCCCCAGGAACGGGTGGCCCGGGGATTGGAGGAGCGGGGGATTTCCCCCTCCCACCCCCAATTGGAGCTGGTGGACGCCCCGCAGACCGTGGGGATGGACGAGCATCCGGTGAAAGCCATCCGGGAGAAGCCCCGCAGCTCCATCGTCGTCGCCATGGACATGGTGAAGGCGGGGCGAGCCGGCGGGGTTTTCAGTGCCGGGAACACGGGGGCGGCGGTGGGCGCCGCCTTTTTGAAGTGGCGGATGCTGGAAGGGGTGTCCCGTCCTGGCATTGCCACGGTGATGCCGGGGGAGAAGGGTCCCTGGGTGCTCATGGATTCCGGGGCCACGGTGGATTGCAGTCCCCTGATGTTGGCCCACTTTGCGGTGATGGGCGATCTGTATGCCCGTCAGGTGCTGGGTCTTTCCTCTCCCCGGGTGGGATTGCTCAGCAACGGCACCGAGGAAGGGAAGGGGAACCGTCAGGTCCAGGAGGCCTTCGCCGTGCTCCGTCAGATTCCCGGCATACGCTTTCTGGGGAACATTGAGGGCCACGATCTCTTCCGGGGCACGGTGGACGTGGTGGTCTGCGACGGTTTCGTGGGCAACATTGTGCTGAAGACCTGCGAGCAGCTTTCCAAGTCCCTCTCGGGGATGATCCGGGAGTCGGTGATGCGCCGGACTCTGTGGAAATTTGGGGGGCTTCTCTGCAAGGGAGCCTTCCGGGAGATCAAGCGCCGGACCGATGCCAGCGAGGTGGGGGGCGCCCCCCTGCTGGGGGTGAAAGGCAGCTGCGTCATCGGCCATGGCAATTTCCAGGGGCACGGCGTGGCCAATGGGATTCGGGCCGTGGGAGAGCTTCTCCGGCTCCAGTTGAACGAGCGCATTGTGGAGGCCGTTCATCAGGTGGCGGCCAGCTCTTTGTGTTGAGGGCGCCTTGGCGCTCTTGCCCTGGCGGCGTTCCCCCCTCTTCTTCTCCTGTCTTGACGGGAGGGAGGGCGGAGTCGCCGCCTTTCTTTTTGTGGTTTGACGGGGTATCCATGGTGAAAAAAGGGATCATGTTTGCCGGCCAGGGGGCGCAGCATCCTGGCATGGGGAAATCCTTGGCGGAGAGTTCTCCTGCCGCCGCCGCTCTCTTTCAGGAGGCGGACCGGATTTTGGGGTGGAGCGTCTCCCGCCTTTGCTTTCAAGGCACCATGGAGGAATTGACGGCCTGCGCCCAGTGCCAGCCGGCGATCTTTGTGGTCAGCCTGGCGGGATACGTGGCGCGGAAGGAGGCCTTGGCGGAGGAGGGGAGCGACCTGGTGGCCCTGGGGGGGCTTTCTTTGGGGGAACTTTCCGCCGTGACGGTCTCCGGGGCGGTGGATTTTGAGACGGGGCTGCGGATGGTGGCCCGTCGGGGGGAGTTGATGGATCAATGCTGTCGTCGGTTTCCCGGGGCCATGGGGGCGGTGGTGGGGTGCGACGAGGAGGTGTTGGAGGAGGCCTGCCGGGAAAGCGGCGTCTGGGTGGCCAACTACAACTGCCCCGGACAGCGCATTGTCAGCGGGGAGGCTTCCCGGGTGGAGAAGTGCCTCTCCCTGCTGGAGGGAAAGGCCTTGAAACTTCAGAAACTGACCGTGGCTGGCGCCTTCCACTCCCCCTTGATGGAGGAGGCCGCCCAGGCCTTCCGGGAATACCTGGCCCGCATCCCCTTCCAGACGCCCAGCATCCCTCTGGTCCACAATGTGACCGGAGGGTGGACGGCGGAGGCCTCCCTCCCCCTGCCGGAACTCCTGGCCCGCCAAATCTCCTCCCCCGTCCGCTGGGAACCCTGCGCCGCCGCCTTGATGGAAAAGACCGAGGCCCTGGAGGAGGTGGGCCCCGGACGGGTGCTGGCGGGATTGCTCCGCCGGATGCGGCGCAATTTCCCCGTACAGTCCCTGGATTTGTAGCCACCTTCATTCACGCACTAGGGAGAGACACAGAACATGGGCATTCTTGCCGGACAGAAAGCCGTGGTCACCGGGGGCACTCGGGGCATCGGACGAGCCATTGTGAAGGCGTTTTTGAAAGAGGGGGCCCAGGTGGCCCTCCTGGGCACCCGAGAAGCCGCCGCCCAGGAAGCCGCCCGGGAGGTGGCTCGGGAATGCCAAGTGGAGGAATCCATGGCCCTGGGCTTCGGATGCGATATCCGAAACACCCCGGAAGTCCATCTGGTCTTCGGGAAAATCCTGGAGGCCTTCGGACAACGGCTGGATATCCTGGTGAACAATGCCGGCATCACCCGGGATAAGCTTATGCCACGCCTGACGGAAGAGGATTGGGACGCCGTGCTGGACACCAACCTGAAGGGCGTCTACAACGGCATCCATGCCGCCTTGATGCCCATGCTGAAACAACGACAGGGACGCATCGTCAATATCTCCTCCGTGGTGGGACTCCTGGGAAATCCCGGACAGGCCAACTACGCCGCCGCCAAGGCCGGCATCCTGGGACTCACCAAGGCCATGGCCCGGGAATGCGCCGGACGCAACGTCACCGTCAATGCCGTGGCTCCGGGTTTCGTGGAAACTGACATGACCCAGGTCCTCCCCGAGGCCCTGAAGGAAAAACTCAAAACCCAAATCCCCCTGGGACGCATCGCCCAACCCGAGGAAATCGCCGCCGCCGTCCTCTTCCTGGCCTCCCCCGCCGCCGCCTACATCACCGGACAGGTCCTCTCCGTGGACGGGGGCATGGCCATGTAGCCGGCCAGATGCCTGCCCCTACGGCGAAGGCTTGCAAAACCAGGGGCAGGCATTATCTTACCCAAACTGACTTTTTGCGGGCGGGGAAGGTTCTTTTGTCTAAAACACAGCAGGATTGTCAATTCCTGTCCTATTTCTCCTGGCCAAGGAAAGATTCCCAGGAATGAAAATCGCCCTTTGGCGGGATTTCGTTTTTTGCGGTGGTCTTTCCCCGGGGGAGATGGCGTTTTTCGTAGTTTGTTTGTCTTTTCAATCCCCAAGCATTTAGGAGTTTTTGTTCCATGGAAGCAGGAAACGATGTTTTTGAGAAAGTCCGTACCATCATCGTGGAGCAGTTGGGTGTGCGTGAGGACCAGGTGGTCCCCGAGGCCCGTTTCATCGAGGATTTGAATGCGGATTCCCTGGACATTGTGGAGCTCGTGATGAAGTTCGAGTCTGAGTTCAGCCTTCCCACCATTCCTGACGATGTGGTGGAGAATATGCAGACCGTGGGCAAGGCTGCGGATTACATCCAGAAGGCCATGGGAGAGAAGTCTGGCGAGCTCTAGTCTCGTCGGCTTTCCTTCTTCCTGCACCGCCTTCCTTTTTCCCTTCTTTCTTTCCTTCTCGGCGAGGAAGAGAGGGGAGGGGGATGGCGGCGTTGTCCGCGGGCCATCCTGCTTTCCGCCTATCCCGTTCCTGGAGCAGTGCGGGGGAGGGGTGGCCCTTTCCACAATTTAGGATTGCCGGGGCGTGGGAAGCGTCCTGTGGCATCGGAATGCGGGCTGCAATGTCGGTGTGGCCGGGCGAGAGGGTGCGGGAGTCTTCAGGGCTTTTCCCTTTGTTGTCCTGGCGGTTGCCGGCGGGATTGCGGCCTTTCCTTTAGGGGGTTCGGCCTAGGTCGGCCTTCTCGGGGAGGAGTTTCTGTTTTAGAGTTGTGTTGGAGCGCATCGTGAAGCGAGGAGCAAGAACCATGATGACGGAGAGCGAGCGTCGTGTTGTGGTCACTGGCCTGGGGGTGGTTTCTCCCTTGGGGAGCACCCTGAAGGAGGTGTGGGGCAACCTGTTGGAGGGGGTCAGTGGAATCCAGCTTCTGGAGGAGTACGGGGAGGAGTATCGTTGCCGTGTGGGGGGGCGTGTCCGGGGGTTGGCGTTGGAGAAGTACCTTTCCCCCAAGGAGCAGCAGCGCATGGATCCCTTCTGCTGGTATGCGGTGGCGGCCAGTGATCAGGCCATGGCGCAGGCGGGGCTGAAGGCGGGGGAGGGGATTTCCCCCGAGGAGATGGGGGTCATGATTTCCTCGGGCATTGGGGGGTTGCAGACCATTTCCACCCAGGACGCCCGGCTGGTCCAAGCCGGCCCCCGCCAAGTCTCCCCCATGACCATTCCCATGATGATTGGAGACATGGCTTCCGGCATGGTGGCCATCCGCCATCATCTCCAAGGACCCAATTTCGGCATTGTCTCCGCTTGCGCCAGCGGACTTCACGCCATCGGGGAGGCCTCCTGGGTGATTCGCCGGGGCGATGCGGTGGCCATGCTGGCAGGAGGAACGGAGAATGGCATTATGGACTTGGGCCTGGCCGCCTTTGGCTCCATGCGCGCCCTGACCTCCCATAACCAGGATCCCCAGGGAGCCAGCCGCCCCTTCGACGCGGAACGGGACGGATTCGTGCCGGCCTCCGGCGCCGGCGTCCTCCTCCTGGAGGAGCGGAACCATGCCCTGGCCCGGGGAGCGGAAATCCTGGCGGAGGTCACGGGATATGGCGCCACCGGCGACGCCTACCATGTGACCGCTCCCTCCGCCGATGGCTCCGGGGCGGCCCGGGCCATTGCCATCGCCTTGAGCCGGGCGGGCCTGACGCCCCAGGACGTGGGCTACGTCAACGCCCATGGCACCAGCACCCCCATGAACGACGCCGTGGAGACCAAGGCGCTGAAACTGGCGCTGGGCGACCACGCCCGCCAGGTTCCCATCTCCAGCACCAAGTCCATGACGGGACACCTTCTGGGGGCTGCCGGCGGCTTCGAGTCCCTGGTCTGCGTCCAGGCGGTGAAAGAGGGCATGGCTCCGGGCACCATCAATCTCCATCACCCGGATCCGGCCTGCGACTTGGACTACATGGCCAACGAATCCCGGAGCCTGCCCGGTCTGCGCCACGCCTTGAAGTTGAACATGGGCTTCGGGGGCCACAATGCCGCCGTGGTCTTCTCCCGCTACGAGGGGTAGGGGGCGTCGTCCATGGCCGTCTTTTCTTCTGACAATGGCGCCCGTCACGGGGTGTTGAAGGGGGTGCGTCGTCTGGTGGTGAAGGTGGGAAGCAACCTTCTGCGGGAGGCTCCGGGGGAGCGCACCGCCCAGCTCGTCGCCCAGCTTTTGGAGGTGCGGAAGCGGGGAATCGAGGTGATTCTGGTGACTTCCGGCGCCATTCCCCTGGGCATGACCATTCTGGGATGGACGCGCCGCCCCCGGGAACTGGCCCGGATCCAGGGCCTCTCCGCCCTGGGGCAGGGATATCTGATGCGCTATTACGAGAATGCCTGCGAGGCCCACGGGGCCCACTGCGCCCAGCTGCTTCTCACCGCCGCCGACCTGCGGGATCGGGAACGAAATGTCCGGGTGGCGGAGTGTCTCCGGGCTCTCCTGGAGGAGGATATCCTCCCCATTGTCAACGAAAACGACTCCGTCTGCGTGGAGGAGATCAAAATCGGGGACAATGACACCCTGGCCGCCATGGTGGCCACCATGATGGGGGCCCAGCTGACGGTACTGATGACCACCGTGGACGCCTTCCATGCCGTGGAGAAGGACGGCTCCTTCGGAGAGCGCTTCAGCGTGGTGACCGCCCTGGACAAGGGGCTCCTGGCCATGGCCGGGGCCACCGACGGCAATCCCTACTCCACCGGCGGCATGATGACCAAACTCCACGCCGCCTCCATCTGCACGGCGGGAGGATATGCCCTGGCCATCCTGGACGGGCGGGACTTTGGGAATCTGAGCCGCTTCCTGGACGGGGCGGACATCGGAACCCTCTTCTGCCAGGCGGTCTCCCGGAAGGCCATGGGATCCTGGCAACGCTTTCTGGCCTTCTTCTCGGAGCCGGTGGGGTCCCTGGTGGTGGACGATGGCGCCCGGGAGGCTCTCCTCAAGGAGAACCGCAGCCTTCTTCCCGGGGGGGTGCTGGGGGTCTCCGGCGTCTTCCGCAAGGGGGAGGCCGTGCGGATCCTGGATGCCCGGCGGCAGGAGATCGGCCGGGGCATCGCCAACTTTTCCAGCGAGGAACTCCTGCGCATCTGCGGCGAGAGAAGCGCCCGTCTGCCAGAGCTTCTGGGACATCCTGTGGAATCTCCCGAGGCGGTGCACAAGGATTACCTGGTGCTGAACTGATCCCCTTTTTTCTCTCTTCCTTCTTCCTTTCCCTCTGATTGACTCCCTCCCCCTCCATGGAACTCCTTTCCCCTGCTGGCAACCTGGAGACCGCCGTGGCCGCCTTCCATTATGGCGCCGATGCGGTCTATGTCGGAATGAAACAATTCTCCGCCCGGGCGGATGCCGAGAACTTCACCCTGGAGGATCTGGAGGTGCTGCTGGGGCTGGCCCACGATGACCGGGAACATCCCCGAAAGGTCTATGTGGCGGTGAACACCCTGCTGCGCCAGGAGGAGATCCCCCAGGTGGTGCCCCTCCTCATCCAACTCCGGGATCTGGGGGTGGACGCCCTGATTGTCCAGGATCTGGGCACCGCCCACCTGGTGCGCCGCTATCTGCCGGAACTCCCCCTTCACGCCTCCACCCAGATGGCGGTGCACAACGTGGAGGGAATGGTGGCCTGTCGGGAGCTGGGCTTTGACCGGGTGATCGCCGCCCGGGAGGTGACCGAGGCGGAAATCGCCGCCATGGCCGCCGTTCCCAACATCGAGTTGGAGGTCTTTGCCCACGGGGCTCTCTGCTATGCCTACAGCGGCCTTTGCCTCTTGTCCAGCGTCCTCCATGACCATAGCGGAAACCGGGGGGACTGCAGTTACGTCTGCCGGAATTGCTGGCGGGTGGAAGGGGAGGAGGGGGAGACCCTCTCCCAGGGCTGTCACCTGATGTCCATGAAGGATTTGGCCTTGGGGGACGCCGTCTCCACCCTGGAGCAAATGGGGGTGGCCTCGGTGAAGCTGGAGGGGCGGAAGAAGACTCCCCTCTATGTGGCCGCCGTCACCAACTACTACCGCCATCTCCTGGACGGGGATTTCCAGCCTGGGGAACGCCGCCAGTGCGAACAGGATGTGAAGACCATCTTCAGCCGCCCCTGGACCCGCTTCTGCTTCTCCGCGGAGCATCCCGCCGGCGTCACGGACATTCAGGAGACGGGGCCCCGGGGAGTGCCTGCCGGGGTGGTGCGGGAGGTGGTCTCCCAGGAGGACGGGGACTGGCTCCGCTTCCAGCTCATGGGGCTGACCCTGGAGAAGCATGACGGCCTGCAGGTGGAACTCTCGGATCGGGAACGCCCCTACGGCTTCCCCGTGGACGAGATTCGCCTCTTCCCCCAAGGGGGAGCCGAGACTTGGGAGAGCGTCTTTGTGGCGGAGGACGGAGCCACCATCCAGGTGCCCCTGCCGGAAGGACATCCCCAGATTCCCGAAGGCGTGCCGGTCTTCTGCACCTCCAGCCAGGCCGTGAAGCGCCGCTATTCCTGGCCCTCCCTGCGGCCGGCCCTGGTGCGCACCCGCCATCCCGTCTATTTCTCCCTCAAAGTGCGCCCCGATTCCCTCCAGGTGGTGGCCCAGCCCTCCATCGGCATCCGGGAATTGTCCGATGTCACCACCGTGATGCCCTTGGAGGAACCCTTGTCGCCCAGTTCCACCCGTTCTGCGCAAGCGCTGGAGGAGGATGCCCGGAAGGCCTTCGCCAAGCTGGGGGACACCCCCTTCCAGCTGGCGGAGCTGCAGGTGGACAACCCCCAGGGCTGCTTTGTCCCCGCCTCTTTGCTGAATGAACTCCGCCGCCGCTCCGCCCAGGAGGTGTCCCGGGTGATGGAAGAGGAGTGCCAGCAGGAGCAGAGCCGGATTCTCCGCCAGGAGGAGGAATGGGCGCCTTCCCCCAAGGGAGCACTGGAGAAAGCGGGCTGGATTCTGAAGGTGGATCGCCCCTTCGCCCTCAATCTCTTCGGTCCCCAGGACTTTGAAAAGGTCCACGAGGTGGTGCTGGATTTGGGACGGCTGGAGGATTCCGCCATGCTGGAGTCGGTGGAGTTCCTGGCCAACCGAGTGGGCCGGGAACGGATGCGCCTGGCGCTCCCCGTGCTGCAACGGGAGGATGGACGACACCAGTGGACCAGCCTCCTCCGGCGACTCTTCGTCAAGGGATATCGAAAGTGGCAGATCGCCAATCTGGGGGCGCTCCCCTGTCTGGCCAAGGTCAGCGTGACCCCGGACAACACCTCCATCACCGCAGACTGGCCTCTCTACGTCAACAACACCGCCGCCGCCCGATTCCTCCTGGAGGAGATGGGACTCCAAAGGGTGGCCCTCGCTCCCGATGACACCCCCGAAAATCTCCTGGCCTTGACGGAACGCCTGGGGGCCGTGGCCGAGTTCCCTGTCTTCCAGGACGCCCCTCTGGCTCTCTCTGCCGTCTGCGCCCATGCCTCCCTCCAGGGACGCTGCGCCGGCCCCGAGGAGTGCCGCTTCCAGGAAATGACCCTGGAAAACCGGGCGGGAGAACGGCTGAAGGTGGTCAACGACCAATGCCACTCCGTCTATTTGCGGGAAAATCCCCTCTCCCAGGAAACTCTCCTGACCAAGGCCCTGGCCCGGGGCGCTCGGTTCCTTCGGGCGGATTTCTGCTGGAGAGACTGGTCCCCCCGGGCGATCCGGGAACATTGGGACAGACTCCAGAACTAGACGGGATCACGACGCCCACCGCGTCGAAATGCCCCGCTCTCTCTCGAAAAAACCGGATAGGGCGGAGAAAACCCGGGGAAGGTGCGACACTTTGTCTCATTTTCCTTCCCCCGGGGCGCCCCGGGGTATTGGCATGCGTATTGCTCATGCCTGTCCGTCTTTTTTGTGAGTGTCGTGCGTCCCCGTGCTTTTTTCTGAACGGGTGAGGGCGGGACGGCGAGAAGTTTCCTAACCAACGGAGGAATGATTCATATGGAAAAAATTACAGGCAAAGTACTGGGCATTGACTTGGGCACCACCAATTCCTGCATGGCCATCATGGAGGGAACGGAGGCGAAGGTCATTCCCAACGCCGAGGGGCATCGCACCACGCCTTCCGTGGTGGCCTTTACCAAGAACGGGGATCGTCTGGTGGGCGAGCAGGCGAAGCGCCAGGCCGTCACCAACCCCACGGGCACCATCTATTCCATCAAGCGTTTCATGGGGCGGAAGTTGAGCGAGTGTCAGGACGACGTGGCTCGCGTCCCCTTCAAGGTGGTGGCCTCTCCCAATGGGGACGCGGCTGTCCAGGTGGGCGACAAGCAGTATACTCCCCCGGAAATCTCCGCCATGATCCTGCAGAAGCTGAAGCTGGATGCCGAGGCGTATTTGGGGGAGACCATCTCCGACGCGGTGATTACGGTGCCTGCCTACTTCAACGACAGCCAGCGCCAGGCCACCAAGGACGCCGGACGCATCGCCGGACTCAATGTCCGCCGGATCATCAACGAGCCCACCGCCGCCTCTTTGGCCTACGGCATGGACAAGAAGAAGGATGAGAAGATTGCGGTCTACGACTTGGGCGGCGGCACCTTTGACATCTCCATCCTGGATCTGGGGGAGGGCACCTGCGAGGTCATGGCCACCAATGGGGACACCCACCTGGGCGGCGATGATTTCGACGCGGCCATCATCGATTGGCTGGCGGAGGACTTCAAGGCGGCCAACGGCATTGACCTGAAGGCGGATCCCATGGCGCTCCAGCGTTTGAAGGAGCAGGCGGAGAAGGCCAAGTGCGAGCTTTCCTCCGCCCCCAGCACGGAGGTCAATCTCCCCTTCATCACCGCCGACGCCACCGGGCCCAAGCATCTCCAGGTCACCCTGACCCGGGCCAAGCTGGAGCAGCTCACCGACGGCCTCTGCAACCGGAGCCGCATTCCCTGCCAAAACTGCCTGAAGGATGCCAAACTCTCCAGCAGCGAGATTGACGAGGTGGTGATGGTGGGCGGCATGAGCCGGATGCCCCTGGTGAATCAGACCGCTTCCGAGATCTTCGGCAAGACCCCCAACAAGAGCGTCAACCCCGATGAATGCGTGGCCATGGGCGCCGCCATCCAGGGCGGGGTCCTCCGGGGCGAAGTGAAGGATGTGCTGCTTCTGGACGTGACCCCCCTCTCTCTGGGCATCGAAACCCTGGGCGGCGTCTTCACCAAGCTGATTCCCCGGAACACCACCATCCCCGTGAAGAAGAGCGAAATCTTCTCCACTGCCAGCGACAACCAGCCCTCCGTGGAAATCCATGTCCTCCAGGGAGAACGGGAGATGGCCTCCGCCAACAAGACCATCGGCGTCTTCCACCTGGACGGCATTCCCCAGGCTCCCCGGGGCGTCCCCCAGATCGAAGTCACCTTCGACATCGACGCCAACGGCATCCTGAAGGTCTCCGCCAAGGATCTGGGAACCGGCAAGGAGCAGAAGATCACCATCACCAGCTCCAGCGGACTCTCCGAAGAGCAGATTCAGCAGATGGTCCATGACGCCGAAGCCCACGCGGACGAGGACAAGAAGCAGCGGGAGCGGATCGACACCAAGAACCAGGCCGAGTCCATCATCTACCAGACTGAGAAGCAGCTCCAGGAGAACGGGGACAAGATTCCCGGAGAGATCCGGAGCAAGGTGGAGTCCGGCATTGCCCAGCTGAAGGAGGCGGTGAAGTCTGACGATCCCGACCAGATGAAGAGCGCCATGGCCGCTCTGGAGAAGGACATGCACGCCCTCGCCCAGGAGATCTACAAGAATGTCAATCCCCAGGGCGGCGCCCAGGCCGGCCCCGCCCCCGAACAGCCTTCCCAGAACGAAGGCCCCAAGGGCGGGGACAATGGCCCCGTCTTCGACGCCGAGTTCTCCAAGAAGGACTAATTCCCCTCATTTCCCCAAAACCGAAAAAGCCCGGCGCCGGAGGGTTCGCCCGCCCCGCCGGGATTCCTCCAACCCAAACACAGACAAGGAGCATACACACACATGTCCACCATCAGACCGCTAGGCGACCGCGTCTTCGTCGAACCCGTTGAGGAGACCGTGGAGCAGAAGGGAGGCATCTACCTGCCCGACACCGCCCGGGAAAAGCCCCTGAAGGCGAAGGTGATCTCCGTGGGCCCCGGCCGCCGCGACGATTCCGGCAAACTCATTCCCATGGAAGTGAAGGCCGGCGAATTCGTTCTCACCAGCAAGTACGGCGGCACCGAGATCAAGATCGACGACAAGACCTACAAGATCCTCTCCAGCTCCGACATTCTTGCCGTTGTGGAGTAAGAGCCCCTGGGGCGGAGCCGCGCCTCCGGGCTGCCTCACCTCCGCCCTGTCCTCTCTTCTCTCTTCCATTCCCTAAGATAAACCTGTAAAGGAGTCATTCATCATTATGGCAGCGAAGCAGATTCAATACGACAACCAGGGACGCCAGGCGATTCTGGCCGGTGTCTCCGCCCTGGCCAAGGCCGTGAAGGTCACTCTGGGCCCCAAGGGACGCAATGTCCTCATCGACAAGAAGTTCGGCTCTCCCGTGGTCACCAAGGACGGTGTCACCGTGGCCAAGGAAATCGAGCTCCAGGACCCCTATGAGAACATGGGCGCCCAGATGGTCAAGGAAGTGGCCAGCCGCACCAACGACAATGCTGGCGACGGCACCACCACCGCCACCGTGCTGGCCGAGGCCATCTATCGGGAAGGCCTGAAGAACGTCACCGCCGGCGCCAATCCCATGGATCTGAAGCGGGGCATTGACGCCGCCGTGGAGGCCATTGTGGAGGAACTCTCCAAGATGGCCGTGAAGGTGAAGGACCAGGCTCAGATCGCCCAGGTGGCCACCATCTCCGCCAACTCCGACTCCACCATCGGCAACATCATCGCCGACGCCATGGAGAAGGTGGGCAAGGACGGCACCATCACCGTGGAAGAGGCCAAGACCATCACCACCAGCTGCGACGCCGTGGAAGGCATGCAGTTCGACAAGGGATATCTCTCTCCCTACTTCGTCACCAACCCTGACGCCATGACCTGCGAGCTCTCCGACGCTCTGGTGCTCATCCACGAGAAGAAGATCTCCAGCCTCCAGGACATGCTCCCCCTGCTGCAGATGGTGGCCAAGAGCGGACGCCCCCTGCTGATCATCGCCGAGGATGTGGACGGCGAGGCCCTGGCCACCCTGGTGGTCAACAAGCTCCGCGGCTCCCTCCAAATCTGCGCCGTCAAGGCCCCCGGATTCGGCGACCGCCGCAAGGCCATGCTCCAGGATATCGCCATCCTCACCGGCGGCAAGTGCATCACCGAGGATCTGGGCATCAAGCTGGAAAACGTGAAGCTGGAAGATCTGGGCTCCGCCAAGAAGATCACCGTGGACAAGGACAACACCACCATCGTGGAAGGCGCTGGCAAGTCCTCCGACATCGCCGCCCGGGTCTCCCAGATCCGCCACGAGATCGAAAAGTCCACCAGCGACTACGACAAGGAGAAGCTCCGTGAGCGCCTGGCCAAGCTGGCCGGCGGCGTGGCCGTCATCAAGGTGGGTGCCGCCACCGAGGCGGAGATGAAGGAGAAGAAGTTCCGGGTGGAGGACGCTCTGAACGCCACCCGCGCCGCCGTGGAGGAAGGCATTGTTCCTGGCGGTGGCGTGGCTCTCATCCGCGCCGGCGTGGCCGCCCTGAAGAACCTGAAGCTCACCGGTGACGAGGCCACGGGCGTGGATATCGTCCGCCGTGCCATCGAGGAGCCTCTCCGCCAGATCTCTCTGAATGCGGGCACCGAGGGCTCCATCGTGGTCATGAAGGTGAAGGAAGGCAAGGGCAACGAGGGCTACGATGCCGCCAACGACACCTACGTGGACATGCTCCAGGCCGGTATCATCGACCCCAAGAAGGTGACCCGCTGTGCCCTCCAGAACGCCTCCTCCGTGGCCGGACTCCTGCTCACCACCGAGTGCATGATCACCGACATCCCCGAGAAGAAGGCGGAAGCTCCCGCCGGCGCTCCCGGCATGGGCGGCATGGGCGGCATGATGTAAGCCTCCCCCTCCCACC
>JAEDMH010000160.1 GCA_016303095.1 Lentisphaeria bacterium | reverse complement strand
GTGATTCTTTCCCTTTCCATCCCGTAGAAAATCGGGGAAGAAGGGATATCTTTTCATGGACCCCCCCAAGAGACGCAGGAGATTGACGATGAAAAGAGCGGCAATGAACAAACTCGTGGCCTGGAAAAAGGATCCCGGAAGACGGCCTTTGCTGCTCCGCGGGGCAAGACAGGTGGGCAAGACTTGGCTCATGAAAGAGTTTGGCTCGCAAGAGTATGAGCGAACTGCATACATGAGGTTCGACCACGCCAGTCCCCTTCGTGATGTGTTCGCCTCCGAGACCAATGTGTCCAATCTTCTTCAGGCGCTCCAGCTCCATGCAGGGTTCAAGGTAGAGCCTGGAAAGACGCTTGTGGTGTTCGATGAAATTCAAGAGTGTCCCGGTGCTCTCGCCTCGCTGAAGTTCTTCTGTGAGGAAGCCCCCGGCATTCACATCGTCGCAGCAGGGTCACAACTTGGACTGTCCAACCATGTGGGGACGGGTTTCCCCGTGGGGAAGGTAGACACGCAATTCCTGTATCCCCTTTCCTTCAGGGAATTTCTTGATGCGACGGGAAAGGCGCAGTTTGCGGAACTCATCGGAAGCCGTAACTGGAAGATGATGGCCTCCTTCCACGACGAACTTGTCAGGCTTCTCAAAGTCTATTTCCTCGTGGGAGGGATGCCTCGCGTCGTGGAAGACTATGCTTTTCACGGCGATTTCGCCCGGATTCGCCGCCTCCAGAACGCTCTCCTGCTTGACTATAAGAGCGATTTTGGCAAGCACGCTCCCCCCGTTCAGGCCCGCAGGATCGAAGCCGTGTGGGATTCGCTGCCAGGACAGCTTTCCCGGGAGAACAAGAAGTTTTTGTTCCGAGAGGTCCAGCAGGGCACGAAGGCACGGGAATTGGAGTTCTCCATGCTTTGGCTCACCGAGGCAGGCCTAATGCGTCAGGAGCACCGCGTCTCGAAGCCCGCTCTGCCCCTTGACGCGTACCGTGATGGAGCGTTCAAGGGCTTCATGCTCGATGTCGGCCTTCTTGCCGCCAAGGCGCACCTTCCGCCGCGGGCCGTCCTGGAGGGTTCCAGAATTTTCGAAGAGTTCAAGGGAGCGCTAACCGAACAGTTCGTCCAACAGGAGTTCGTTGCGGAACTGGGCGAGGAACCGCACTATTGGGCGACAGCACGAGGCGACGCAGAGGTCGATTTCCTGTTGCAGGGAAGCGGCGATGTCATCCCCGTGGAGGCGAAGGCGTCCGTGAACCTCTATGCCCAAAGCCTGAAGAGCTACTGCGGGAAGTTCCGCCCGCCTGCTGCGGTACGGACATCCCTCGCCAGATATCACCGGCAGTGGGTAGACTATGCCCCCAAACAAGAAATGCCACCTGGCCAGTATGAACTCATCGACATCCCGCTGTATGCCCTCAGCCAACTGACGGCAGAGATTGAGAACAGGGGCGGAAACTGAGTTCACGTCATCCTATGGTCCCCCTGCGTCACCGCCATACCGGGGAAAACATCCTTCCGAACTCCCGGAAAGAATCCGCCCCTAGCGCCAGTAGAGAATATTATAACATAACATCTTGATTTGCAAGATGTTATGATGTTATATCCAAGCCTCCCTATTGGGGATTCTCTCTCCAGGCCAATCTTCCTGGGCTTCTCCCCCCGGCAAGAAAGAGAGAGGGAGGGGATGGCGTTTTCCCATGTTGTCCTGGAAGGACCGGCGCCTTTCCCCAGAGGGGGAGAGAATCCCCCCATAAAGTCTCTCCCCCGGGCATGAGGCGCTCCGAAGTGCCTCCCCCGGGGAGCGTTCCTGGTTGCCGTCTATTCCTGGGGGGCTTCCCAGTGGACGGGGAGGCTCCAGGGGAGTTTATCCGCGGGGGTTTTCCGTTGGAGAGCCTCCTGCAGCCCTTCCAGGACCAGCTTCAGATAGCCCAGTTGCTGCATGGTGAACCACATGAGGGAGTCGGGCATGTTTTCCTCGATGACCTTCATGCGCTCCACCAGTTGGGGAATGGCCGTCTCCAGCAGCTTTTTGCCGCTGGCGGTCCCGTTTTTCTTGCCCAGGCTCTCCCGGAGTTTGACCAGGGTATGGAAGGTCTCCAGCTGGATGCGCAGGCGTTGGGCGCTGCCCAGAATGCTTTGAAGAGAGGCCTTGTGGAGAGTCGGCCACGGGGAGGCCCCCAGAAGGGAGGCCGCCTTGTCCACCACTTCCCCGGCTTTCTCTACCGCCTTCTCCAGACGGGAAGAGGCGGCAAAGGGCAGAGATTGGAGCGCATTTTCCGGATAGGGAGGCACGGCATGATCCTTGGCCCCCGCCTCCACTTGCCAGAACGGCAGGATGCCATGGCAGAGATCCGTGGCCGCCAGTTCCTTCAGTTCGTCCAGCAAAGCCAGATAGGACTCCGACATGCCGCCCCATTGCAGATCGGCCCAGCGACGGCGCAGATTGGGCACCGTATCCTCCTTTTCGTCGGGGGTTTCCCAGCAGCGGACGCCCAGAAGCGCCAGCTGTTCCCAGTATCCGGGATCGAATTGTCCCCGTACCAGCGCCGCCTCTCCCTGGGTCTTCACCACTTCCTGCAGGCAGGCGTCCATGGCGTCCAGAGCCTCATTGAACCAGGTATGGTTTCCCAGGTTCATCCAGGGGCCGCTCCAGCTTTGGGCCTTGGCCAAGGCTCCCTTCCGGGCGAAGGCGGGCACCTTTCCCTGCCAATGCACCACCACCTTGGAGGCGAACTCCTTGTCCTGGAAGAGGGCTTCCAGCTCCGGCCCCAGAAGAGCATTGCCCTGGCAGAGTTCCTCCCCGAAGAAGAGGACCCGTTTCACGTCGTGGGCGGCAAGGAAGTCCACCATCCACTTCAGATAGGAGGCCAGGAGGGCTGCCTGGCCAGCCTTCCGGCATTTCGGGCAGCGGCACCAGCTGCTCTCCGTCTCCCCGTCGTTCTCATGGAGAGGAACGGGCTCCAGATCATCCAATCCGATGTGGAAGAACTCCACCCCCGTGGGGAAATGCCGTTGGAGGAAGCTCTCCAGGATCTTTTCCAGTTCCTGGCGCGCCGCGGAGGAAGAGAGGCACAGGCCCTGGCCCGTGGGGCGTCCCTTTTCGTCGCAGGCGGAGAGAGCCGGCTTCAGCCGGGGCAAAAGGGTGGAATGGCCCAGCAGCTCCATGTAGGGGAAGATGGTCACCCCCCGCTCCTTGCCGTAGGTGAGCACCTCGGAAAAAGCATCCCCCTCCGCCAAGGCGGGCACCGCCTCCCGGTCGTACCAGCGGTCGTACTTCACATTGTAGTAGCGATAGCGGTTGCGAGAGATCAGAGAGGGGGGCATCCCCTCCTCCTCCAGGGGGGCCAGAAGAAATTCCGAGGGACGGGTGGCCTGGAAAGGACGGGTCGCCGGACGGCAGTCATAGACCCCCAGGCCGAAGAGATTCAAATGCAAGGCGCTCATGCAATCCAGCATCTGATTCCATGCCACGGAATCCATCCGTTCCGTCCCCCAGTCCGCTCCGGCAAGAATGCCCCGAAGGGGCACCATCGGCCAGTCGCGAATCACCAGATTGGGAACCGCCCGCCCTTGGAACATCATGGCAAAGAGGCAGGACAAGGTCTGGGCCGCCCATACCATGCCCTCCTGGTGGGGCGTGCGAATGAACACCTCGCTTCCCCGAATCTCCAGGGAATAGTAGTCCCGTCGCACAGACTGGGGCACCTGGGAGAGATCAAACTCGGATTCCTCCAGCACCTGGGCGTCCACCACGTATTTCTTCTTGTTGGCCACCACCCGGACCCCCGCCAAATTCAGGATGGAACGCAACGCTTTGCGCTGGATGGGCAGCACATTGGAGGTGGACAGGCGGACGTCTTTGGCGAGTTCGCTGATGCCTTCCCCCAGAATGACTTCCTTGGGCTGAGGGAAAAGCTCGGCAATTTCAAATCGACGGCTGGCGACCATAATGGATTCCTTGACTCCCTGATTCCGCCTGACGCATTCGCCAGAAAAGGAGGGACGGCGGCGCTCCCCTGCCTCCCTCCTTCCCGGCCAAAAGGCTTGGCAATGATACAAATCCTGTAAGCACAAAAAACCGTCCGGCACGGCTCCCGGACAGGCGCAAAAGAATGGGGCATACTATAATCCCGACTCCGTTCTCCGCCTGCCCCTCCCCTGCCCTTTTCCTAGGTGCCTCCCCCCCCAAAAAAAAGCCGGAGGGAGGGCAGGCACAGGATCAATCCTCCCCACCCCCCGGCCTCCACCCACGGGGTAGACAAGCCTCCCACCGCCGTCCACGGGGTTCGGTTCGTATTTT
>JAEDMH010000159.1 GCA_016303095.1 Lentisphaeria bacterium | reverse complement strand
GAGGCAACGCCTTCCCCTGAGGCAACGCCTTCCCCTGAGGCAACGCCTTCCCCTGAGGCAACGCCTTCCCCTGTCAAGCAGCAGTCATTGCGGCAAGTGGATCTTCCTTTCTTCCTGTAGAACCGGAGGAGGGATGCCCATCTCTCCGGTGATCTCCTGCCTTCTGTGAATCCATGAAGCACCGTCTCTTCCTTCTTGTGTGGCTTCTCCTGTGGGGAGCCGCGGGGACTTTCGCCCAATCCTTGGAGACCCGACGTCTTTTTCTTGGCGCACCGACTTCTCCTGCGCCCGCCCTCAAGAGTGCCCCCTCCCTGTTGCCCCAGGGCACGGTTTCGCCTCGAGTGCCTGTCCCTCCTAGAGCGCCTCAGGAGACGTCCCCCCAACCCCGGCTTGTTCCCCCTCCGGCTCCCTTCCTTCCCTCTGTCTCCCTGGGGGGCACCTTGGCCTCCCGGTATGTCCGTGAAGGATGGTGCCGGAATTCTTCTCCCGTAGCGATCTTCCAGGGGGAAATCCAAGAAAGCGGCCTCTATCTCGGCCTCCAGGAGGTCTACAATTTCTCCAACCGGGCAGGGCGGGGGCGCCACTTCCAGGACAGCCGTCTCTATTTGGGCTATGCCATGCCCTTTGGAGACACGGGATTCCTGGGACCGGTGACAGTGGATCTCTGCTGGACCTACAATGCCTATCCTGGCCACTCTCGGGAAAATGCCGGCAGCCTGTCTCTCTCCCTGCAAGGAGAAGAACTATGGCGGGGAGAACGCCTGGGCCTGACCGGTGCCTTCACTCTGGAGCATAACTATGACAAAAATGAAACCTTCGCCGTGACGGAGGCCACGCTCCATTGGGCTCTGGAGGAGGACGGCTCCCTGATGTGGGAAAATTCCCTGGCCCTCTTCTGGGGAGACAGCCGCCGAATGCGGGCTATGACCCGGGAGGAGTGCGGCGGCAACGCTCTTTATGCTCTCTCTTTGACCAGCAGCCTGCCCTGGGAAGTGGGGAAGGGATGGACCATCGCTCCCTTCCTGGAGGCGGATTTCCATCCCGACCGCCGGGCTCGCCGGGCCGCCAAGGAGGATGACTTCAACGCCGCTGCCATCGTCGCCGCAGGGGTGCGGGTGAGTCGGCGTTTCTAACGGGAGGACGGGGGCTATGTCACCTCTCTTCTGCCCTTGTCTGAGGAGAAGCCGGTGAGGGAATCTCTCCAAGAGAGGGTCCAAGACCAGGATTTTCCCCATTGGCGGAGGAATCTGGCGGTTCTTTGGTGCGCCCAGTTCATCTCCTTGTGCGGATTCTCCCTCTCCGTGCCCTTCGCTCCCTATTTTCTCCGGGAATTGGCCCCCGGAGCCAGTGAACCCCGCATCCGCCTATATGCGGGACTCTCCTCCCTTCTGACTCAAGTCGCCTTCGCCGTGGCCGCCCCCCTGTGGGGATGGGTGGCGGACCGCTATGGGCGAAAGAAGATGGTGCTCCGGGCGGCTTCCATGGGGGCCGTGGTCCTGGGCTGCATGGGATTTTGCCAGTATGCCTGGCAATTCCTTCTCCTCCGGTTCCTCCAGGGATGCTTCACCGGCACCATCGCCGCCTCCACCACCCTGGTGGCCTGCAACACCCCTCGGCACCGGGCCGGCTTCGCCCTGGGAATGCTCTCCAGCTCCATCTTCTCCGGAGATATGACCGGTCTGCTTCTGGGAGGTATCCTCTCCGAACGCTTCGGCTTCCGCAACTCTTTCCATGTCTCCTGCGGCCTCCTGGTGGTCACCACCCTCACCGTTCTTTTCCTGGTGCGAGAACACTTCACCCCTCCCACGCCCGAGGAAACCTCCTCCTACCAGGGCGGTTGGCAGGACACCTGGCAATGGATCCTGCTGCCCGCCTTGCCGGTGCTGGCCATCTATGGCGTCCATTCTTTGGCCCGCTTGATGGACCAGTCCCAAATCGCCCTCTATGTGGAGGAACTGAACGGGGGAATGGGATTTCCCGGACGGGAATTGTATACGGGGTGGATCATGGGAGCGGGGGCCCTGGGGGCGGTCTTGTCAGGCTTCCTCCTGGCTCGGCACATTGACGCCCGAGCCGCCGCCATCGCCCAATGGCTGGGCGGCATGGCAGGATGCGCCGTGCTGCTCATGGCTCTCCTCCCCTTCCTCCTCCCCGCCACTCCTCGCATCCAGCCTCTCGGCTTCCCCCGGGAAACCACCTGGGCTGTCGTGGCCATGATTCCTCTCCGCTTCCTTATGGTCTTCTGCGCCGGCGGCATGGAACCGATCTGCACCGCTTGGATCTCCAAGGTCACCGAACCCGCCCGACGAGGCGTGATGTTCGGATATGCCCAGGCGGTCCGCTCCTGCGGCTCCGGCATGGGACACTTGGGAGCCTGCATCCTGGCTCCCCTCCTGGGGGTCAATGCCGTCTATTGGACAATCCCTCTGGCCTTCTTCGCCACGTCAGCCATGGTGGCCGCCTTCCAGGGGAAAATCCAAGGCAGAATCCGCCAGGTGGAAAGGCTGGCAGAAAAAACACCCTGAATCCCCATAGGGCCTGCGCCCCCCCCGGAGCATCTTTTAGGAGGAAACCTCTTCCTCTCTAGAATCTTTAGAATCCCCCCCCCTGGGATGATGGTCTGGGGAAAGGCTTACCTTTCAGAACCTCGGGAAACGGAGTCCTCTGTTGAAGTTGCGCACGTCGTGAAATCAACACTGGGGATATGTTGCTTCCCAATGGATGGCTTCAGAACTCCAAGATGATGTAGATGCCCTACGACAAAAGCCTTATGCAATTGCTTCTGTTGACAAAATTCATGAAGTGCCTTTTCTGAGTATACAAATGAGTTTAGTTTAGAGACAACGGTTCGCGGGATCAGGCAATTTGAGGCGAAGTCATCCGCTTCTTGCTCCTTTTGTTGATTCTTCTGTTCATACTCCAATCCTTCCAGAAAGACTTCCCGTCTTCCGTGGAGAAGAATATGCCCTATTTCGTGGAAGAATGAGAACCAGAAGATGTCGTATCGTTTGTAACTGTCAGAAACTTGCACAAGAGGAGTTTCTTTTAGCCAACGTGTGGCCCCCCGCACCCTTGAATTCCGTAAATGTGGTGTGAAAACAAGTATAATTCCAACCTCCTTGCACAGTTGCCTTAGCTCTGGCAGGAAATCTGATTTTCCTGCATTTGCCAATGCCTTCATTTGGGGTAGCTGTGCTTTCAGGTTTTCATGGCGGAAAGTGGGGATGTCAAATTGTTCCATTGCTTTGTTCTCTCCGTATCGAAGCCAGGCGGAAAGGGAAGGAGCTTCAGGAAGGCCCGACAATGAGAGACGAAATTCGGCCTTGAGAATTTGGCACAGGTAGTATTTCTCCCAAACACTTGTTTTTGCAAAACCAAAGAAGGAAAGAAGAACCTTTATTTTTTCTAAAAGGGAACATTGAGAAGGAGCGTCGAGGTAACCTTTTTCCACCATGTCGCGAAAGGGAAATTTCCTTGCCCATTGTATTTCTCTTTGAAGCTCTTCGTCGAGCTGCTGACGTGCCTTGAACTCGTCAAACTGACATTGCAGACTGAGCCATAAATGGGCAGGGATGCCCAAGACCTTCTCAAAAAGTATGGCCATATCCGGCGTGACGGAACTTTTGCCTTGCAGTACAGCGTGAATTGTCGGTTCTGGCTTCCCGCACCGCAGGGCAAACTCCTTGATGGGCATGCCCAGTTCTTCCAGTTTTTCCTGAAGCATATCCCCTGGATGAAATGCCTCTGCAATCTGTTGTCTCTCCTGCACCATCTTAATGATCTCCTTCTTTATGGTAATTGACGATTTCTAGGATGACTGCCCCTTTGATCTCCCTCCAATCAAATCCATCACGTTCATTTTGGGGGATGGGGACTGACAAGGGACGGATAATCAGGCGATAGGGACCATTCAGATCAAATTCCCATTGCCCCTTTCGGTTGTGATGCAGTTCGTGAAAACGTCCAGGAACATTCCGCAAGTCCTCAAAGCAGCTGGCGGCCAGAAGCACATTGATGCGGCGTAAAAATGCCTTTGCCTGTTCTGTGCCCAATTTTCGCTGGGCATAGCCAGGTTGCTCCGCGCATTTTTGCAGTTCTTTGGTTTTGTACTTTATCTCCATGCCATGAATATACTGTAGTTTTGACTTTGAGAAAATCAAAGTCAAAACTAATTTTTCTCTTCCTTTCCTGTCGATTGCGGTTAAGTTTGGCCAGACACCTCAGGATTTCGAGGGGCGCTGCCGCTTTAACACGGAGCACACGGAAACGCCGCTATTGCGGCGCACGGAAGACACGGAGAGGGCAGAGCCTGC
>JAEDMH010000158.1 GCA_016303095.1 Lentisphaeria bacterium | reverse complement strand
TTTCCGCTGAGTTTCAACGGATTTTGTATAGTTCAATGCATTGGGAAAGTTCTATTCTAGAGATTCTAGAAATACAAGAGAATCAACGAGTTGAATCCAAAAGACAGACCCCGTGGGGGGCGTTCCTGGGCGTGGGAAAGCCCGTCCAGGGAAGTGGTTTCCGGGGAAGCCAGGGGGGAGTGGGGGGAGCTATTGCTTTTCTTTATCGTCGTGGTTATCCGTCACTTTTGTTTTCGTTTCAGAGTGACGAGGAGGATTTCGGAGGGGTGTCCCAGCCGGAGGGGGAATCCGTTCCAGATACCTGCGCCGTTGGAGACCAGGAGGGTTGTTTTAGGGGGGAGGGAATATTGTCCGGAGAGGAAACCGTTGTTTCTTTGGGCCACCAGCCAATCCAGTCCCCAGACCATTCCTCCGTGGGTGTGTCCGGAGAGGACCAGGGGGATTTCCCTGGCGGCAGCCTGGGGGGCCAGGATAGGGTTGTGGGCGCCCAGGATCACGAAGGTGTCCTGGGGGAGTCCTTCCAGGGCTTTATCCACGTTGGGCATTTCTTCGCCGTGGCGCATGGCCCGGGGGTCGGCCACTCCAGCCAAGGCGAAGCCAGGAAACAATTCCTGGTGTTCATTCACCAGGAGAGTGACGCCCCATTGGGGGAGAGCTTCCCGCCAGGGGGCGAAGCCGGAGTAGTATTCGTGGTTGCCAGGAACAGCCCAGACGCCCAGGGGCGCCTGGAGCTGAGCCAGAGGGGCCAAATCCCCGGCCCGTTCCTCCACCGTGCCGTCCACCAAATCTCCCCCCAGAATCACCAGATCCGGCTGGCAGGCATTGGTGATATCCACCATCCGGGCAATTTCCGGGGCGGCGATGACCCCATCGGCATGGAGATCCGTCAGCAGGGCGAGGGTCAGTCCCTCCGCTTTCTCCGGCAGCTGGGGAAAGGCGAGGGTGAATTTCCGCACCCGGGGGGGGCGTTGTCCCCATAAGGTTCCCGCCGTGGCGGCCAGGAGGGCGGCGATGAGGAGTCCCAGGGCGAAGAAGGGGCGGGCTTTGGGAAAGAGGAGCTGCAGGGGGGAGAGAAGGAGTCCCCCCAAGGCGAGAAAGAGGGCGGTGGCGAAGAGCCAGCCGGCCAGGAGAATCAGCCAGGGAGGGAGGCGGGGAGCGAAGGGCATGGGTCCGCCCAGCCACCAAAACAGGGGGAATTTGAAGGAGACGGCCAGGCATGGCACCGCCAGAAGGGCCTTTCCCCACCAGGGGAGGGGGAGGGGCAGGAGGACGGTGCACAGGAGCGTCAGGAAAAGGAGAAGAGCGATGACCGTCATGGGCGGCGAAAGAAGGCCAGGGAGGGAGGGGATAGGATCGCTTATCCTTGTCCGGAGGATTTGTCCTGGAGAAGGGTGACCACGCGCTGGGGGAAGGGGATATTGAGTCCGGCACCCTCCAGGACCCCTTTCAGCTGGGCCTTGACGGACCAATAGGCCTCCCAATAGTTCTGGTTTTCCGTCCAGAAGCGCAGAGTCAGGTTGACGGAGCTGTCTGCCAATTCGGAGACCAGGACTTCCGGGGCGGGGTTTTGGAGGATCAGGGGATGATCCTTCATCAGTTTCAGGAGGATTTCCATGCCCTGGGCCAGGGAGTCTCCGTAGGCGATGCCCACGGTCACATCCGCCCGTCGCTGGGGATTCCGGGAGTAGTTTTTGATGGGGGAGCCGAAGAGCACGCTATTGGGCGCGGCGATGTAGAGGCCATCCGGCGTGGTGAGGGTGGTGGTGAACAGCCCGATTTCCCGGATGGTTCCGCTGACGCTGCCGCAGTCGATGTAGTCTCCCAGCTTGTAGGGGCGGAGGAAAAGGAGCATGATGCCGGCGGCGATGTTGCTCAAGGAGTCCTTCATGGCCAGGCCCACGGCCAGTCCTGCGGCTCCCAGCACCGTGAGAATGCTGGCGGTGTTGATGCCCAGGAGATCCAGGATGATCAGGGCGGCGAAGAGCCAGATGATGGTCCGGGCCACCCCGGAGAGGATCTTGCCCACGGAGTCGTCCACGGCGTCGAAGCGTCGGGTGGCCCGGAGGATGAGTTTCCGGGCCAGGGTGGCGACTCCCCAAGCCAGAACCAGGATGACGATTCCCAGGATGACGCTTTTCCCCAGATGGAGGAGACTCGCCTGATGCTGCTGCCAGAAGGTCTGTACATCGGTGTGGCGGACGGCGTTCACCACTTGATGGAGGGTGGCTTCGGCAGAGGGGATGGGCGTTTCTTCAGGCATGGGGAGAGCATGGGGAGACTAACGGTTGACGGAGGGGGATTCCGGGCTCGCATGGTGGCCCCGCCAGTATCCCCAGCCTCCCCAGAGGAGAGCGATGAGGGTGCCCAGGGCGTAGGCAAGAGGCAGGGGAAGTCCGAAGCCCATGGGCCCCTTGTGGGCAGGGGAGACCCACAGGATGTAGGTGGCCACGATGAAGGTGATGAAAATGCCGGGCAGCAGGGTGACCCAGCCGTTCTTCCGCTGGCGCCAGAGCCAGACCGAGGTGGCGATGAGGGTGAAGGCGGCCAGGACCTGGTTGCCCCAGGCAAAGTAGTTCCACAGGAATCCGAAGGATTTGGCGTCCTGGTTGGACCACCAGAGGAGCAGGGAGACGATGGCGATGAGGGGCAGGCAGAGGAGGAAACGGTTTTTCAAGCTCTTCTGTTCCAGATGGAAGATCTCCCCTAGGCTGAGGCGCAGGCTCCGCATGGCGGTGTCGCCGGAGGTGACGGCCAGGATGATGACCCCCAGAACGGTCAGGGTTCCCAATTTGCTTCCCAGGAAGAAGTCGACAATTTCCAGGAGGACTTTGGTGGCTCCGGTGTGGAAGAGATCGGGGTCGAGATTGTAGAGCACATAGCCTCCGCCGGCCCAGATCATGGCGATGATGCCCTCCACAATCATCATGCCGTAGTAGGCGGCCCGGGCCTCCCGCTCGGTGGCCATGGTGCGGGCGATGATGGGGGACTGGGTGGCATGGAAGCCGGACATGATGCCGCAGGCGATGGTCACGAAGAGGGTGGGCAGGAGGGGATTGGTCTCGCGGAAGTCCTGGAATTGCTCCTGGAGGAGGGGGGTGGCCAGGAAGAGATCCTTGTCGGTGAAGGAGTAGTGCCAGAGGATGGCCATCAGCAGGGCGCAGGTGCTCGCCAGGAGGAGTCCGCCGAAGATGGGATAGATTCGTCCGATGATCTTGTCCACGGGGAAGAGGGTGGCCAGGATGTAGTAGAGGAAGATGACGCCCACGGCGGCCCAGAAGAGATTGGCGCTGGGCGCCAGGTTGTTGATGAGGTTGGCGGGAATATTGATGAAGACTGCCACCACCAGCAGCAGCAGGACGGCCATGAAGACGGAGAAGAGGGAGTAGAGGGTCTTTCCCAGGGAGTCCCGGATCATCCAGGGGAGATTTTCGCCGTTGCGCCGGAGGGACATCATGCCGGAGGCGAAGTCGTGGACGGCTCCTCCCAGGATATTGCCCAGGGGGATGATCAGGAAGACGGACGCCCCGAAGCGGATGCCCAGGATGACGCCGATGACCGGCCCCACGCCGGCAATGTTCAGTAGCTGGATGAGCATGTTCTTCCAGGAGGGGAGCACCAGGAAGTCCACGCCGTCCCGCTGGGTCATCGCCGGCGTTTGCCGATCATCGGGCGCCAGGATGCGCTCAACGAATTTTCCGTAGGTGAAATATCCGAGAATAAGGAGTCCAATGCCCAGCAAAAAGATTAACATGATTGTCCTTCTCTTTGGTTGTCCAGGAATGGGGGGAGAAAACTAGAGTTCTAGAATTTTGGGGGAAGTGAAAGGGGGCAGTCCTGCTCTCAGGGCGGCCTGTTGGAGGGGTTGGGGGGGGAAGTTCAGGAATTCCAGGGAGCGCTGGCCTTCCGCCAGATGCTGGAAGCGGATGGTGAGCCGTCGCGGGGATTCCAGGAGGCCGGCGATTTGTTCTGGCCACTCCACCAGGGTGATGGCGTTGGGCTGGAAGAGGAATTCGTCGATGCCGAAGGCCAGGGCGGCGTTTTCATCGGCGATGCGGTACATGTCCAGATGGTAGAGGAATTTGCCATCGGGGCGTCGGTATTCCTGGGCGACGGTGAAGGTGGGGCTGGTGACGGCCTCCAGGATGCCCAGTCCCCGGGCGATGCCCCGGGAGAGGACCGTTTTGCCGCATCCCAGGTCACCGGCCAGGGCGATCACGGTGCCGTCCACCAGAGTGGGGGCGAGAGCCATTCCCATGGCCAGGGTTTTTTCGTCGCTGTCGCTGTAGAAAAGGGGCGTCATGGTTTGGGGGAGAGGGCGTTTTTCAGGGCCT
>JAEDMH010000023.1 GCA_016303095.1 Lentisphaeria bacterium | reverse complement strand
GAACCCCGTAGGGGTGGCAGGCCAGGCCTTTGCGACGGGGGTGAAGCGCAGCGAGAACCCCCGGCGCCGACGGCCCCCACAGATCCCTGGTCGAGAGGGCGGGCGAATTTCTCCCGGGGGGTTATTTTGAGTTCCGTTTCACAATACGTATTAGCCGAGGTGTGTTTTCCTGGGCATACGTTTGCGCAGAGATGACTTTTTTGTATCAGCAAGGAGGAGAGGAGATGCAGGACTTTCGATTGACGGGCGGCGAATTAAGGAGATGGCGTCCCATGCCCTTTTGGAGTTGGAACGACAGATTGACTTCGGAGGAGTTATGCCGTCAGATTCGTCAGATGCACGAAGGCGGGTATGGGGGCTTTTTCATGCATGCCCGTGGGGGGCTAGGCACCCCGTACATGGGGGAGGCGTACATGTCCTGTGTGGAGGCCTGTGTGCGTGAGGCCTCCCGTCTGGGGATGGAGGCGTGGCTTTACGACGAGAATGGCTGGCCCAGTGGCTTTGGCGGGGGGTATGTGAACGGGCTAGGGGAGGAATATCAGCAGAAATACTTGGTGGCCAGTGATTTTTCGGAGGATCTTTGGGATGACCGGGCGGTGGGGGTGTACCGTCGCCGGGACGGCGTTGCGGCAACGGTGGAGGAGGCTCGGAGGGCTCCTGGGGAGCATTTGCTTTTGCGGTATGAGGTCAATCCCTGCTATGTGGATCTGCTGGATCCCCGGGTGACGGACGCCTTTTTGGAGAGCACCTACGGGGCGTATTTCCGGCGTCTTCCGCCGGAGGTGTCCCGTCAAGTGGCGGGGGTATTCACAGACGAGCCCCAGCTTCGCATTGGGAAGGTCTTCTACTCTCCCTGGTTCTACCGGGAATTTTCCCGTCGGGAGGGGAGGGAGATTCGGGAGGAGTTAGGGAAGCTTTTCCTGGAAGTCCCTGGGGCGGCGGCCTTCCGGCGGCGTTTCTACGGAGAGGCGGGGCGTTGGTTTTCGGAGAACTACACCAGGAAATTGGGAGAGTGGTGTCGTCAGCATGGGTGGGGGTTCACCGGGCATCAGGTGCAGGAGGTGGATTATGCGGAGCAAACTTTGAGCAGCGGGGCGGTCTCTTTTCACTATCCCTACTATTCCATGCCGGGGGTGGACCATCTAGGCACCCATGAACCCTATCCCTTTCTGGTGCGGCAAATGACCAGTGTCGCCGCCCAGCAAGGGCAGCAGCGGCGTCTGGTGGAGATGTTCGCCTGCTGCGGCTGGGATCTCTCTCTGGAAAAGATGGGATGGATGTATTCCATGATGCAGATCTATGGAATCAATTTCCTATGCAATCATCTCTATGCCTACTCCCTGAAAGGGTTGCGGAAGCGGGACTACCCGCCCTCCTTCGGAGACCACGAACCCTGGTTCCCCCAGGGACGGATCCTCAACAACGCCTTTGCCCGGGGAAACCAATGGCTGGCGGAGGGAGAGGAGATGGGGGAGACCCTGGTCCTCCACGGACAAACCTCCGCTTGGTGCCACTATTGCCAGGACAACAATGCTCCCCCGTTGCGGCATTTGGTGGAGACCACAGAACGGCTCATGAAACGACTGGATGACTGCCAGGAACCCTTCCATTTCGGCTTCGAGCCCCATCTGGCGGAATGGGGAAGCGTGGAGGGAACCTGGCTTCGCCTGGGAAAGCGCCGGTATCGCCGGGTGATTCTGCCGGGATTGACCCAGCTGGATTCCTCCACCCTGACCCTGCTGCAGGCGTTTTCGGGGGAACTCATGCGTTTCGGGGAATCCACCTTGACCTTTGTGGATGGCCGGGAGGCCACGGAGGAAGAGCGCCGCTGGTTCCAGAACATTCCCTTCTTCCAGGAAAGCCAGGGACTTCTGGAATGCCAGGAACCCTTGCCCGAACTGCGGGTGAGGGGGACGGCTTACGCCAACGGCTTCCTACTGCTCCTGGTGAACCACGGGGAGCAGACGCCCCTCTCTGGCTGGATCACCTTGCGAGAGGACCCGTTCTCTTGGCTTCCCTACTGGGTGGAGCCCCAGGATGCTTCCCGAAAGCCTGCCGTGTGGCGCCTTGCGGGCCAAAAGAAGCAGGTACAGATCGCCCTCCCTCCAGGGGGAACCGGATGGCTGTGGCTGGAAAATTCCCCTTCCGAGGCCTCCCCGGAAGCCTGCCCCGCGGCCAAGTCCCCGAAAACGCTCCTTTCCTTGCCTTCCCAGGGCCTCTTCCGTGTGCCGGAAAACTTCCTGCCCTTGGAACTTTGCCGTCTCTCCGTGGAGGAGGGACCCTGGGAGGAAATGCCTCTCTCCTCGGTGCAATGGCGGCTCTTGGAGGGAGAAGGGGCCAAACGCTTCCGTTTCCAGGTCACCTTCACCCTGGAAGGAGAACTCCCCGATGGCCTCTCGTTGATGACGGAATCTCCGGAACAATATTGTATCTCCTTGAATGGCAATAAGATACAATGGAATGACGCCAGCTTCCGCTTCGATCCCTCCTTCCGGGTGGCCCCTCTTCCCCGCACCCTGGTGCGCCAGGGAGAGAATGTGCTGGAATTCGCCGGCGTCTTCCAGCAGTCTCCCCAGGTTTACCAGCAGTTGGCCCAATGCCATGTCTTCGAGACGGCAGTGAACAATCTGCGACTGGACCAGGAAATCGAAATGCCCTATCTCCTGGGGCATTTCCGGGTGCTTTTCCCCCAAGATCAAGAAACCGACGGGGAACGGCGGGTGAGAATGAAGGGGCGCCCCGTTCTGATGCCCCTGGACAATGCTGCTGCTCCCCTGGATCTGGCCAGGGCGGGATTCCCCTTCTTCTCCGGCAAAGGAAGCGCCTTCGCCACCCTATGCTTGCCCCAGGTTCCCCCCGAAGGGGTGCGCCTGGCTCTCCATCCCCAGGGGCTGGATTGCCTGGAGGTCCTGGTGAACGGAACGATGGTGACGCCCACGCCCTTGTGGCGGCGTCCCTGGGAGGTTGACGTGCCCTCCTCCCTGCTGTCTCCCGGGGAGAATGCGGTGGAGGTGCGCTTTGTCTCCTCCCTGCGGAATCTCCTGGGTCCCCATCATGCTTCAGCGGAGCGGGAGGAGACCTGGGGGGCGGGACCGGGACTGTTCGCCAGTGTTCCCAATCCATTCAATGGTTTCCGCACGCCAGAATGGATTTCCGGCTTCTCCGTGGCCAAGTGCCGCCTGGGCGACCAGTGACGGAAGGAGTGACGTCCGGAGGGGGGGGGCTTGGAGAGGTTTGGGCTAATTCCAGGCCAGGCGGTGGATGAATTGGACCGCCAAGGGGAAGGAGGGAAGGGCGCAGTCGTGCCCATATCCCTGGAAGGTCAGGTGCTGCACATCCTGGTGTCCGTTCAGTTTCAGCATGCGGCAAAAATAGGCGTTTTCCTCCTGGCGTCCGCACATTTCCAGTTCCGGATCTCCGGTGGTGAGCAGGATGGGGGGAAGATGGGGATTGCCCACATGATAGAGGGGGGCCATATCGTCGCAGAGGGGTTGTTCCATGGGGATGCCCCGTTCTGCCCGCAGGGTGAAGTGGGTGATGCATTGTCCGCTGATGGGGATGAGTCCCCTTAGGGACGGATTCTCCCATCCCTGGGCGCGGAGCCATCGGGGATCCATGCCCAGCATGCAGGTGAGGTAGGCCCCGGCGGAGTGTCCGGAGACAAAGACCTTCCGGGGATCCCCCCCGTATTGGGCGATGTGGCGCAGCACCCAGGCCAGGGCGGCGGCGTCCTCCAGACAGGTGATTCCTGTGGCGCCCCCCGTGCCCGCCAGGCGCTAGCCGCAGGCCGCCACGGCATTGGGGTGGACCGGATCCAGGGTGAGTTCCATGGGGGTGTGCTCGATGCCCCCCGTCAGCCCACCGCCATGAAACCAGACGACGGTGGCAAAGCCGGACTGCTCCTCCGGGATGGTCAAATCCAGGAGGCACCGCTGCCCATGCTCCGGGTTCTCTTCATAGAATTCTTTCTCCCGACAGGGGAGGTCTAAGGTCTGGATCAAAGGCTGATGGAGGAGATTGAAGAGTCGCATAGGGGGAAAACTTCAGGGAAGTTGGCCCAGCATGGACTCGGCCAGGCGAAGGCCATCGATGGCGGCGGAAACGATGCCTCCTGCCATCCCCCCGCCTTCCCCGGCCACATAGAGGCCGCTCATGGAAGTGGAGAGGGTGTCGGGACGGCGCAGGAAACGGACAGGGCTGGAGACCCGGGTCTCCATGCCCACCAGGGTGCCTTCGGCCAGGAATCCCGGTGCCTTCCGGTCGAAGGCCGCCAGGGCCCGTTGCAGAGCGGTGCGGATGGGGTCAGGCACCAGAAGATCCAGTCTGGCGGGAGTGAGCCCCAGGCGATAGCTGGTGCGGGAGGGCAGGGGGGAGGTGTCACCCAGGAGGAAATCCCGGGCTCTTTGGGCGGGGGCGGAATAGTCGCCGCCTCCCAGGGTGAAGAGGCTGGCTTCCAGGCGGTGCAGGAAGGCGAAGGCCTCCTGGGGGGAGGAAAAGGTGGTTTCCCGGAGGGTGGAGATGAGGGCGGAGTTGGCGAAGTGTCCATCCCGTGCGGCATTGGACATGCCATTGGTGCAGAGGGTCTGGGGATCGCAGGTGGCGGGTAGGATTTCGCCTCCCGGGCACATGCAGAAGCTGGTGGCGCCAGGCCCCTGGGCATCGTCGTGAAGAGAAAAGAGGTATTCCGCCGGCCCCAGGGAGGGGTAGGGAACCGCCATCCCGAACTGGGTTTGGTTGATGAAACGCTGGGGGTGCTCGATGCGGCATCCTAACTGAAAGCCCTTCATGGCCACCTGCACCTGGCCCGCCATCTGCTGAATCAAGTCCCGGGCGCTATGGCCGCAGGCCACCAGGGCGGCGGGCCCCTCCAGACGGGAACCATCCTGCAAACGAAGTCCCTGGAAGACACTTCCCCCCTCCACCGCCTCCACCCGGGTGTCCCAAAGGAAGCGTCCCCCCAGTTGGCAGATGCGATGGCGAAGGGCCGCGATGATGCCTGGGAGTCGGTCGGAGCCCAGGTGGGGATGGGCGTAGTAGAGGATTTCCGGCGGGGCGCCGGCCGCCACGAAGGTCTCCAGGACGTAGCGTGCCCGGGGATCCCGAACCCGGGTGAAGAGCTTGCCGTCGGACCAGGTGCCGGCCCCTCCCTCACCAAAGAGAAGATTGCTTTCCGGGTTGAGCTGGCGGGTGGCAAAGAACGCCTGGATGTCCTTGCCCCGGCGCTCCACATCCCGCCCACGCTCCACCACCAGGGGGCAGGCTCCGGCTTGAGCCAGGAGCAAGGCGGCGAAGAGCCCCGCTGGCCCCGTGCCCACCACCAGGGGCTGGTGCAGCCCATGACGATTTTCCGGAGGACGATAGGGAGGGGCATCCTCCAGCGGGGCGATCCCCTTTCCCTGGGCCTTGGGAACCACCCCGGGGCGCAGCTCCGCCGCCAGGGAATAGAGAATCTTCACCCGGGGCTTGTGGCGGGCATCCAGACTCCGTCGCCGAATTTCCAGGGAGAGGAAATCTTCCGCCCGAAGCCCGCAGGCCCGGGCCGCCAAGGGCCGGAGAAATTCCCTCTCCTCCCGGGGCACCCCGCGGGCATCCACCTCCAGGGGAATGGTGATCTTCAAGGGACGGGATGGCTGGGACATGGCGCTTGCGGGGAGAAAAGGATTCAGGAGAGGCAGGAGACGGGTTCCCGGGGAAAGATTCCCGGCGTGGGGGCATCATCCCGCCCTTGCTCCAACAAGGCGAGATATTCCTGTCGGGGAATTTCCCGGGCCCCGAAGGAGGCGGTGAGATTGGTGACCATCTGGGTGTCCACCAGGGTCACGCCGATGGCTTGCAACTGTTCCGCCGCCACGCAGAAGGCGATTTTGGAGGCGCCGGATTGCCGGAAGAACATGCTCTCTCCGCAGAAGATTTTGCCCAGAAGAACGCCGTAGAGTCCCCCGGCCAGGGAGCCGTCCGGGGCAAAGGCCTCAAAGCTGTGGGCGTAGCCCAGACGGTGAAATTCCAGGTACGCCTCCTGAAGCATGGGAGTGATCCAAGTGCCTTCCTCCTCGGGACGCACCGCCTGGGCGCACCCCGCCATCACCTCGGCAAAGCAGGTGTCCACCCGCACAGTGAACCGGGATTTTTTCCGCTCCCGCTTCAGGCTCTTGGGAATGTGAAACTCCGCCAGCGGCAGAACGCCTCGGAGGGGAGGGGATGCCCACAACACCGATTCCTCCTGGAAGGGCCAGGGAAAGATGCCGTGATAATAGGCATCCACCAGCAGACGACAGTCCAGCCCGCGGGAGAGGCAGAGCGCCCCCGTCTCGTCCGCTTCTTCCGGGGAGGGAAAGAGACTCTCCTTCCGCCAGGGACGTTCCCGCCAAAGGGATTCCCATTCCGCCGGGGACATGAGAGGACGCTCCTACCGGATGAAATTGGTGCGCACAGGCTCTTCTCCCAGCCCAGGGCCGGGAACCCCCTGCTCCCTCCCCGCCTGAAGGCTTTTGAGCATCCAGGCCATCTTCACCCCCAGATTCCGCATGATCTGCATGCCCTCCTTGTCTTGGAGAACCTCCTGGGGCGTGGTGCCATGAACCATGTTCCAATATTGGGAGGGCACCATGGGCATGCCCATGATGGGATAGAATTTGTTGATGGCATCCAGGGCGGCGGTGGCTCCTCCCCGCCGGCAACTCACCACCGAGGCGGCGGGCTTTCCGGTCAATTTCCGTCCGGCACTGTAGAAGAGGCGGCTCATGAAGGAGAGAAGATCTCCGCAGGGTGCGGCGAAATGGACAGGGGAACCAAAGAGAAAGCCGTCCGCGTTTTCCGCCAAGGCCGCAAATCGGTTCACTTCATCCTCCAGCACACAACTCCCCTTCTGACGGCAGACGCCGCACCCCCGGCAACTCCCTTTCACCGCCCCTGGCGCCCCAATCCAAAAAAGCTCCGTCTCCACCCCTTGAGAACGCAGGCTCTTCTCCACTTCCGACAACGCCGTGTAGGTGCATCCCCATTGGTGGGGACTGCCATTGACCAACAAAACTTTCATGGGTTCGCTCCTCCGAGAAACTGTGCCCCCCAGGACTCCCCAGGGGAATGCCCGGTACTATAACAAGACCCCACCCCGCCGACCCCCTGACTCCCCCATCCTCCCCGTCCATTCCTGCTCCCCCCAGATACGCCTGCGCCTGGTGGTGGAACACCCCGGACACTCACGGTTGCAGAAGAGCAGAGAGCATGTCGTGGATTTCATCGGGCGACCCTAGAATGCCCAATGCCGTGAGGTCGTGGCCGTCGATGGTCAGACACTGAAGAAAATCGGCCATTTCCCTCGCAATCGTGTGGGGGAGAACGAGGGAATTGTCTGAGCTGAGCAAGGCAGACAGGCGAAGGATGTCGTTGCGGTGTTTTTTGACATCTCTGGCGTCTATGGATTCTCCTTTTGCCCTGCGGGCGGACAAATCCATCCATGCCTTTGCTTTCAGAACAATGAGAGCTTCCGGGGTAAGCACCGAAAGCCCATTCAGCACAGTTCTATTGTGGAGTATCAGAGAATAGTAGTCATCATCAAGAAGAATAGCGGATAAGCTGGAGATTTCTCCAGAAAGTGGGAGCGGTGTCAGCTCCTGAAGATCTCTTCCTCGGAAGACCTCAGGAATTCGAGTGAACAACTCAAGCATTGCTGGGTATTCCGGGGAGGCGGGATGCCGAAAACGATAGAAATGCTTCTTCCCATCGGATTTTCCCTGAATCTGATAGCCGCCCCGATGCAGGAAATCCCATAGCTTTTCGCCGAAGGGTTCGGAGAGGGCCTCAAGGCAAAGGACGATATCCAAGTCGTGCGTGGCGCGAAAGAGGAAGGGGGTCTGGGAAAGATGGAGTTCGCAGGCGGCTCCTCCAATGAGAACATAATGTTCCTCCATTCCGGAGAAATGGTTGCGGAATGTGTCGAGTCCCCGGATCATAGCACCCTCCCCATCATTTCCTCCAGGCAAAGTTGGAGACGCTCATTTTGCTTGGCTTTCAAGGTCAACCAAAGGGAAAATGGGTCGACTCCCCCATCGGGCATAGGAAGGGGAGGATAGTTCCATAGTTCCAGGCGGACGGGGGCATCTTGGGCAGGAATTTCCCGTTGGCGATTTCGGGAATAGTCTGTGTGAAAGATGGCAACCTCCCGCCACTCCGGAGGATTCAAGCTGCTTCGTCGGGCGAGGGCCTCTGTTCCCGCAGAAATTGCCTCAAGCCCGGGGGGCAGAGCTTCCAGGCCGATGATGCGTCGACAGGGGGAAGGCAAGCTGTCTCGCTGTTTCACCCATTGTTGCCAAGGTGTGCCGAGAAAGAACAAACGACGATCCTTGCCCTGACGTCTTGCCACTCCAAAGTATTCCAATTCATCGAAAGCGCGAAGCACCGTGGGTTTGGAAAACCCTGTGGATTCCATCGCCTCCGTGAGGCAAAAACTGGTGGAAAAACCATTCCACCATCGCATCAGGAGAATTTGCGCACCATTGCCGAGAGCCTCGAAGCTCCGCGGTTTCTTTGTGCCAAATTCAGAGAATGCCAAAGCCAAAAATGGCAGGTATAGTTGTCGATTGGGAATGATGAAAGGAATTTTCCGTAGAACAAGTCTTTGCCTCTCGTAGGCTGGCATGGTTTCACAAGCAAAAACCACCGTCCCCTTGGTGCGAGCCGAAAGGATGGCGACCCCTTTGTCGATGGCTAGGGGAGTCAGATGGGCCTCCGGCTTCTGTAACGCGAGAAGGCAGTGGTGCCCGGCGAGAATGACCTTGTAAAAGTCGAAACTCCATCCCAAATAGGCGGGAAATGAACGATTGCCCTGAGCCTTGGCCTGAATCTCGATCCCCAAGGTCTTCTGCAGGTAGTTCTTGATGCGCTGAATCATGTGGCACCTCCTTGGATTTTGCACGGGATAAAATATAATTTTACTCGTGCAAAAAGAAAGGAAGAAAAAGAACCATTTCGAGAGGGGGGGGCGCAGTCCCTCGGAGGAGGGGATGGAAAGACAATCCTAATCGCCTACACGCCGGTAACCAACGGGCAATATGCCGACTTTCTGAAGGCCACGGGACGTCCCGCGCCCAAAGACTGGAAGGAGGGGAGGTATCTGGCGGGAAAGGAGGCGCACCCTGTGGTGAATGTGGGCTATCCGGATGCCGTTGCCTACTGCCAATGGTTGACGGCCACCTTGGGCCAGGGGAGATACCGTCTGCCCACGGCGGAGGAGTGGGAGATTGCGGCAGGGCACATGCCCAAGGATGCGGACTTCAACAATGGGGAGAATCCGGGAACCACTCCCGTGACCCAGGATGCGATGACCCAGGCCGCCTGCGGGGCGGTGGACATGTGGGGAAATGCGGGGGAGTGGACCAGCACGGCGAAGGCCGGAGATCCGGGCAAGTCGGTTCAGGCAGTGAACCTGGCGGTGAAAGGCGGAGCCTGGAACACGCCCCGGACCGCTTGCCGCACAGAGGCCCGGGAGGAGTTCCGCCAGGCCGCTTCCGGCTATGAGAAGGTAGGCTTCCGGGTGGTCCGGGAACGCTAGCTCCGGGATATAGTATCCCGTAGTTTCTTTCTGCCACAGACGACGATTCCCAGGGAATCCGCTTCCCGGGGAAGCGTCTCTTGCCCTTCCCCCTTTTTGGCGATCTCCCATGACTCCTTCCCCTTGCTTGCCCGTTCCTTCCCGCGAAGAATATCAGAAAGCCGCCCAGGGGAGATGGGCGTGGATTCCCGGCCTGGTGAGCTATGCCCCGGGATATCGTCTCTTTCGCCGGGTCTTCTCCGTCTCCGAAGCGCGTTCCTTGACCTACTATGTGACGGGGGATTGCCGGTATCGCCTCTATTTGGACGGGGTATTCCTGGCCAGCGGCCCCGTGAAGAGTCCCGCCTACTACAAACAGCTCTTCCGGGGAGAAGTGACCCTCGCCCCCGGACGTCACGTGCTTTCCGCCGAGGTGGTGGTGTGGGCGGACGGATGGTTCGGAAGCACCTCCCCCTTTTCCGAAATGCATTTGGGGGGCGGATTCTATTTCTCCTGCCAGGACGGAGAGCTTTCCCTCTCCACGCCAGGGGAATGGCGGGGCAGAACGGACGAGAGCCGTCGTCCCCTCTCTCCCCAGGAGGAGGTCTCCAAAGGTGATTTCTTCTTCGCCATCCCCCGGGAGGAGACGGATTTCTCCCGTTCCCCGGGAGAATGGATGTCCCTGGACTACGAGGAGGGACCGGAATGGAAGCTCCTCTATGCCCTGGACCGGGGACCCAACATCCACGGACTGCGCCTGATGCCGGATCCGGGCACCACCTGGGCCATGGACATGCCCCAGGTGCGCCCCATGACCCGGGAACCCATGCCCATGAGGGTGGCGGACGCCTCGGGGGTGCCCTGGCGAAAAAATCCGGATGGAAGCATTACGGCCACCCTTCTCGAGGGATGCTCTAGCTTCCTCCTCGCCTTCCCCCGGTATTTTACGGGCTATCTCCAGGTCCGGGGCGGCGGGGCGACGGGGCTCGTGCTGTTGCGGTGGTGCGAGACGAAGAAGGAAGTCCATTGGCAGCAGGATGTGCTGAAGGTGACGGACGATCCTTGGAGCATGGAGACCTTCGAGATTCGGGCGGGAGCCTACCTATGGGTGGTGGCCAATCTGGATTTGCCCTGTGAAATCACCTTGCATGCCCTCTTCAGCTCCTACGACTTCGGCTCCTTCCGCCCCTATTCCTCCTCCGAAACCTGGCTGGAGGATATCTACCGGGTGGGGGTGCACACCGCCCGCTGCTGCGCCCACGACACCTACGAGGATTGCCCCTTCTATGAACGATTCCAATACGAGGGAGACACCCGGATCCAGGCCCTCATCTCCTACGAGGCCACAGGAAAGGGAGAGCTGGGACGGAAGGCCATCCTGGATTTCCAGCGGAGCCAGGCCCCCAACGGCCTGGTGCAAAGCCGTTTCCCCTCCGCCCTGCCTCAATTCATCCCGGGATATGCCCTCATCTGGGTGCTGATGATCCAGGATTATCTCCAATACTTCCCCGATCCCGCCTTCCGTCACCGCCTCTTCTGGAACATCCAGGGAGTCCTGAAATACTACAAAGATCTGGTCTCGCCGGAAACCGGATTGGCCGGACACCCGGGGCATTGGGCCTTCACCGACTGGGTGGAAGAATGGTCCTACGGAGATCCCTCCCGGGATGAGGCCTCCCCCACCTCCCTGGAAAATCTCTTCTACGCCCTCGCCCTCCAGGCGGCAGAAGCCATGGCCCGGGAAGAGGGGGAAGTCGCCCAGGCCGAACAATGGCGGCAAGATCGCCTCTGCCTCCTGGAAGCCCTCAAAAAACAATGCTGGGATCCCCAACGGGGCCTCTTCCAGGATGTGCCGGGAAAACCCTGGTTCAGCCGACATGCCCAGGCCCTGGCCATCCTGGCGGACGCCGTCCCCCCAGAGGGACGGAAGAGCGTCCATCAGGCCCTGGTCCAGAATCAGAAAGGATTGTCCCTGTGCAGTCTCTATTTCCAGTTCTATGTGCTGGATGCCCTGGGAAAACTAGGAGACAAGGAGGGAATGCGGATGGCTCTGACGCCTTGGAGACAATGCTTGAAGCGCTTCCCCTGGCTCACCACCTTCCCGGAAATTCCCGATGCCAAAAAGGCCCGCAGCATGTGCCACGCCTGGAGCGCCGCCCCCGTCTACTTCCTCCTGAAATACTCAATATAACATGCTTAGAATAAATAGGATATAAAAATACGCCAAAGTTTAGACACGGAGAGCACGGAGATAAAACACGGAGGACACGGAATCCCCGCTGCGCGGGGCACGGAGTTCACAGAGAGGGCGGTTCGTGCTATCCGCACGTCCCGCCTTGGGGGGAATCTAGATTTCTAGATTTCTAGATTTCTAGATCTCTAGATTTCTAGATTTCTAGAGAGAAAACACTTTTCCGTCTTCCAAGGTTCTCAGGGTGAGTTCTCCCTGGTGGAGGAGGGCAAAGGTGGGGGGGAACCCGCCTTTGGGGAGGCTGATGGAGCCGGGATTCAGGAACGTGATGCCCTGGGAGAGGGTTTCCAGGGCAGGGAGATGGGTGTGTCCTTGGACAAAGACGGCGCCCTGGGGGAGGGGAGGGAGATAGTCTCGGTGATAGAGATGCCCGTGGGTAAGGAAGAAGCGACGTCCTCCCGCCATCAGCTGGGAATACTCCGCCATGATGGGGAACTCCAGCATCATTTGGTCCACATCGCTGTCGCAGTTTCCCCGGACGGCCAGAATCCGGGCCCCCTGGGCGTTCAGGAGAGCCGCCACCTGTTTGGGGTCGTAGGCATGGGGAACGCCATTTCGGGGGCCGTGATAAAGAGCGTCCCCCAGGAGCACCAGGAGTTCTGCGCCCAGTCGATCTGCCTGGAAGAGGAATTTCTCCAAGGTAGCGGGGACGCCGTGGACATCCGAGAAGAAGGCGATGGTCTCCATGGGGGGCGTGGGGGTTCGATTAGGGTGTCGGCAGGATTAGAGGTCGCCGGGTTCGCAGATTTCATCCAGGCAGTAGGTGCCCTTTTCCACGGGGCGTTCCTGCATCCAGAGTCCGTTGGTGAAATCCGGGATGGCCACAGGGGCGGAGCCTTGGGCGATGGAGGCCTCGGAGAGGGGGGTGATGGCCATCCAGGCGGCGGTGTCATAGACATCGATGGGGGGTTCCTTGCCCTCCCGGACGGATTCCAGGAAAGCCCGGAGAACCAGGAAGTCCATGCCGCCGTGTCCTCCCTTGACGCCCGCGTCCTGGAATTTCTTCCAGAGGGGATGCTCGATTTTGTCCCAAAGGGTATCCAGGGTTTCCCAGGTTTCGGGATCCCAGCCCTCCTGCTCCTTGGTGATGCCGTGGATGGAGAGGGCGTTCTTGTCCTCCATGTAGATGCCCTGGGTGCCCTGGACGACATTTCCCCGGGAATAGGGGCGATAGAGAGAGCAGTCGTGAGTGAGCACGATGGTCTCACCGTTGGCACATTTGATGACGGTGGTGACCACATCGCCCTCGTTGAAGGGGTAGGTCGCCAGAGGATGGTCGGCGCCTTTGTTGGCCTTGGCCCAGGCATTGAGTCCCCGAGCCTTGGAGGCCGTGGCGGTGAGGGAGACCATGCGGTTGCCCCGGTTCAGCTTCAGATATTTGGCGATGGGCCCCAGCTCATGGGTGGGGTAGAGTTCACCATTGCGGGCTTTGAAATTCCGCAGACGGTAGTGGCGATTTTCCTCCCCGCAGCAGATTTCGCTGCGGAGATCGTGGTGATATCCTCCCTCGCAGTGGACCAATTCTCCAAAGAGTCCCTCTTTCACCAGCTTGAGCATGGCCATCTCACTGCGGCCGTAGCAGCAGTTTTCCAGGAGCATGCAGGGGACGCCCGTGGCCTCGCTGACCCGCACCAGCTGCCAGCAGTCATCCAGGGAACAAGCCCCGCCCACTTCGATGGCCACGGGAATGCCGTGTTCCATGGCCGCCACGGCAATGGGCACGTGGCTTTCCCAGGCGGTAGGGGCGATGAGGCAGTCCAGATTATCCTCCGCATTCTCCGCCAGGAGCAACTGATAGTCCGTGTAAGAGGCGGGGGCGGGGCGGTTCTTGGCGGTGCAACGATCCACCATGGCCTTCAGTCGGTCTTCATAGACCTCGCAGACACAGGTGATGGCCACATCTTCCATTTCCAGCAAAAGATCCTGGAGGCCGGGCCCGCGATGGCCTCCTCCGATGAATCCGACTTTCAGCTGACGTTTCTTGGTGCTCTTTTTAGACATAGGGGCAAGGGTTGAGGGGATGGGGAAGAGAGGAAGAGGAAAAATGGGGAAGAGGAGGCCCCTTCATGGGGTGTGGATGGGGGCAGGCGGCGGGGGCGCAGGTTGTGTCGTGGCTGGCTTGTGGCTCAAGATGAGCACTCCCGCCACCACCAGGCCTAAGGCCAGCAGCTTTCGGGGAATGTCCCGTTCATGGAAGTACCAGGCGCCGCAGGCGAAAGAGACCGCCACGGAGGAGCGGCGAAGAATCGCCAGGAGCCCCACCTGGGTGCCGGGGGCATGCAGGGCGTGGAAGAAGAAGAAGTCGGCGATGATAAGAAGAATGCCGATGGCGGGGATGGACCAGCGCCATTGGAAGGGCTGCTGTTCCTTCAGGAAGGGGAGATGGCTTTGAAGAAGCCAGACCGTTCCCAGGATGAGCACCAGATCCAGGGAGAAATGGAATTGGACTTGATCCGGGGAGAGATTTCGGGGGCCGAAGAGCCATTTGTCGTAGAGGGCGCTGGCAGCGCCGATGAGCGTGGCGGCCACAATCATCCACACCCCACGGCTTCGCCAGGAGAAGCCCTCCCGGCGTCCCGAGGCGCTGAAGAGAAAATATCCCCCGAAGACCACCAGCATGCCCAGTCCCTGGAGCCCTGTGGGGCGATCTCCGAAGAGGAGGATCCCCCCAAAAGTGACCCAGAGGGGGGAGGAGGCGCGGACGGGGGCCGCCAGGGAGATGGGAAGATCATGGAGAGCGAAGTATCCGGCGATCCAGCTCCCTGCCACGATGGCGGATTTCAGGAAGGTGAGGCACCATACCTCCCGGGTGCAGCACAGCATCTCCAGAAAATTTCCCCGGAGGAGTTGCAGGCCCATGAGGAAGAGGGTGCCGCAAAGGGTGCCCAGGAAGAGACAGGGCATCACCCGGTTTCCGTTCACGGCATGCTTTTTGGAGAAGTCGTAGATGCCCAGGAAGAGGGCGGAGAGGAGGATCAGGGGCAGCCAGCCCAGGGTGGAGAGAGAGGCCATGGAACCCTAGACCTCCTTCCGGCGGAAGAGCCCGCTGGTCCACTCCGCCAGGGTGCGGTTTTCCCGCTCCTCCAGCCCCAGCGCGAGAAAGGCCTCCCGGAGATGGGGATATTGGCTGGAGAGAATCCCGGAAAGCACAAGGAGCCCGCCGGGACGCACCATGGACACCAGATTCTCCCTGGCCTCCAAGAGGATGGGAGCCAGAATGTTGGCCAGCACCAGATCCCCGGCAAAGGGCACCGACAGCTCGTGCACATCCCCTTGCCTCAGGGTCACCTGGGCCTCCGTCACTCCCGCCCGCTGAAAATTTTCCCGGGCCACCAGGATCGCCTGGGGATCGTAGTCGAAGGCGAAAACAGGGCCATAGCCCAGCTTCAGGGCGGCCAGGGTGAGGATGCCGGAGCCGCATCCGGCATCAATGAGGGTGCGGGGACGTTGGGGCAGGGCGTCGTCGGCCAGCTCATCCAAGAACTCCAGGCATCCCCGGGTGGTGCCATGGGAACCGGTGCCAAAGCACATGCCGGGATCGATTTCCAGAAGAAGATCCCCGGGGCCGGTCTGGCACTCCTCCCAGCTGGGCTTGATCACCAGGCGTCGGCTGGCCCGGAAAGGATGGAAATACTTCTTCCAACTTTCCGCCCAGTCCTCCCGCTGAATTTCCCTGCCTCGGATGGCCAGGGGCGGGGCGGAGAGAAGGGAGCCCCATTGGGCAAGAAGGGCCTCCACCTGGGAGCGGGCGGCCGCCTGCTCCGCCGGAGTGTCGCAGAGCACAAAAGTGGTCCCCTTTCCCGTCTCCCAATCCTCATAACTGGAAAGGGCCTGGGGGGGAAGATCCAACGTGGCCAGCAACTCCCCCAGAACGGCCACGTCCTGGTTCGGGGTCTGGATTTCCACGGCGTGGATGGGGGTGTCCGGAATCACCGGCGGAGGAAGGGAAGGCATGGACGATTATTCCTCCCGGCCAAAGGGGGACAGCTCCCGGAGATTCCGAATGATGGGCGGCATGATCTCCAGGACGGTGTCAATCTCTTCCTCCGTGTTATACCGGGAGAGGCTCAGGCGCACTGTGCCATGAAGGGCCTTGTAGTCCAGCCCCATGGCTCGAAGCACATGGGAGGGTTCCAGGGAGCCTGTGGTGCAGGCGCTGCCAGAGGAGGCGCAGACCCGGGCCCGGTCCCAAAGGCGCAGGAGGATGGACTCCCCTTCGATGTATTTGAAGCAGATATTGAGGGTGTTGGGGAGCCGGTGCTCCAGGTCCCCGTTCACCATGGCGTCGGGACAGGTGGCCAACAGCCCCTCCTGGAGGCGGTCCCGCAGTGCCTTGACCCGCCCATTCTCCTCCTCCAGGTGGGCCATGGCCAGTTCCGCGGCCTTCCCCAGGCCCACGATGGAGGCCACGTTTTCCGTGCCCGCCCGGAGCATATGCTCCTGGTGTCCCCCCGTCAGATAGGGGGCGAAGGGGACGAACTGGCGGCGGTAAAGCACCCCCACGCCCTTGGGAGCATGGAATTTGTGTCCGGAGAGGGACAGGAAGTCCACCTCCGTGAGATCCCTTTGGAGATCCATGGGAATCTTCCCGATGGCCTGGACGGCGTCGGTGTGGAAGAGCGCCCCCTTGGCGTGGGCGATCTGGGAGAGCTCCCGGATGGGATAGATGTTGCCCGTTTCGTTGTTGGCGAACATGACGGAGACCAGGGCGGTCTCCTCGGTGATCAGGGCCCGGGCTTCGTCCAGGTCAATCCTTCCCTGGCTGTCCACGCTGAGATAGTCCACATGGACGCCGGCGTATTCCGCCAGATCCCGGCAGGTGTTGAGAACGGCCGGGTGCTCTACGCAGGTGGTGACCAGATTGCGTCGCCCCGCTTGCGTCTTGAAGGCGCTGCGCAGGGCGGCATTGTCGGATTCGCTTCCGCAGCTGGTGAAGACGATCTCCCCGGGAGTCGCCCCCAGAAGGGCGGCCAACTGCTCCCGGGCATGCTCCAGGGCGGCGGCGGGGGCGCCGGCGAAGGGATACACGCTGGAGGGATTGGCGTATTCCTGCTGCAGATAGGGGGCCATCGCCTGGAAGACCTCCGGCGCCACGCAGGTGGTGGCGTTGTTATCCAGATAGAGAATCGGCTGGGACATGGCGGGAAGGCAAAGGGGAGGGAAACTCCCCTGGGAACGAGAAAACTCTGCCCTAGGGCGAACCCCGGGGCTACTTCACGGCGGAAACGGTGATGGCGGCGGAGACCTTTTCCCGGAGCTTCGCCTCGATCCAGTGCTCTATGGTCTTGTCCGCCAAAGCGCAGGTGGCGCAATGGCCCTGGAGCCGGATGAGCACCTTGTCGTCGCTCACATCCACCAATTCGGCGTCGCCTCCGTCTGCCTGGAGTCCCGGGCGGATGATGGCGTCAAAGGTCTCCTGGATCATGCGCATCTTCTGAAAGGGCGTGAGAGGGCCCACGTTTTCCTTCACGGTCTTGGCGATGGGGGAGGGAGTTGCCGCAGGAGAGGAGGCCGCAGGGGTGGCTCCCGCCCGCTTCAACTCGTCCTCCAGGATCTTCTGGATCTCCTCCAGGCATCCTCCGCATCCCCCACCCGCCTTGGTGTAGTAGGTCACTTGCTCCAGGGTGGTGAGATGATTGAGGCGCACCACTTCCCGGATCTTCCCCTCGGTGACCTGGAAGCACTGGCACACCACCCGGTCTTCCCCCTCCGCCTCCTCCCCTCCAGGAAGGTTGTATTCCGGATGCTTCTTCCGCATGTCCGCCAAGGCGGCCTGGAAGGCCTCCATGCCCATGACGGAGCAGTGCATCTTGGCCTCGGGGAGAGACCCCAGGTAGTCGGCAATGTCCTGGTTGGTGAGACGGGAGGCTTCCTCCACCGTCTTGCCCTTCAGGATTTCCGTGAGGGCGCTGGCGCTGGCAATGGCGCTGGCGCAACCAAAGGTCTGAAACCGGGCGTCGGCAATGCGCTTCCGATCCTCCGTGAGCTTCACGGAAAGCTTCATGGCATCGCCGCAAATGATGTTTCCCACTTCCCCAATGCCATCGGCATCTGGCAAAACGCCCACGTTCCGGGGATTCTGGAAGTGGTCCTTGACTTTATCGGTGTAGTTCCACATGCGAAGGAGACTCCTTTGGCGTCTAATATGGAAAAACCGCATCACACCAGGGACGGGCAAGGCGGATGCGGTGGAAGAAGATAACCCAGAACAGGGAAGGGAAAAAATCTTCCCCTCCCCAGGGGAAGAGGGGACGCTCCCCGGAGATCCGAGGAAGGACGAACCCTTATGCCTCGGGCTTGGTCTTCGGAAGACCCCAGACCTTGTCGCCATCCTTGAGACGGCCTTCCTTCTTCAACTTGTCCACGCGCTCGAAGCGCTTCAAAACATTGCGTTTCTCGCTGACGGAACCCTTGGTCTTAAGGCTGGGATGAACGGACATGGTGTACTCCTGAAAATGAGAGGGAATGAGGTAAGGAGAAGAGTGACATGGTCAGAAGGCATACTATAAGCAGGCAAGGACATTCTGCAAGCCTCTCCCCACCGTCTCCTCCTTCTTCCCACCCCTCCTCTCCCGGAAGTCTCCAAGATGGGCTTGGTGTATTGTAACCTTCTGAAAGCCAGTATGATATATTTTTGCACCCAAAGGGGCGCCCCATGACCCGAGAAAAAAATCCTGTAAGAAAAGGACAGAAACCGAGAGAAAGGGGAGAAAACAGGACAAAATCGACGTTTTTTTTGAAAAATCCTCCCTTTCTGTCAATAAACAGAAGTTCCCGTTCGTTCATAGAAGAATACGTGAAGTGCAAGCCATTGTGGGGAACCGTCCCTGTGTGGATCCTTCTCTTGCGGACTCAGGCGTCTTGTGGGCTCCTGGCTTTCGGAGGCGAAGGGTGCATCCCGGGAAGTTGTTCACGCAACCCCTTTTGGGAGTACCAGCTGTGATTTCCGACAACGATACCCTCAAGCTTTACATGCAGAACATCATGCAGTACCGTCGCGTGACCCCTGCCGAGGAGGTGGAGTTGGCGAAGCGGATTGCGGCAGGGGACGACAAGGCCCGGGAGATCCTGATCAAGGCCAATCTTCGCCTTGTGGTGAAGATTGCCCATGACTTCAAGGGGCGCGGGTTGCCCTTGCTGGATTTGATCAGCGAAGGCAACATTGGGCTGATGCGGGCGGTGGAGAAATTTGATCCTGCCAAGGGAGCGAAGCTTTCCAGCTATGCGGCCTGGTGGATCAAGCAGTCCATGCGCCGTGCCCTGTCCAATCAGGCGCCCATCATCCGGGTGCCCACCCAGTCGGCCATGAAGATGGTGAAGATTCATGCGGCGGAGGCCCGTCTCACCCAGGAACTGGGCCGTTCCCCCACCGCCAAGGAGATTGCCGCCGCCTCCAACCTGACGGAACGCACGGTGAATGGTCTCCGGGTAGGGCGCTCCACCACCGTCTCCCTCCAGGCTCCCCTGCAGCCGGGAATGGACGGGGAGTTGACCGACGTGCTGGCGGACGAGTCCACGGTGACCCCGGATCACATCCTGGACGACGCGGAGATGATGGATGTGCTGCAGACGCTGCTGGCCAGCTTGGACGAGCGGGAACGGCAGATTCTGGATCTCCGCTTTGGCTTGACCACAGGAACCCCCTGCACCCTGGAGAGGGTCTCCGACATGATTCATCTCACCCGGGAACGGGTGCGCCAGATTCAAAACCAGGCCCTCATGGCCCTGCGCACCCTCATCAACGAAGAGTCCCGGGAGGAATTTTTCCACGGCGGGAGCTCCAACCGCCGCGTCGCCGAACTTCTGGAGAATATGGTGGCTCGCACCACCGAACACGAGAGGAATAGACATAAGCCCGCTTTGGGAGTTGCAACCGAGGGAAAGCAAGAATGATTTCCGACAATGATACCATGAAGCTCTATATGCAGAGCATTGGCCAGTTTCGCCTGGTGAATCCGGAGGAGGAGGCGCAGCTGGCCAAGCGCATTGCCAAGGGGGACAAGGAGGCCAGGGCCACGCTGATCAACAGCAATCTCCGCCTGGTGGTGAAGATCGCCCATGACTTCAAGGGCCTGGGACTCCCTCTTCTGGACTTGATCAGCGAGGGGAACATTGGGCTGATGCGGGCGGTGGAGAAGTTCGATCCCGCCCGGGGCGCCAAACTCTCCAGCTATGCGGCCTGGTGGATCAAGCAGTCCATGCGCCGTGCCCTGGCCAACCAGGCCCGCACCATCCGCATTCCCGTCCAGTCCGCCAGCAAGATCGGCAAGATCCAGAATGCCAAGGCGCGCTTGATGCAGACTTTGGGCCGGGAACCCACGGACAAGGAGATCGCCAACGAGATCAACTTGACGGAGCGCACGGTCACCGGCCTGCGCCAGGGCAAGGCCAGCACCATCTCCCTCTTCGACCCCATCCAGAATGGGGCGGAAGGGGAGTTCAAGGATATCATTCCCGACGACAAGACCATTGCTCCCAATGACATTATCCAGGATGACGAGACCCTGTCCCTGATGATGCAGATGGTCAGCAAGCTGCCGGAGCGGGAGCGGGTGATTCTGAAGTTGCGCTTTGGCCTGGACGGACAGAAGCCCAAGACCCTGGAGGAGGTTTCCCACATCATCGGACGCACCCGGGAGCGGGTGCGCCAGATTCAGAACCAGGCATTGGAGCGCCTTCGTTCCGCCATTGAGGAACAGAAATCCATTGAAGAGGTGGCCAACGAGGCCGCCATGGATGAGGACGACGATTATTAACCCAGGCAGGCCCGGCAGACTTCCCTCTGCCGGGCCATTGGTTTCCCCTGGGGGGCGTCTCCCGGCTTTTTTCCCTAAGGCAGGAGGAATCGCCCCGGGACCCTGACCCTTTCCCAAGGACAATAGGAGCACCGTCATGCCCATTACGGAGATTTTGGAAGAGAATGCCCGGAAGTATGGTCCGGAAGTCGCCCTGGTGGAGATCAATCCCCAGGAGATGGAGAAGCGCCACGCCTCCTGGCGCGAGTATTCCCTCATCGAATCCAGTCCCGTGGATTCCTTCCGCTCGGAAATGACCTGGGCCCAGTTCAACGAGAAGGCCAACCGCCTGGCCAACTTCCTGCTGACCCGCCGACTTCCCCGGGGCGCCAAGGTAGGCATCCTCCTGATGAACTGCCTGGAATGGCTCCCCATCTACTTCGGGGTCCTGAAAAGCGGATGCATGGCCGTCCCCCTGAATTTCCGCTACACCCCCGAGGAAATCCGCTATTGCCTGGATTTGGCGGATGTGGATGTCCTGATATTCGGCCCGGAGTTCATCGGACGGGTGGAGACCATCTGCGACCATCTTCCCCGACCCTGCACGCTCCTCTACGTGGGCGGCGATTGCCCCACCTTCGCCGAACCCTACTACAGCTTGGTCTCCCACTGCTCCCCGGAACCCCCAGGAGTCGCCCTCGCCGACGAGGATCCCGCCGCCATCTACTTCTCCAGCGGCACCACTGGATTTCCCAAGGCCATCGTCCACCCCCATCGCAGCCTCGTCCATGCCTGCCGGGTGGAGCAGAACCACCACCAGCAGACCCGGGAGGATGTCTTCCTCTGCATTCCCCCCCTCTACCATACGGGGGCGAAGATGCATTGGTTCGGAAGTTTCCTCGTGGGGGGCAAGGCGGTGTTGCTGAAGGGGGTCAAGCCGGAATGGATCATCCGGACGGTTTCCCAGGAGCGATGCACCATCGTCTGGCTCCTGGTGCCCTGGGCCCAGGATATCCTGGATGCCATTGAACGGGGAGAGATTGAATTGAGCCATTACCATCTCAGCCAGTGGCGCCTGATGCACATTGGAGCGCAGCCCGTGCCTCCCAGTCTGATTCATCGCTGGAAAAAGGTGTTCCCCAACCACCAATACGATACCAACTACGGCCTCAGCGAATCCACCGGTCCGGGCGCCGTCCATCTGGGCATGGAAAACGAGGATCATGTGGGCGCCATCGGCATCCCCGGCTACGGCTGGCAGACAAAGATCGTGGACGAAAAACATCAGGTGGTGCCTCGAGGACAAGTGGGGGAACTGGCCCTCAAGGGAGACGGGGTCATGCGGGGATACTACAAGGATGAAAAGGCCACCCGGGAGGTTCTCCAAGACGGATGGCTGTATACCGGCGACATGGCCAAGGAATCGGAAGATGGCTTCATTTATCTGGTAGACAGAAAGAAGGATGTCATTATCACCGGCGGCGAGAATCTCTATCCGGTGCAAATCGAGGATTTCCTTCGGAAAAACGACGCCATCAAGGATGTGGCGGTCATCGGACTCCCGGACGCCCGCCTGGGAGAAATTGCCGCCGCCATCATCGAGGTGAAGCCCGGTGCCACCCTCACGGAACAACAGGCGGAACAATTCTGCCTGGGACTCCCCCGATATCAGCGCCCACGACGCTTCATCTTCGCTCCCGTGCCCCGAAATCCCACGGGAAAGATCGAAAAGCCTAAACTGCGCAAAATGTATGGCGCAGATCAACTGGTGGCCCAACAGAACGAACTGACCCCCAAGGGATAAAACATCGGGGCAGGAAGAGAACGGGAAAGCTTGATATTCTATAAGTCCTAGAAAATCAAGGATTTATA
>JAEDMH010000157.1 GCA_016303095.1 Lentisphaeria bacterium | reverse complement strand
GGGGCCCCAGGGGGACACGAAAAGGGCGGTCCGTGCTGCCCGCACGGACCGCCCTTGGTCTATCTCTGACGAGGCAATCTCTAGAACTCTTCCCCTCTAGCGCGTCTCGCCCTTGGGTCTATATCCCTCCGGGGGGAGATTTCCTGCTTTCTGGATTTCCTCCCCCTTTTTTGGGGGGGCGTGGGGGTCTGGGGGGACGTCCCTCCTGGGTCAGGAAGGGGGGGATGGGCGCATGGAGATAGAAATCTATTTTTTTCTCCATGATTTCCGTCCGATTTTCCTCGATGGCCTGGATTCTTTGATTCAGTTCCTCCAGGCGTTTTTTGGTTTGGGTAACCAGGAGATCCAGCGTCTCTCCCACCTTTTTCTTCAGTTGTTCCTGGAGCTTTGCCGTCTCCTGGGGATCCTGGCAATTTCGGATTTTCTGGGCCAGCATCCAGCATTGGCGATCCAGTTCCAGGTGTTGCCGATCCATGATTTCTCCGTGTTTCCGCGGGAGAATCTTAGCCAGCTCCTCCCGGAAGGCCTTCCGGTCCTTTAGCCGCAATTCCTCCAGCCGTTGATATTCCTGGGGATTCTCCTCCTTCAGGTGTTCCAGAAATTCCCGGATATCCGGGGCCAGGAAAGGCGGGGGGAACTCCGGGGGAGGAAGGGGGGCTTCCAGGGATGGGGAAGGAGGGGGAGGCGGGGGCGTCTCTTCCTGGGCGGCCAGGGAGAGGGGGCCGATGAGGAGGGCGAGGGAAAGGAGGGTGAGAAGGAGTTGCGTCATGGGAATCAGAGGAGGTCTACCACAAGAAGATCCAGTTGGAGTTCCAGGGAGGAGATGTCAGCGTTGGCCAGAGAGAACTCAGTGTCCAGCAGCAGATCTTCCCAGGGGTTGCCGGGGGTGGGGGGGACGGTGGCCAGCGGGGTGGGGCTGGCGGAAGATGGCCTCTGGGGAAGGTGGAGCACCAGGGTGCCGGAGAGGATCAGGAGGGCGGCGGCGGCGGCGAACCAGAGGAAGAGCTTCCTTCCCCGGGAGCGTCGGCGGGACGCCAGGGCCTGGTGGCAGAGCTGACGGGTCTTCTCCTCCAGGGCGGACGAGGGACGCGGGGCGTCCCCCAGGAGGGAAAGAACCTGGTGGAATTCCTGACAGCTTTGGCAGGAATCCAGATGTTCCTGGAGGGGCAGGGGCAAGGGGGCGCTCTGTTCCTCCAGGGTCAGCAGGGCGGTTTGCACCTTTGGGCAGAGTTCCTTGTTCATAGGTGGGCAGAGAGAAATTTTCTTAGGTTGAGAACGGCGTAGCGCATTCGCCCCAAGGCGGTGTTGATGCTAATGTGGCGCAGTCGGGCGATGTCCTTGAAGGCCATGCCCTCTTCCCGTAGGCGGAGGATATCCTGTTGTTCCGGAGGCAGTTGCAAGATGGCCTTTTCCAGTGCTCGTGCCAATTCCCTGCGGGAGAGTTCGGCGTCGGGGAGAGGCAGGGTGGAGGGGAGGGCGGGGGGGAGTTCTCCGGTGAGGCTCTCGTTCCGGGAACGGAAATGATCCATGGCCAGATTGTGGGCGATGCGGCAGAGCCAGGCCAGGAATTTTTCCTGGTGGCGGTAGCGTGACAGGGAGCGGAGGGCGCGGATCCAGGTTTGCTGGAAGAGGTCTTCGGAGAGGTCGTTCCTGCCGGGCAGGAGTTTATGGAGATAGCCGAAGAGGGGGAGCCGGTATCGCTGGTAGAGCTGGTCGAAGGCCTCGTCCGAACCATCCTGGCACTGCCGGATGAGGGCCTCGTCGGAGGGTAGGAGGTCCATTTCGGATGGGGCTTTCGTGGATGTCATTGAAGAAAAAACGGGAGAGGCGGGGAATTATTGCCCCAAGATTTCGGGAAGCGAGGGAATTGCTCTTCCGCGGAGGCAGGAAAATCCCGGAGGGGACCATGCAGCGGGCAGGGAATCCGCGGCAAGGACAAAATAGGAATTCAAAATCCGCAGAGGGGGAAGGTCAGGCAATCCCCTGCTCTATCTTTAGGAAACAAGTCCGAGGTTTCTTCCCGCAAGGTCAAAATAGGCATCTGAACCCCATGGGGGTGGCGGACAGGCCTTGTCGGGAGGAGGCGGAAGGGGAAGTGTGGCATGGTGGGCGATGGGGGACTCGAACCCTCGACATCAACGGTGTAAGCGTTGCGCTCTAACCAACTGAGCTAATCGCCCGGAAAAAGGGAGGATACTTAGGAGGCGTCGGGCTTTTCCTGGTAGCCGGAGGGTTCCAGGGAGAAAGAGCCCCGTCCCCCGGAGAGCCGGGGCAGGGCTTTCCCGAAGCCGAACATTTCGGCCAGGGGGACATGGCAGAGGATTTTCCGCAGATTGCCCACCTGGAGCATGTCGCTGATGATGGCCCGGCGGGGTTGGAGATACATGGAGATTTCCCCCACAGTCTCCTCGGGCGTCAGCACCTCCAGTTTCATCAGGGGTTCCAGGATGACGGTGCCTGCCTGCTGGAGTCCCTGGGTAATGGCCTCGTTGACGGCGCCAGCCACGGCCCCGGGGGTGGTGGTCTCTTGGGAGAAGACCAGCTCCTTCAGGGTGGCTTCCACGAAGATCATGGGGTAGCCCTGGAGTCCTCCGGTGCGCAGACCATCTTGGAGGGCCTGGGTGGCGGCCTCCAGCAAAGCCCTGGGGATGTTGCCCCGGGTCTTGTCCCGAATCTCAAAGGGCTCGCCATTCCGGTCCCCCGGCGCGAAATTGATGGTGACCTCCGCATAGAAGACGGCATCCCCGACGGTTTTGTTGAAGACCGTGTGCACGGTGGTGGGCTTGAGGATGGTTTCCCGATAGGCCACCCGGGGTTCGCCGGTGCGGATTTCCACGCCGAAGTCGGTGGAGACTCGTTTCAAGCTCACCTCCAGATGGAGTTCCCCCATGCCGGAGACCACCCGCTGTCCCGTCTCCTCGGCGGTGGAGCGTCGCAGGGTCTGATCCTCCCGGCACAGCAGTTGCAGGGCGTCGTCCAGCTTGTCCTTGTCCTTGGAGAGCTTGGGTTCCACCACCATGGAGATGACGGGTTCGGGGAAGAGGATTCCTCCGAAGGAGAGGACCCTTTGGGGGGCGCAGAGAGTGTCCCCGATGCCGCAGTCCTTCAGGCCAGTCAGGCCCACGATGTCCCCTGGCCCGGCTTCCTGGATTTGCTCGGTGGACTTGGCGTAGATGCGGTAGAGCTGTTTGGCCCGCACCTTTTCTCCGGTTCTGGCGTTGACGAGCTGGTCGTTGGGGTGGAGGGTGCCGGAGTAGAGGCGGAGGAAGAAGAGGTCCGCCGTGTTGGAGGCGTTGATCTTGAAGATGAATCCGGAGAAGGGTTCCTTGGGATCGGCGTGCACCCCGCATTCCTTGCCGGTGCGCCGGTCTGTGGCGGGATATTCGGGGATGTCCTGGGGGGAGGGAAGATAGGCGCCGATGGCGTCTGCCAGGGGCTGGACGCCCATTTCTTTCTTGGCGCTTCCCAGGAAGACAGGGACCAGCTTCCGCTGGAGGGTGAGGCGTCGAATCTCCTTTTGCAGCACTTCCAAAGGCACCTCCTCTCCCTCCAAGAAGAGAGAGGCCACCTCGTCGGAGTGGTCGGCCACCCGTTCAATGAGGGCCTCCCGGGCGGCGGCAGCCTCTTCCTGAAGGGGTTCGGGCACGGGAAGACGGGCCACCGTCTCCCTCCTTTCGCCCTGGAATTGGAGATATTCCATGGTCAGGAGATCCACCATGCCCCGGAAATCGCTCTCCTCCCCGTCGGGATACTGCATGGCCAGGGCCACGTTGCCGAACTTCTCGTCAATGTTCTGGCAGGTGCGCCGATAGGAGGCGCCAATGCGATCCATCTTGTTCACAAAGGCGATCTTGGGCACCCCATAGCCATCGGCCTGATGCCAGACCTTCTCCGACTGGGCCTCCACTCCCTCCACAGCGCTGAAGATGACCACGGCGCCGTCAATGGCCCGCAGGGAACGCTCCACCTCCGCCGTGAAATCAATGTGTCCGGGAGTGTCGATGAGATGATATTCGTAGTCGCCCCAGGGAATGACGGCCGCCGCCGCCATGATGGTGATGCCCCGGGCCCGTTCGTCCGGCAGGAAGTCCATCACCGTGGTGCCTTCATCAATATTGCCGTAGCGATGGGTGAGTCCGGAGAAAAAGAGAAGCCCCTCTGTGGTGCTGGTCTTGCCAGCGTCAATGTGGGCGATGATGCCAAGATTCCGGATCTTCGTGAGGTCGCTGCTCATGGAACAAGGAGGGGAGAGGGAAAAGGGAGGCGGCCTGGACAGAAAGAAGCCGTGGAGGCGGCTCGGGCATCCACGGCAGATAAGGTTGGCCAGGTGGAACACACAGGGCTGAGCCTTACGACGCCAATCCTGTGCGCCCAGAAAAATTGCCTCGGAGAGAAAACGGCTTCTCCCGAAAAAAAACTTACGGATTCACAGGGGCAGCCTCGGCAGG
>JAEDMH010000022.1 GCA_016303095.1 Lentisphaeria bacterium | reverse complement strand
CAGGGGCATTCTCCGCCGCAGGGGCATTCTCCGCCGCAGGGGCATTCTCCGCCGCAGGGGCATTCTCCGCCGCGGGGGCGGGCTTCGTTTCCTTGGGGGGAAGCGGGAGATTCACAGCGGCTTCCAGCTGTTCAAAGGGAAGCCAGGTCCAGACATGAGAACATCCGCTGATTCGGCAAGGCACCTCCAGGGGTTTCAGCAGATTGAACTTCTCCAGACAAGTGGGGCACATTCTCTTGGGGGGATTCTCCAGCTTGCGCCCCTCCTTCAGCCACTCCAACTGCTGGATGCGGGTCCAGGAAAGAGTATTCTTGCACCCCTTCACCCGGCAGGGAATCTCCTGATCCTGGAGTTTGCTCCACTGGGCGAAACATTCCGGGCAGAGTCGGCGAGGAGGGCGCTTATCCTTGGATTCCACCTGCATCTTCGCCGTCCACGTCCAGGTGTTCTTGCATCCCTTCACCCGGCAGGGGACCTGAATATCCTTCTTGCCCTTTTCCTCTTCCGCGCAGGCGGGACACAGGCGGCGAGGGGGGGTATCGAAGCCGCGGGCATGGGACTCCAGTTGTTGGAAGCGGGTCCAGGTCCAGGTGTTCTTGCAGCCGGCCTTGGAACAGGGCACCTGCTTGTCCTGGGCGGCCTGGTAGAAATTCCAGCAGGCCTCGCACATCTTCCCTCCCTCTCCCCGTCCTCCATGGGCCTTCCCGAAGAGGGCCTGCTCCTGGGAGACCGTCACCATATTCTTGCATCCCCGCACCCGGCAGGGCTGTTCCGTACCCGTCTGCTTGAAGAAATCGCCCAGACTACCTAGATTTCCGAAATTGGTGCCCACAAAAGGAGTCTCCAATGTGTATCCTGAATCCCGGGGATCTCCGAGGATGGTCCGGGGATTCGGAGAAGTGTATGAGAGAATGAACAAGACGCCCGGCACGCCTGGGAGCATCCCTCCGCCCTTCCCTCCTGCCCTAGGATAAAAGGGGGGGGGGAGGGAGAGGCAAAGGGATTCCTATGGCATGCCGGGGGAAGGAAAGGCAGGATGTATCGGAGGGGAAAATTTCCGAAAACTAGGAAAAGGTAAACCACTTACGGCACTTTTCCAACGCCGCCCCAGGCTTTTCCCAGGAATTTCCCAGGAAAAGGGATTCCCGGGGCGGGGAGGGATTCAAGCCTGGGTGCCTTGAGCCTCGGCCATCCCCTCCGCCAGTTCCCGGACGAAGCGTCCCGGGGCTTCTCCCCCCTGCTCCAGGGCACGAACAAAGCCCGAGCCGGCAATGACCCCATCGGCGTACGCCGCGGCCTCCCGGGCGCTCTCCCGGCTGGCAATGCCGAATCCGGAGGCCACAGGAAGACTGGTGCACTGCTTCAGCCGCTGCATCATCCCCGGAAAATCCGGGGGCAGGCTCTTCCGTGCGCCCGTGACCCCGGCCACGTTGATGGCATACACGAATCCCGTCATGCCTTGGCAAATTTCCTTGGCCCGCTCCGGGGGCGTCAAGGGAGAGACCAGGGGGATGAGGTGGAGTCCATGCTTCCGGCAGGGAGTCAGCAATTCCTCCCGCTCCTCCAGGGGAAGATCCACGGGAAGGATGGCATCCACCTCCAGGGAGGCCAGGGTTTGGCAGAGTCTCTCCAGACCGTATTGGTAGAGGGGGTTCATGTAGCTGAAGAGAACCAGACCCACTTCGGGATGGGCGCGACGCACCTGGGAGGCCACCTCCAGCACCTGCTCCAGGGAAACGCCCTCCCCCGACGCTTGCTGGGAGGCGTTGGCGATGACCGGGCCATCCGCCATGGGATCGGAGAAGGGAACCCCCAGCTCCAGGATGTCCGCCCCGTTCTCTATGGCGGCCTCCAGCCCCTCCCGGCTTCGCTCCAAAGAGGGATATCCCACCGTTGTGAAAACCACCAGGGGCTTTTTGCCCTGGAACAACCTAGCGATTCTGTCCATGTTTCTCCTTGTATTGGCGAATGTTGTCCATGTCCTTGTCTCCCCGTCCCGAAAGATTGGCGATGATGATCTGATCGGGTTTCATGGTGGCGGCGTCCTTCATGGTCTGGGCCACGGCGTGGGCGCTTTCCAGGGCGGGAATGATGCCTTCCAGCCGGCAGAGGGTGTCGAAGGCCTGGATGGCCTCCTGATCTTCGATGACGGTGTATCGGGCCCGTCCGGAATCTGCCAGGAAGCAGTGTTCCGGGCCCACCCCCGTGTAATCCAATCCCGCGGAAACGGAATGGGTGTCCCGGATTTGGCCATGTTCATCCTGGAGGAAGTAGGCCTTCATCCCATGGAGGATGCCCACCTTTCCGCCATTGATGCTGGCGGCGTGCATCCCCGTGGACACCCCCAGCCCCCCTGCCTCCGCACCCACCAGCTGGACGGAGGGATCCTCCTGGAATCCGGCGAAGATGCCGATGGCGTTGCTGCCGCCGCCCACGCAGGCCACCACCTCGTCCGGCAGGCGTCCGCACTGTTCCAGGCACTGGCGGCGGGCTTCTTTTCCGATGACGGACTGGAATTCCTTCACCAGCATGGGGTAGGGATAAGGGCCGGCGGCGGTGCCGATGAGATAGAACGTATCCTGGCTGGTGGCGGTCCATTCCCGGAGGGCGGCATTCATGGCGTCCTTCAGGGTCTGGCTGCCCTCGGTGATGGCGCGCACCTTGGCGCCCAGCACGTGCATCCGCTCCACATTGGGCGCTTGCCGGGCCACATCCTCGGCTCCCATGAAGACCTCGCACTCCATGCCGAAGAGGGCGGCCACCGTGGCGGTGGCCACGCCATGCATGCCTGCGCCCGTTTCGGCAATGAGGCGTTTCTTGCCCATGCGGCGGGCCAGGAGGGCCTGTCCCAGGGTGTTGTTCACTTTATGGGCTCCGGTATGGTTCAGATCCTCCCGTTTCAGGTAGATCTGGGCGCCGCCGCAGGCTTGGGAGAGGCGTTTGGCATGGTAGAGGGGGGATTCCCGTCCCACGTAGTTTTTCAGGAGATCCTGGAGTTCCTGGTGGAACGCAGGGTCTTTCAAGGCGGCGAAGTACTCCCGTTCCAATTCCTGGAGGGCCCCCATGAGGGTTTCGGCCACGTACTGTCCGCCGTAGATTCCGTAGTGTGTGTTCATGACATGCATTCTCTCAATTGTTGGAGTTTTGTGTGTGATTTGATTCCCGGGGCCTCCTCGACGCCGCTGGAGAGATCCACGCCGTAGGGGCGCACGGCGGAGATGGCCTGGAGGAGATTGTCCGGGGAGAGTCCTCCCGCCAGAAAGGTGGGGCGATGGGCAGCCAGTTCCCGGGCCAGATTCCAGGCGCAGGGACGTCCCGTGCCGCCGCCGGAATCCGCCAGCACGGCCTGGCAGGGGAAGGAGAGGGCCTGGCGCAAGGCTACCTCCTCCTGCAGGCAGAAGGCTTTCCAGACCTCCACCCCCGGAAAGGCGGAAGCGTATTCCGGCGTCTCCTCTCCATGGAGCTGCACCACATCCGGCTGCAGGAGCTCCACCCATTCCTGGAGTCGGGGCAAAGGAAGATTCCGCACCACCAGCACGGGTTTCAATCCCAAGGAGCGGCACAGGGGGAAGAGCCTCTGGGCCTGGCATTCGGTCACTCGTCGGGGAGACTCCGGCACCAGGATGAAGCCGGCATACTGAGCGCCGGCGTCCCGCACCGCCGGGAGATCCTCCTGGCGAGTCAACCCGCAGATCTTCAGTTTCATGCCAGCAGCTCCTTCAGCTTTGTTCCGGGAGAGGGAGCGCGCATCAGGGTCTCCCCGATGAGGAAGCCCCGGGCGCCGGCGGCAGCCAGCTTCTCCATGTCCTCCCGGGTGGCCACCGCGCTTTCCCCAATGAGGGGTTTTCCGGGGTATCGGCGGGCGGCCAGACGCAGGAGCTGGGCGGAGGTCTCCAGGGAGGTGTGGAAGGTCTTCAGATCCCGGGCGTTCACGCCCAGGAGGTCGGCGTGGGAGGCCACCTCCAGCTCCTCGGGGGCATGGGCTTCCCCCAGCACCTGCAGTCCCAAGGCGTGGGCCAGCTGGCACAAACTCAGGAACTGGGCGGGTTCCAGCATGGCCGCAATGAGGAGGATGGCGGAGGCGCCGGCCGCCTTGGCCTCCCATACCTGGTAGGGATCATGGAGGAAATCCTTCCGCAGCAGGGGGAGATGGCAGGCTTCGGCGGCCAGGCGGAGATTCTCCAGGCTCCCGTGAAAGAAGAGGGGTTCGGTCAGCACGGAGAGAGCGGCGGCCCCCGCCTCCTCCAGTTCCCGGGCCAGCCGGGAGACCTCCAGGGGTTCCCGGATGATGCCCCGGGAGGGAGAGGCGGCCTTCAGTTCGCTGATGACCCGAGGGACGGGGGCGGGACGGAATGCGTCGAGAAAGGAGGGGCGAGGCGGGGCGGAAGCCGCCTGCTTCTCCAGGAGGGCCTGGGGGACCTTTGCCTTCCGTTCCTCCAGGAGAGGGAGATTTTTCTCCACAATGGTCTTCAGGATGTCCCCGCTCATTGGGCCAGCCTCCCTAATTTCTCCAAGGCGGCGCCACTCCGGATGGCCTCCTCCGCCAGAGAAATGCCCTCCACCAGACTCCCGGCATGGCCGGAAATCCAGCACACGGCGGCGGCGTTCAGCAAGACAGCCCCCCGACGGGCGGTGTGATCCTCTCCGGAAAGGATGGCACGGAGGATCCGGAGATTCTCCACGGGATCCCCGCCCTCCAGGGTGCCCGTCCGCAATTCGGGAGCCAGCAACCCCTCGGGATCCACCACAGAACGGGTGATTTTTCCCTTCTGAAGTACCGCCACCTGATTCCGGGCCAGGCTGCTGAATTCATCCAGCCCATCCTCGCTGTGGACGATCAGGGCATTCTCCACCCCTAGATTCCGGAGAACCTCCGCAAAGGGAGTCAGGAGAGAATCCCGGCAGACCCCCACCACCATGTTCTGGGCCCGGGCGGGATTGGCCAAGGGACCCACCAGATTGAAGACCGTGCGGATGCCCAGGGCCTTCCGCAAGAGAGCCACCTTGGCCATCACGGGATGGAGAGTGCGGGCGAAGAGGAAGGCCATGCCATTCTCCGCCAGGGAGCGTTCCAGGTCTTCCGGAGTGGCCTCCAGGGCGACTCCCGCCATCTCCAGCACATCCGCCGCCCCGCAGCGGGAGGAGACTGCCCGGTTGCCATGCTTGGCAATGGTGATCCCGGTGCCGGCGGCCACCAAGGCGGCAGTGGTGGAGATGTTAAAGGAGCGCCCGCCGTCCCCGCCTGTGCCCACAATGTCCGTGCAAGCGCCGGAGAAATGGACGGGGGTCATGTTTTCCCGGAGGAATCGGGTGCATCCGGTGAACTCCGGCACGGCCTCTCCCCGGGAGGACATCACGGAGAGCAAGCCCGCCGCCGCTTCCAGGGACTCCCCCTGGGAAATGCTCTCCATCATGGAGAAGCTCTCTTCTTCCGACAGGGTCTCCCCCGCCACGACTTTTTTCAACAACTCTTTCAGCATGAGATGGAAGCCTCCTTGAGAAAGTTACGAATCTGGGCTTTTCCTTCCTGGGTCAAAATGGATTCCGGATGGTATTGGATGCCCTCCACCACCGCCTCGCCCGGCACACAACGGCGGATCCCCATGATTTCTCCGTCCGGGCTCTGGGCCGTCACCGCCAATTCCCCGGGAAGGCTCTCCCGTTCCATGGCGAGGGAATGGTAGCGCACCGCCAGAAAATCCTGGGGAAGTCCGGCAAAGAGTCCTTTGCCGTCATGTCGGATGGGGGAGGTCTTTCCATGCATGATGGCTTTGGCATGGATGACCTTGGCCCCCAGGGAGGCGCCGATGGCCTGGTGCCCCAGGCAGACCCCCAGAAGGGGAACCCGCCCCAGAGCTTCCTGCACCAATCCCATGAGGCAGCCAGCCTCCTGGGGACGCCCCGGCCCGGGGGAGAGGAGAATGGCCTGGGGCTTCAACGCCAGCACCTCCTGGGGAGTCACCTCCCGGTTTCGTCGCACCTCCACCTCCAGCCCCAAGGAGGCCAGCATGTGCACCAGATTGTAGGTGAAGGAATCGTAGTTGTCCAGCATGAAAATCATCGCAATCCTCCTTCCGCAAACTCCACGGCCCGGAAGAGGGCACGGGCTTTGTTGAGTGTCTCTTGATATTCCGTCTCCGGGACGGAGTCCGCCACCACGCCGCATCCCGCCTGGACGGTCAGACGGCCCTTCCGCACCTCCAGCGTGCGAATGACAATGGCCAGATCCATATTGCCGTCGTAGCTGAAGTATCCCACCGCGCCTCCATAGACACCCCGGGGGCCGGGTTCCAGCTCCCGAATGATCTCCATGGCCCGGATCTTGGGCGCGCCGGAGAGGGTGCCCGCCGGGAAGGCGGAAGCCACCAGATCGAAGGCGTCGCGCCCTTTCCGGAGGCGTCCTGTCACGTTGCTGACCAGGTGCATCACATGGGAGTAGCGCTCCACATGCATGAAGCGGGAGACTTCCACGGAACCTGGTTCGGCAGTGCGTCCGATGTCATTGCGTCCCAGATCCACCAGCATGAGGTGTTCGGCCCGTTCCTTTTCATCCGCCAGAAGAGACTCTTCCAGTTGCCGATCCTGCTCTGCCGTCATGCCCCGGGGCCGGGTGCCGGCGATGGGACGCACCTCGGAGAGGCCATTCTGGAGTTTCACCAGTGTTTCGGGGGAGGAGCCCACCAGGACCTGTTCTCCTAATTTCAGGTAGAACATGTAAGGAGAGGGATTGACCATGCGCAGGGCGCGATAGAAGAGGAAGGGATGGAGATTGCTCTCTCCCTGGAAGGCCTGGGAAGGAACCACCTGGATCACATCCCCCTCCACAATGTGCTCCTTGGCCTTCCGCACCATTTCCAGGAAATCCCCCTTGGCCATCACGGGATGCAACTCCCCGTGACGCCCCGGGCAGACGGCAATGTGACGGGCCACGAGACGCTGCAGACGGGACGTGAGGGCGGAAAGCCGTTCCTGGGCGTGGGTGAAGGCCTCCTCCAGTCCGGGAAACCGGGAGACGTGGACATTGAGGATCACCTTGATGGTGTGGCGCCGGTTGTCAAAGGCAATGATTTCATCGGTGAGGAGGAAGGCGCAGAGGGGGGTGTCCAGGGGATGTTTTGGGGGAGGCAGTTCCTCGAAAAGCCCCGCTGCCTCGTAGGTCAAATATCCGATGGCCCCGCCAGGCAGGGGAGGCAGACTGGGCTCCACGGCAACGGATTCTCCCCCCATGAGGGAGCGTAGGGCGTTCAGAGGATTGCCTTGGAATGCCAGGGCCTCTTTGCGGCCTTCGGTCACATGATAGGGAATGCCATCCTGCACCAGGAAGAGACCATGGGGATTCACTCCAAGGAAGGAGTAGCGGGCAGGAAGTTCCCCCCCCTCCACGCTCTCCAGCAGGACGACGTTTTCATCGTCCACAAAACGCTCCAGGACGGAGACGGGAGTCTCCATGTCTCCGCAAATCTCCCGGAACACGGGCACGACCTCGCCCGTGGCGGCAAGTTCTCGAAATCGGCTAAAGGTGGTTTCTTGCATCGTGAAATCTCCCAAGGAAAGGAGGAAAGAATGGGGAAGAAAAGGGAATGATGACGGGGGAAACAAAAAAAACCGCACCCAGTCCTGAAGAAAGTCTCAGGTCTGGGTGCGGCACAAAAAAAAGGCGGGTTGAAGAAATTTCTTCAATCCGCCAAGTCTGATTCTATCGTTTTATTCAGACGCAAACAATCCAGCCCTGACGGAATCACCGCCAACGCCACCAGAAAAAGGCCAAAGGATTGTTGCTCGAATTTCGCATAACGCCCCTACTATAAAGAAATCTCGCCGATTTGCAAGGCAAGAAATGCCACTTTTTTTGAAAAACTCCCCCCTCACGGGAGATCCAGAGGATGATCCTGCTTTTCCCTTAACCAGGAAAACAAGGGAAAGGATGGGACAGCATGAACCGCCCCTCCTCCCCCCGACGCTTTTTCCTCCCTATGTCCTTCCATTTCCTGGGGCAGGGAGACGCGTCCCCTCCCGGATGATACATTAAGAGCATATCCCACCCCTCCTTACTCCCCTCCCCCCCATGAAACTCCCTCGCACCCCCACCATGCGTCGCATGCCCACCTACCTGCACCGTCTTTTACGGATGCAGGCGGCGGGGGAGGAGTGGATTTCCTGTGCGGAGCTGGCGGCCTACATGAACATCCCCCATATTCTGGTGCGGAAGGACGTGGCCATGACCGGATTGCGGGGAAACCGGCGTTATGGTTTTCGGGTGAACGAACTCATTGATGCCATCCTGCGGTTTGTGGGCTGGGATTGCCCTGCCACGGCCACCCTTGTGGGAGCCGGCGCCTTGGGGACGGCTCTTCTGGGCTTTTCGGATTTTGCCACCTATCACTTTTCTATCACCTCGGTCTTCGACTCCGATCCGGCGAAAATTGGCCGGGAAATCCACGGATTCCCCATCTATGACATCGCCGAAATTCGCTGGCGCCTGAAGCATTTTTCCCCGAAGATCGGCATTCTCTGCGTGCCGGCAGTAGGAGCCCAGCTGACCTCGGATATTCTGGTCTCCCTGGGCATCCGCTACATCTGGAATTTCGCCAATGTCTGCCTCCAGGTCCCCCCTGGGGTCATCGTGCAGCGGGAGGTCATCGCGGGCGGCCTGGCTGTCCTCTCGGCGAAGATCAAACAGATGGAAGCCGGGGAAGCCGCCACGGAAGGCGAGGATGAATAATTCTACAACTCCTTGACAATCAAGGAGTTATAAATATTGCCAAAAATCCTGGCAGAACTCAGGGGGTTTCTGGGTTTTGGGGAATCCAGGAGAACTCTTTGCACCAATACACTTCCCCGTGTTCCGTCGTGGAGAGGGCCTTCAGGAGGGGGATGCTTTGGGCGTGTCCGTCCATGAAGGCGAGGTTCGCCTTTCCGTTGTGTCGGAAGATCTCCCTTTTGGCCACCTCTGTGGAGAGCATCCATTCCGGGAGCATGCCGAAGCCGTTGGCCATTTCCGTCGGGCCTCCGTCCAGATATCCGGGCATGCGGTCGGGTTGTTGGAGTTGTGTCACCTTTGGCCAAGGGGAGGAGTAGGGGATTTCCTTTTCCCGGCACTCCTGGTAGAGGCGCCGAGACCATCCGGAGGCGGGAGAGGCCTGGTAGCAGATATTCTTTGGGGCATGATTTTCCCGGGAGCACTGGGGGCACCGCATCAGGTTCCTTCCCCCTTCCGTCCACGGAAGGATTTCATGCTCCTGCCACTCTCCCCAGGTTTCGGGAAAGGGCACCACCAGGGGATTCACGGTGAACCAGCCGTAAGCTTCGGGCTGTCCCCGGAAGGCTTCCTCCTCCTCCCCCGTTCCCGGCACAAATTCCATAGGAGGAAGGAATCCCCGGTTTTCATCGGCATAGAGATAGGCTCCGATGAGCAACTCCCGGAGATTGGCCTGGCAGGAGCCCCGGGTGGATTGTCTCCGCAGGGAAGTCAAGGTCGGAAGGGCAAGAGAGGCCAGGATGACCACAATGACCACCATCACGCCAAATTCCAGCATGGTAAAGGGATGCTTTCTCATCATTTCTCCTGTCAAAGGCTGCTTTCCTTCCATTTCCCGATTTTCCCTCCACTCTTCCCCACGCCTCCTCTCACTCCCCAGGGAAGAAGTTCGCCCCGCGTTCCCTCGCCAGACCCTAGGTCTCTTCCCGGGAAAGGGGACGACACCCCCCCGAGGTCAGCTCCAGGGCATTGGCATTGGTCAGAATCTCTTCCAGCTCCCGGGAGGAGAGGTGGAGGCGGCTCTGGAGTCTCTCCACCTCCTCGGCGCAGTCAAAGAGGGGATAGTCCGAACCGAAGAAGAAATTCTGGCGGGGAAAGGCGTGGTAGATCTGTTCCAGCAGCTCCTGGGGGATGGCGAAGAGGGAGCTGGAGGTATCCATGTAGATGTCCAGTCCCTGGAGGGCCTCCACCACGTAGGGCCAATGCCACACGCCGCCGAAGTGGGCGGCCACCAGCTTCAACCGGGGGAAGCGTCGTTTGATGGCGGCCACTTTGAAGGGGCAGGAGGGATTTTCCGCCGGAGGGAGGCGATCCCCCACATGCACCAGCACCGTGAAGCGCCCCTCCACCGCCCCGAAGAAGGGGAGGAGACGGGGATCGTCCAACCGGAAGCCCTGGAAATCCGGATGGAGTTTGATGCCGCGGATTCCCTTGTCCCAGAGGTAGGCCAGCATCTCCTCCATCCGGGGATAGTCGGGATGCATGGTGCCGAAGGGGATGATGCCCGGGGTTCCCAGGAGGGAGGCGGCATAGTGATTGGCGGGCTCCACCTGCTCCTGCTTGGTGGCGGCGGCCAGCACCGTGGAATAGGCGATGCCCGCCCGACGGAGCCGGGGCACCATGTCCTCCCACAACCCATTGCCAATGGCGGGGATGTGGTAGTGTTCCTGAAGCTGCGCCACTACCTTGTCCGCAATCTTGGGATGGAAGGCGTGGGCATGGAGATCGATTCTGGGAAGCGAGGACATGGAGGGCTCCGTGAAATGTCCCTAGGCGTTCTTCTCCGCCCACTGCCGGACATAGGCCAGCAGGCGCTCGTTCACGGGAACCAGCTGGGGACGCTTGGCGAAGCTGGCCGCCAAGGCATTGGAGAAGGCCACGGCGGGAAGACGGGTCACCCCCAGCGCCGCCAACAGACCGAACATGACCGTGTTGGCGCCCTTGGGGTTCCCGCCCTCCTCCGCCAGCTGCTGGGCGGGCACTGCAATGCCGCGAACCCCCTCCGGCATCTCCTGAATCCCCATCACGGCATCGTAGATGATCACCCCGCCCTGCTTCACCTCGGCCTTGAATTTGTCCAGGGACGGACGATTCATGGCCACCAGCACATCGGGGTGGTAGATCACGGGGGAGCCGATCTCATGGGTGGCCAGGGTGACGGAGCAATTGGAGGTGCCTCCCCGCTGTTCCGGGCCGTAGGAGGGATACCAGGAGACGGTGCGTCCCACGGAGAGTCCCGCTTGGGCAATCATGGTGCCCAGGGAGAGAACGCCCTGCCCTCCGAAGCCGGCAATCTTCACTTGGACATCTGGCAGGGGGTCCTGGGGAGGATGATTCTCCTCGGCGGCGCCAAACAGCTTGTCCAAAGTCTCCTTGCGGAAATCGGAGACGGGGCGCTCCACGGGGGCGGCGTCCTGATTGTCCCGGAAGTTCCCCAGGGGGAATTCCTGGGTCATCACCTCGTTCACCCACTTGTTGGTGTCCACGGCGGACATCTTCAGGTTGGTGGGGCAGGCGGAGAGGACTTCCACGAAGGTATAGCCCCGTCCTTCCTTCTGAATTTGGAGCGCCTTCCGGATGGCGGCACGGGCCTTTCGGATGTGGGCGGGATCCGTGAGAGCCACCCGCTCCACGAAGACCGGGGCCTTCAGGGCGCTGATCAGCTCGCACATATGGATGGGATATCCCTGGCTCAGGGGATCCCGTCCTGCGGGACAGGTGACGGTCTTTTCCCCCACCAGGGTGGTGGGAGCCATCTGGCCGCCGGTCATCCCGTAGACGGTGTTGTTCACGAAGAAGACCGCCATCTTCTCCCCCCGGTTGGCGGCCTGGAGGGTCTCGTTCAGGCCAATGGAGGCCAGATCCCCGTCTCCCTGGTAGGAGATCACCACTTGATCCGTGGCCCGGGAGATTCCCGTGCCCACGGCGGGGGCGCGTCCATGGGCCACCTGGATGTTGCCGCAGTCGAAGTAGTAGTAGGCGAAGACGGCGCAGCCCACGGGGCTGATCATCACCGTGCGGTCCTGGAGTTCCAGGTCATGGAGGGCTTCGCCGATGAGCTTGGTGAGCACCCCGTGTCCGCATCCGCTGCAGTAGTGGGTGGCCGTCTGGGCCGCGCCGCCCTTCCGGGGAAAGGTCTTGTAGAGACCGGTGGAGGCAATGATTTTCTCGGACATATGGGGCTCTCCTTACAGGACGGACAAAATCTGATTGAGGTGGAGGAGATTTCCTCCCAGACGGCTCACCAGGTCCACGGGGACAGCGCAGGAGACGGCCAGACGAATGTCATCCCGCATCTGGCCATTGCTCATCTCCACGGAGACAAAGCGCTCCACTCCCTGGGCCACCAGCTCCTGGAGCCGCTTCTCCGGGAAGGGGAAGAGCGTCTTGGGGCGGAGAAGCCCCACCTTCTTCCCCGCCTGACGGGCCTGATCCACCGCACTGCGGGCAATGCGGCTGCAAATGCCGTAGGCCACCAGGACGGTCTGGGCATCTTCCGTCCGATACTCCTCCCAGCGGGCTTCCGATTCCCGGATGCGGGCATATTTCTCCTGGAGGGAATCGTTGAACTTCTCCAATTGGTCGAAATCCAGGAAGATGCTGGTCACCAGATTTTTCCGGGTTTCCGGGGTGCCTGCCACCGCCCAGGAGGAATCCACCACGGGCGCCAGAGCCCGCTCCGGCAGCTTCAAGCTCTCCATCATCTGCCCCAGGGTGCCGTCCGCCAGCACGAAGACGGGGGTGCGCCAGCGGAAGGCCAAGTCAAAGGCCTCCATGGTGAAGTCGCACATTTCCTGAACGCAGTTGGGAGCCAGAACAATGCAGCGGTAGTTGCCGTGGCCGCCGCCCTTCACCACCTGGTTGTAGTCCCCCTGTTCCGGGCCGATGTTTCCCAGGCCGGGGCCGGCCCGCATCACATCCACAATCACCACGGGGAGCTGAGCGCCGGCGCAGTAGGAGATGCCCTCGCTCATCAGGGAGATGCCGGGACCGCTGGAGGCCGTGAAGACCCGGTGCCCGGCGGCGGCGGCGCCATAGCACATGTTGATGGAGGCCTCCTCGGACTCCGCCTGCAGGAACTTCCGCCCCGTCATGGGAAAGTACTTGGAAGCCTCCTGGAGGACTTCGCTGGCGGGAGTGATGGGATAGCCGAAATAGCAGTCGGCGCCGGCGTAGAGCGCGCCGATGACCACTGCGGTGTTGCCTTTTACCAGTTTGCTGGCCATAGTTGCTTCGTTGCTCCTGGGGTGGCTGCGGTTACTTCTTCACGGGAATATGGATCTCGATGGCGTTCGGCTCGGGACAGCTGTAGAAGCAGGTGGCGCAGCCCACGCACCCCTCCCCCACATACTCCACAGGGCAATACCCGCGCTCGTTCAACGTCTTGCCCAGGCGCAGACACTGCTTGGGACAGGCCACCACACAACGGGAGCAGGATTTGCACTCCAGGGGATCGATCAAGGGGTAGGGTTTGCTGGCATCCATATTTCGCTCGTGACACAAAAAGAACCGCAGAGAGAGAACGGACTTCTTCCTCCCTCCGTCAGGGAGCTCGGGCCGAAGGCAAGAGCCCCCCGGGGAACGGGACCCATCGGCGGAACGCCGGGAGGGAGGGAGGGAAGGAGGAAAATCAGAAATTTCAGTACTATAATGGCTATCCCGGGAGCCTGACGGCAGGCAGGCAGGCCGCTATTCCAGGAAGAATTGGCGGAGGGCGGCGGGATTGGGGGCGGCGCAGATCTCGTCCAGGCTCTTCAGTTTGCAGAGTCGGGAGGCCTGGTGGGCGATGTATTGCATATAGGGGCTGTCCTGATCCTTGGGGGTGATGGTCAGGAGAATCAGGCGCAGGGGGTTCCCCTCCACCTGAATGGTGCCTCCTCCCCGGAAGATGGCCACCACGGAGACCATCTGGCGCACGTGGGCGGTCTTTGCATGGGGCATGGCCACGCCCCCTTCCAGCAGGGTGGAAGCCATGGCCTCCCGGGCCATCACGTCCTGGAGGCATCCCTGGAAATCCGTGACGGTGCCGCAGCGGTAGAGATGGCGCACCATCTCCTCGATGGCCTCGGGATAGGTATGGGCCTGGAGGTCCACGATGGCGCCGCTGGAGGGAATCACCTGGTCCAGAGGGAGATTGTCCGTTCCCGTGTAGGGCACCACATTGTCGTAGACGGTCGCGTCCTTGGCCACGGTCTCGGAGGGGGAGAGGCGTCGCATCTCCTCCAGGTTCTGATAGAGTTCGTAGGTGGTTTCGTTGTAGATGTTCTTGATGGTGGGGGCGTCTCCCTTGGCGCATTCGAAGGCGATGGTCTTGTCCCCCACGGTCATCACGAAGGAGGTCCGTTCCTTCCGGAAGTTCACCACGCTGTAGTCCTTGGAGAAATCGCTGTGTCGGAATCCTTCCTGCCGGAAATTCACGATCAGCTGGCGCACCAAAAAATCCATGACCGTCTGGGAGGGCATGGGGAATTCCAGATGGACGCTGAGGGCGTCGGGCTTGAGACGGCGCACCCCCCGTCCGGCCATGTTCAGGCTCATCATCAGAAGGGGGGGAGCCACCAGAGTGGTCAATAGGGTCATGATGATGGCCACGCCAAAGAGCTTGGGATCCACGATGGGCACCACCTGGCCGGCCACCACCATGGTGGTGGTGGCGCCGATGCCGGCGATGATCAGGGCCACCTCGCCGCGGGGGATCATGCCGCACCCCACCCGGAGAGCGCCCTTCAGGTTGAAGTTCACGAAGAGAGCGGGAATCATGCACCCCAACACCTTTCCCCCCACGGCCAGAACGGAGAAGAGGAGGCCGAACTTCAGGGTATCCCAGTCTCCCAGCACCCGCACGTCCACCAGCATTCCCATGACCACGAAGAAGATGGGCACCAGGAAGCCATAGATGCCGTGCAGGCGCAGCTGGATGGTGAAGGCCAGGTCGGAGCGGGAGAGGCTCAGCCCCGCCGTGTAGGCGCCGATAATCATGGCCAGGCCACATTCTTCCATGAAGCCGGCCAGGAGAATGGCGGCCCCCAAAGCCAGCACCGAGTAGGTGGTCTTGGAGTGAAAACGCTTCAGGAAACGGGCAAAGAGATGGGAACACCAAAGCCCCACGGCGGTGAACAGCACCCACACCCCGATGGATTTGACCGCCACCATCCCAATCTTCCCCCAGGAAACTCCTCCGGCTCCCCCGTCGCCCCCCGCCACAAGGCCCATCACCACCGCAAGACAGACAATGCCCAAAACATCGTCAATCACCGCCGCCGCCATGATGGTGGTGCCCTCCGGGGAATCAATGGCCTTCCGCTCCGAGAGGATGCGGGCGGAGATGCCCACGCTGGTGGCCGTGGAAAGAATGCCCAAAAAAAGGGCCCGGGGATCCATCAGACCGCAGGAATAGATGGCATGACCCAGAAGATCCCCCAGGAGGAAAGAGACCACCACCCCTCCCAACCCCACTAGGGTGCCCGCAAGGGAATAGCGGAAAAAAGTCCGGAAATCCGTCTCCAGGCCAGACTGAAAGAGCAAGACGATGGAGCCCAAGGTGGCCAGGGCATACAAGGGCATGGAAACCGGTATGCCGCCCCCGGCCTGGGAAAGGGGAAACAAGCCCTCCGGCATGCCCGGAAGGGGAAGACTCCCCAGCAAATATGGCCCCAATAGGATGCCCGTCGCCAATTCCCCCAACACCGAAGGAATCCGCACCCAGGAGGCAAGACGTCCCATGGCCTGGGAGGCAAACAACATCACGCCCAATTGCAGCGCCAAAAACGACAACTGCTGCGTCACAGAATGTTCCATACGCAATTCACCAAGCAAAACAACCGAAAACTCCGGGTACTATAATTCCCCCAGAGGGTTTCTTATGCCCTGAATTGTCATATTTTGACTTGACTTGACAAGCCGCCTGACCTACCCCCAAAAGGGGAACTAGCCGCCCTGGCCGCCAGTTCTCGAGCCGGGAGAAGCAAAAACGCCGGAACCCTGATTTACAGAGGATTCCGGCGGGAAATGGTGTGCGATGCAGGACTCGGACCAGCGACCTCTACCGTGTCAGGGTAGCGCTCTAACCAACTGAGCTAATCGCACGCAGGAATTTGGGAAGCGGGGGTTACTATAACGGGAGGGAGAGGTTTTTCAACCTTTCCCGTTCAGGATTCCCCCTTCTTTTTCGGGAGCGGGGCGGGGATGGCGGGCGTGGCCAGCTGCTCAGGGGTATAGATGGTGAAGAGGAGTTCGTGGATGAGACCGACCATGAAGACCCGGGCCTCCAGAGACTTCTGCACTTCGTCGAAACTGTCCTTCACCTCTTCCCAGAAGCCTTCCATGTCCCCGTTCATCACTTCCAGGGTATTGGATTTGGCGATCTTCTGGATCAGGGCGGTCTCCCCCTTCTGGAGGCGTTCCCAGAATTGGGGGAGGGTTCCCTCGATGGTGAGGGAGAGATCCTCCTCGTAGTTCAGGCGCTTCAGCATGCTGTTGAAATTCTTCCGCAGGGTGGGGGAAAGCTTCAGCTGGGATCCCAGCTTCGCCCACTCAATCCGGGAAAGAAGCAAGTCCACGAACTTCTGGGATTCCCCCAGCTTCTGGAGGGCGGCATCCCGTTCCCCATTCGCTTTCTCCGCCCGGCTGCTCATCACCTCGCTGTCGTGCTGAATCTGACGGTTGGCCTGCAACTGCTCCTGGAACTTGTTCTGCCACCCGTTCACTTCCTCCTTCAAGCGCGCCATCTCGGACTGGAGACGGGTGGTGAGGCGATCCGCACTCTCCGAGGCGTCCGCCGCCTTCTTGCTCAATTCCTCCGTGCGGCTGGACAACTGGGAGACGAGACGACGGTTCTCCGCCAAACTAGACTGCAGCTTCTGGTTCACCGCGTCCCACTCCCCCTTCTGGGTGCGCAACTGCTGCTTCAACGTCCGCAAATCCGCCTCGGCGGACTGCTGCTGGCTCCGGGCACGCTCCACCTCCGCCACCCCATTGGCGGCCTTGCGCTCCGCCTCCGCCAGACGCTTCTCCAACTCCGACACCCGAGCCATCAGCTCCTCGGAGCCCGCCTGCTGGTTCAGAATCTGGTCGGCCTGGCTTTGGGGGAACTTCAAGGGAGAGAAGGCCAGGAGAATCTTCCACGCCTTCAGCTCCGACGCTTGGAAAAACTGGGAGAACTTCTCATCGGAAAGGACATAGTCCTCCTCCCCCAGCTTGTGCTCCGTCCGATAGGCCTTGTATTCCTCGGACTTGAAGTAGTTCTCCAGGGTCTCATGAAGTTCGCTGTGGACCGGATACCAGGCGGCGAAGAGGGCGTTGCACGTTGCGTCGCTGTACCCGTTTTTCTCCGCCTCGTTCTGCACCTGGCGCATCAGGCGGGGCCGCTGCTGGGGATCCACCCGGTGTCCGCCCATGGTACAGATCTTCATGAGCTGGGCATTCTCGGTGATGTATTTGTTCAGGGCACGCCAGGGCAGTTCCGCCAGCATGGCCGCAAAGAGGTCAGGGATGCTGACTCCTTGGATTTTCTCGTTGTTTCCCAGCATGCGGGAATCACTCCTTATGGCTCAACAGGGTTTCGGATTCACGGACAAAAGCGGCGATCATCTGCCGTCTCAAGGAACGGTCGATCTTCTGAAAGGCGGCGGAGATGTTCTCGGCCATTTCGGGCTGGCCTTCCTGACGAAAGCGCTCCATGGCCGTCAGGCAAATCACAGAAGCCTCCCGCCACTGGTTCGCCTGGCAGGCAGCCACCACCCGGACCATGGTCTCGTCCGCGGGATGCTGGGGCGTCTGCTCCGCCTCCTGGCGCTGCCTCTCCAACTCCCTCTCCCTCTTGCGCTTGGCCTTTCGGTCCAGCAGCAACTCCTCATCTTCGTCGTAGGCGTCGTCGTAGGTAAAGCGTTTCTTGGCCATACAATACCGGGAGAAATATCCTCGTTTTCGGGGAGCGTGTATGTGATGGGTGGGGCAAGGGGAGACAGGAAGCAAAGGGCAGTCCGGCCCTGGCCGGACGCATGTTCCAGAGGGCCATTTTCCTGGCGCATTCCGGGGAAAGGGAGGCTGAGGAAGCCCCCCGTCCATTCCCCCCTCCTCATTCTCGGCCCAGCCTGGCGGAAAAGCGCCGGGGGACTCGTCCAGAAACCACTGTCCTTGGAGGGAACTTTCCCCGGCGCCCCTCTCCTCCCTTCATGGGGGAAAGGGAGCTTCCGGCGGTTTTTTCCCTGTCCTGGGACAGGTCATGCGGAGATAAAGCAAAACCGGCCGTGAAAGCAGTTCACCTGAACACAGCCGGCCAGTGCTACGAGCCGCAACTCGGGAAAATGAATGGAGGCACGAATCGGATTCGGACCGATGAATAAAGGTTTTGCAGACCTTCGCCTTACCACTTGGCTATCGTGCCTTCAAAAACGGAACGACGTTAATCTAATCTTCCCCTTCCGTTTTGCAAGCCTCTCCGAAAGGTTTCCAGGGATTTTAGCGATTTTCCTCCCCGGATTGGCCTATTCTTGCGGAGGAGAGGAATCCTCAGAGGGGGTTGGGGGAGAGGAAGACCGGCATTCCCTGGGGGGCCTCCACCTGGGGGGCGGCGCCTTTCTGCAGGCGGACCGTGACCGGCCCCCGGGGGGTGGCGCAGGTGGCCTGGAGCCACTCCAAATCGCAAAGCTGGGGAGCGATGCGAACCCCGTTGCCATAGCCATCCCCCTCCGGGGTGATGCCCGCCAAAGTCTCCATCATCCAGGCGATGGGAGAGGCCCCCCATCCGTGGCAGAGGCTGTTCCGCAGTCCCTGGAAGCATCCCCGTCCGCAATCCCGATGGACATCCCTCATGCCAGGCATGGGCATTTGGTCGATGGGGCCGGCCTTTTCCGCCCAGGGGAGATCGAACTGTTCCCAAATGGTGCGGGACCCCAAGGCCAGCATGGCGCCGTAGTAGCGGCGCAGCAGCGCCAGGGCCTGAGGCGTCTCCCCTGCGGCGGAATACACCCGGAGGAAGTTGTCGAAATGGAAGGTGGAGAGTTCTTCCTCCGGCTTTTCGGCCAGTCGCCGGAGGGTGTCCTGGGGGGAGATGGCTCCCGCCAGCATGGCCCAGGCCCAGGCGGATTTGGGGGCTTTTTCCAAGGGGAGGCGGGGGATCAGTGCCTCCTCCACCGCCAGGCAGCGTCCCAGGATTTCCCGTTCTTCCAGCATGGTCGCCATGTCCCGGCAGGCCTTCACCGCCGCCAGATAGAGAGGGCCGTACCCATGGGAGGGGGTTCCGATCTGGGTTCCCCAGTCCACGATATTCTCCTGGAGCACCGCCTCGGGATTGTTTTCAAAGGCTTCCAGGAGAAGGGGGGAGAAGACCCGGAAGGCGGGGCGTTGGGTTTGGAGGAACGCCTTGTCCCCGTAGATGCGCTGATATTCCCGCTGGGCCAGGAACCAGTAGGCGGTGTAGGAAGGGATGCCATTGAAGGAGTGGTTGACCAGGGCTTCCTCGTTCAGGAACTCCAGGCTCTCCGGGATGGCGGAGTGGCGGGCATAGAGGACGCCGCAGGCGCGCACCTCGTTGTAGAGGTCGCCCATCCAGACGAGGCGATCCCGTTTGGTGCCATCCAGAAGCAGGGGGGAGATGCATTTTTCCAAGGTGGTCGCACAAGCCTGGAAGATCCGATCCAAGAGGGGATCGCTGCTTTGGAAGGTCCCCAGGCGGAGAGCGGGATGGACCCAGGCCTCGGCGGAGCACTCCCGGAGCTGGAGTGTCGCCTCCTCCTCCAAATTCTCCAGATGGAGGAACCGGAATCCAGTATTGCCCGCCCGGGTGATGCCCATGGCGGAAAGGAGGAGGGGAAAGTCGTGGAGAGCGTGGTCGTTATTGGGGGAGCCCAGCACCTCGGAGACGGACTCTCCCAGGCGGATGCGCACCTTGGCGGGGCCAAAGCCGTCCCGTCCCCGGGAGATGCGGATCCCCTGGAGGGGAAGGGGAGTGTCGTATTCCAGGATCACTCCCTCATGAGGGGGCAGGGAGAGTCCCGGGGTGCGCCAGATGCTGGCGGTTTCCCCCGCCACATCCAGAAGAGAGGCGGCGTGGGAAGCCTTGGGGGAATGCCAGACCACCCGGGTGGGGGCCAGATAACGAACCGTGCGTTGTTCCTGATAGACGGCAGGCATGGACAGAGACTCCAGAGGAAGCAGAGGGGAGATCAGATTAAGAAGAGTAGGGAATCACGCCTTCAGCAGCCCCTCCTCCCGCAGGCGCCGGGCCAACTCCTGGCCATAGGCGTCCATGTAGGTGGGAGAGAAGGCGGAAGTGTGGGGAGTAATCCAGAGATTGGGGCAGCGGCGCAAGGGGCTTTGGGGAGGCAGGGGTTCCTGGGCGCAGACATCCAGGCAGGCGCCGCCCAGGCGTCCCTGGGTCAGAGCCTCCGCCAGGGCGGCCTCGTCAATGGCGTTGCCCCGCCCCAGATTGCACACCGTGGCATGGGGAGGCAGGAGAGCCAGGCGACGGCGATCCAGGAAATGGTCGGTTTCGGGACTGCGGGGAAGCACCAGGATCAGATGGTCGGTCTGGGGCAGAAGGGCATCCAGCTCCTCCAGGGAGCAACATTGGTCGCCCGGGGTGAAATACTCCGGGGGGAGATGGCCAGGATGCCGGGCGACCCCCCACAGGCGGGTTCCCAGGGGTTTGAGCAGGCGCCCAATCCACCGTCCAATGTGGCCAAAGCCGCAGATGGTGACCGTGCTTCCCCGCAGGGGGCGCATTCGGGCATCCACCTGGCCCCGGGGCCAGGACTCCTCCCGGAAGGTGGTGACGGCAGGCAGGAGGCCCCGGCACATCCCCAGCAACATGGCCAGGGCGGTCTCCCCCATGAACACTCCATGAAAGGTCCCGTTCCAATGGCGCATGCCCGCCGGCCACTCCACCGTGAAGTAGTCCTTCCCGGCGGCGGGGGTGCTCACCAGTTGAAGGCGGGGCGCCAAGGAAAACCATTCCTGGCGGAAGGTCCAGGTGGACACCCAGTCCGCCAAGGGCAAAGCGGCCAGAAATTCCTCCTGGGTGCGGCAGTGCGCCACCTGAACCTCCGGCCCCAGGCGCTCCGCCAGAGCGGCGGCCTGGGAGGGATGCATGGTCAGGGAGGAGAGTCCGGGATGTTCAAGAAAGATGGCCAGGGTCTTCATGGGGACACCGCCTCCCCTGGGATTCCCAGGACAGGGTGGGGAAAGAGGAGTTTTTGGGGAGATGACGTGAAAGGAGGCGTCCTGGGGAGCGGAGAAAGGCCCGCTCTCCCGGGCATTCGCCCAATGTAATCCCCTTTCGCCGGATTCCAGGGAAGAGGAAGGTGGTTATAGTACCCTCCATTCCCGCAGGATGGTAGACGAAATCAAATGCTTCGCCTGGCACAAGGCCACACGAGGAATTAAGACTGACCTGCGGGGCAACCCCTAAGGAAACCCAAAGACATGCAAGTGTTCAACTTCAACGCAGGTCCCGCCGCCCTCCCCCGCTCCGTCATCCTCAAGGCTCAGGCCGAGTTCGCCGACTACCGCGGCTGCGGCTACAGCATCATCGAGGAATCCCATCGCGCCGCCGCCTTCGACGAAATCATCCAGGCCGCGGAAGCCAATCTGCGGAAGCTGCTGAACATCCCCGAAAACTACGATGTGCTCTTCCTTCAGGGGGGCGCCTCCCTCCAATTCGCCATGGTGCCCATGAACCTCCAGGTTCCCGGCAAGACCATCGGCTACGCCGACACCGGCGTGTGGGCCCATAAGGCCATCAAGGAATTGGACATCCAGCAACTGCCCAAGCAGGTGGTCTACGACGGCGCCGCCATCAACTACAGCGAAATCCAAGGCATCCGGGAGTGGCGCATCGACCCCGACTGGGCCTACTTCGGAATCTGCTCCAACAACACCATCTACGGCACGGAATTCCCCGAGTTCCCCGAGACCGGAAACGTGCCCCTGGTGGCCGATATGTCCTCCGATATCCTCAGCCGACGGCTGGACATCACCAAGTTCGGACTGATCTTCGCCGGCGCCCAGAAGAACATCGGCCCCGCCGGCATGACCCTGGTGATCCTTCGCCATGACCTGGCGGAGCGCTGCGGCAAGAACGTGCCCACCATGCTGCGCTACACCACCCACATCGAGGGAAAGAGCCTCTTCAATACTCCCCCCACCTTCGCCATCTACATCAACCGCCTGGTCACCGACTGGATGCTGGAGAATGGCGGCCTGGAGGCCATGGAGGCCCAGAACATCGCCAAGGCCAAGGCTCTCTACGACTTCATCGACAACTCCGGATTCTACCGGGCCACCGCCGCCCCCGCCACCCGCAGCCGGATGAACGTCTGCTTCCGCCTGCCCACCGAGGACCAGGAGAAGGCCTTCATCGCCTTCGCCAAGACCAATGGACTGGTGGGCCTGAAGGGACACCGGAAGGTGGGCGGCTGCCGCGCCTCCATCTACAACGCGGTGCCCATGGAAGGCGTCCAGCGCCTCGTGGAAATCATGAAGGAGTTCCAGAAGAACGCCTAATCTCACGATTTGCTCAAGGTTCTAGAATTCTAGGACTTACGCAAATATACACCGGGGCGGGGCCTGCCAAAGCAGGCTCTGCCCCTTTCGTTTCCCCCCCTGCCCCGCGAGAAATCTAGAGATCTAGAAGTTACGGTCTAAGATATAGAACATCCCATTGGAATCTCTCTGTGTGTTCCCAGGGAAAGCGGCAGCGTACTTGTTTTCCCCGCAGCCTCCGGGGGTTGCGCCTGCGCTTCACCCCCGTCGGCATCAGGCCTGCCACCCCTACGGGGTTCAGATTCGATGTTTGACCTTGCCGGGGGTTCCGGTCAGGCGGAGCCCTCCCTTCACCCCCGTCTAGCGATCCTCCCACCCCTGCCGGGGTTCAGGAGGATTGCCCCCTTTCCCCCCGCAAGACAGGGGGGGCTAGAGGATCTAGAGGTTCTAGTGTAGTGTCTCTTAAATCATTTTAGATTTTTTTCTTGGGCCTGTATAAC
>JAEDMH010000021.1 GCA_016303095.1 Lentisphaeria bacterium | reverse complement strand
TTCTAGATTTCTAGATTTCTAGATTTCTAGATTTCTAGATTTCTAGATTTCCCCCCCCTTTGGGATATTCAGCGGCAAGATGTCGTTTAGTCCTGGCAGCCTAGCCAGCCCAGAGTGGCATGGAGGAAGGGGCGGAACCAGCGGCTCTTGTGGGTGCCGTAGTTCTCGTCGAAGGCGCCCTTGTTCAGGTTGGTGACGGAGGTGTCGGGGAGCAGGACATTGCACAGTCCGTCGTGGCGGCGGGAGGCGGCGTAGTAGGCGGTGTCGCTATCTTCCCGGCAGAGGACGTTCCAGCCCTGGAAGATGGTCATGCTATCCCAGGTGATGGTGGTGGACTTGGTGTCGGGGCCATCGGCCACCATCACAGGAGTTTCCCCGTTCTTGCACAGATTGAGCAGTGTGGTGAGCTTTATGGGGGTGTTGGTGTGATTTTCCTGCTGATAGCCGTAGGTGCTGTATTGCCAAGTGTAGTTGCAGGAGTTCTGGATTTCTCCCCAGTTGCTTCCCGTGAAGGTGGAGGGCTTTCCTGCGGCGGGGCAGCGGAAGACCTTCCAGGGGAGATTGTTGGATCTCACCATCCAGACCATCCAGGGAACATTGCCGCCCCACTCGTCATTCTTGAGGTAGTACGCGGGATAGTAGTCATCGTAATCCTGGTTGTAAATGGCCACCGCCAGACCCATCTGCTTCATGTTGTTGACGCAGGAGATGGCCCGGGCCTTGGCGCGCGCCTTGGAAAGGGCGGGCAGCAACATGGCGGCCAGGATGGCGATGATGGCGATGACAACAAGAAGCTCGATGAGGGTAAAGGATTTTTTCATGGCAAACGGGGAGGGGGGACGGGGAACAAACCAACGAGGAAAGTATAGGAAAATCCCGGGAAAAATCAAGAGGGGGGGAGGGGTATTTCGGGTGTTGTTGTGGGGAAAAAAAAGCGCCTCGCCGTCTAGGGGGACGGGAGGCGCGGGATTGGTACCCCCGGGCGGAGTCGGACCGCCGACCAATGGTTTAGGAAACCACTGCTCTATCCACTGAGCTACGGGAGCGGAGAAGGATTGTCTATTCTATGTAACTACTTGATTTGCAACGAGTTACAAAGATTGGCAGATAGTGATGGCCGCCACGCCCACGATATCCTCTGCCGAGCAGCCCCGGGAGAGGTCGGAGACGGGGAGAGCCAGTCCTTGGAGGATGGGGCCGTAGGCCTGGGCGCCGGCCAGGCGCTGGACCAGCTTGTAGCAGATGTTTCCGCTGTTGAGGTCGGGGAAGACCAGGATGTTGGCGGTGCCGTTGAGGGTTCCGTTGGGAGCCTTCTGGGCGGCCACCTTGGGCACCAGGGCGGCGTCGGCCTGGAGTTCCCCGTCCACCACGGCGTCGATCTTTTCCTCGGCCACCCGCTGGGCGCACTTTCCGGCGGCCGCCACCATCTTCTCGATGATGGGATCGGAGGCGCTTCCCTTGGTGGAGCAGCTGAGGAAGGCCACCCGGGGCTGCTTGTCCAGGAGCTGGCGGCAGGTCTTCATGGTGGCCAGAGCAATGTCCACCACGCCGTCGGCATCGGGGTTGATGTTCACGCCGCAGTCTGCGAAGAGGAGGGTTTCCTCGCCGTTGGGGGCGGGGGTCTTCAGATCCATGATGAAGCAGGAGGAGGCGCTCTTGATGCCGGGGGCGGTGCCGATGCAGTGGAAGGCGCTGCGGAGCATGTCGGCGGTGGAGGCGATGGAGCCGGCCACCATGGCGTCACCCTTGCCGCTCTTCAGCATCAGGTTGGCAAAATAGAGGCGGTTCTGCACCTGCTGACGGGCCTTTTCGGGGGTCATGCCCTTGGCCTTGCGGCGCTCGTAGAGGAGGTTGGCCAGCTCTTCCTGGAGGGGGGAGGTGGTCCAATCCAGCACTTCCACGTCCAACCCCTGGAAGACAGAGGGGTCGGGGAGTTCGGCGGGGGTGGCCAGAACCACCACCTTTGCCATTTTCTTTTCGCCGATGATTTTCGCCGCCTGGATCACCCGGGGATCCTGTCCCTCGGGGAGCACCAGAGTCTTGTACGCGGCGGTGGCCTTGGCCATCAGGTTCTCAATGAGAGTCGCCATGAGCTGGATTCTTCCTTAAGCTACGATGGGGGATTGTTGTGTGGGCAAAGAGGAAAAGAGAGAAAGTCCGGAGGGCTCAGCCTTCCACCAGGCGGGCGGTTTCCATGGCGATCATCAACTCTTCGTTGGTGGGGGTGACCACGGCCTTGAAGGCGGAGTCCGCCGTGGAGATCACCGTCTCCTTGCCCCGGCAGGCGTTGGCGGCTTCGTCCAGCCGGCAGCCCAGAGGAGCCAGGGCCTTCACGATGTCCGCCCGGGTCTCATAGGAGTTTTCGCCAATGCCGCCGGTGAAGAGGATGGCGTCCACCCCGCCCAGGAGGAGGTGGTATCCGCCGATGTAGTGGATCAGGCGATGGAGGAAGAGATCGTAGGCGGTGGCGGCATCCTTGTCGCCCTTCTCCCGCAGATCCCGGATGTCCCGCATGTCGCTGGACTTTCCGGAGACGCCCAGGAAGCCGGACTTTTTGTTCAGGAGGGTATCCACCTCCTGGGGGGAGAGGCCGGCCTGGAGCTGGAGGAAGGTGACCACGGCGGCGTCCACGTCTCCGGAGCGGGTGCCCATGACCAGTCCGGCCAGGGGAGTCAGTCCCATGGTGGTGTCCACCACCTGTCCGCCCTTGACGGCGCAGAGGCTGGAGCCGTTGCCCAGGTGGCAGGAGATGACCCGGGCGGTCTTGGGATCCAGCCCCAGGAACTCGCAGACTCTTCCATAGACGTATTTATGGCTGGTGCCGTGGAAGCCGTATTTCCGCACCCCGTATTTCTTGTAGTATTCCTGGGGGATGGCGTAGAGGTAGGCCTGGGGTTCCATGGTCATGTGGAAGGCCGTGTCGAAGACCGCCACGTTGGGGATGCCGGGGAAGTTCTTCTCGCAGGCTTCGATGCCTCCCAGGTTGGCGGGATTGTGGAGGGGGCCCAGGACGAAGCATTTCCGGATGCCCGCTTTCACCGCCTCGTCCACCAGGGTGGGCTGGGTGAACTCCATGCCGCCGTGGAGGACCCGGTGGCCGATGGCCTTGATCTCGGAGAGGTCGGCGATGACCCCCACTTGGGCGTCAGTCATCTTGGCGCAGATGGGAGCCAGGGCCTCGCTGTGCCCCTGAATCTGGAGGGGCTCCTCCAACTTCTGCCCCTTGGCCTGGTAGGTCAGCTTCGTGCCCTCCATGCCGATTCTTTCCACCAGACCCTTGCAGAGCACGGAGTGATCCGCCATGTCGAAGAGGGTGAATTTCAGGGAGGAACTTCCGGAATTGATTACCAGGACTTTCATGGTCTCCAAGGAGAAAAGGGATAAGAGAGAGGGGGGGGAGGGAAAAACGAGGGCGTACTATAATCCCGGGGGACGCCTCCGCCCTCCCGTCAGGGGAAGAAAAGGGAGGGGGAGGTCTCCGGGGGGCCCTACTTCAGGATGAGTTCGATGACGGGGGTGACCTGGGGGGGCTGGATCACCGGCAACTCCAGAGCCACGTCTCCTTCCGGACACTGGGCGTGGAGGGCGACGTTGACTTCCTTGCTGTTTTCCCGGAAGAGCACCTCGCTGCCGTCGTGGAGGAACTGGGCATACCGGATCTTTCCGGCCATCTTGGGCAGGAGGATGTGCTTGTAGGGCCAGTTCATCAGGTGGAGATAGAGTCGGCGGGTTTCGGGATTGTAGGTGTATCGGCAATCCCGGGGTTCGGGGTATTCCTCCGGGGCGGCGCCGCATCCGTAGATGGAACGGCTGTTGTATTTCATCCACTGGGCGTAGTCCGCCAGCCGTTCCTTGGCCCGGTCGTCCAGATATCCCCGGCTGGTGGGGCCCACGTTCATGAGGACGTTCCCGTTCCGGGAGACGTGGTTGATGAGGAGATCCACGCACTGCTTTCCGGACTTCCAGGTCATCTCGTCCCGATAGTATCCCCAGGAGCCGGAGAAGGTGTGGCATCCCTCCCAGACGGCGGGGCGTCCCAGCTCGTCCTTCATGGGGGAGTCGGGGGTGTACTGCTCGGGGGTGACGATGTCGCCCACGCCGGGGAGATCCAGGCGGTTGTTGAGGATGATGTGGGGCTGGAGGGAGCGCACCAGCTTCACCATCTCCTCGGATTCCCATTCCTCGTGGCCCTTGCCGTCCCAGCTGCTGCGTTCGGGATGGTCCTTGCCCCAGACTTGGTCGGGGCTGCCGGGCTTGGGCTTGTAGGAGAAGTCGAACCAGAGGATGTCCACCTTTCCGTAGTTGGTGAGCAGTTCCGTGACCTGGTCCCGCATGTATTGGGCGTAGCGGCGCATGTCCCGTCCCTGGTTCAAGGCGGCCCGGTCCGGGAGTTTTCGGAGGGGATGGCAGGCGTCCACGGTGAAATCGGGGTGGTGCCAATCCAGGAGGGAGTAGTAGAATCCCACATGGAGTCCCTCGGCCCGGAAGGCGTCCACGATTTCCCGGAGGGCGTCTCTGCCGAAGGGGGTGTTGGTGATTTTGAAGTCGGTGTACTGGGTGTCCCAGAGGCAGAATCCCTCGTGGTGCTTCACGGTGATGATGAAGTATTTCATGCCGGCCTCCCGGGCGGCCCGGGCCCATTCCCGGGGCTGGAAGAGATCGGGATTGAAGAGATCGAAGTAGATCTGGTACTTGTCGTCGGGGATGGATTCTTCATGGCGGACCCATTCATGCCGGGCGGGCATGGAGTAGAGTCCCCAGTGGATGAACATGCCGAAGCGATCGTGGGTGAACCAGCGGATGTCGCCTTTGCCGAAGGAGGAGAGGGGGTCCATATTCGTGTGTGTGGGGGGGGGAAGGGAGGCTAGGCCTGGTGAAGCAAGGACGTGGCCAGGGAACAGAAGTGGTCGGTCAATCCCAGATCGGTGAGGACATCCAGGATGGTGTAGCGGTTGCGGATCATGCCGGCCCCGTAGGTGGTGAAGCGCAGATCTTCCTCCGGGAGTCCGATTTCCGGCAGGGAGGCGGGGCATCCCAGGGTCTGAAGGCGTCTCTTCAGTTCTCCCAGGGGCAGGAGCTGCTTTCGGAGGGTGGAGGCCAGGGGGCCGTGGGTGGCCAGGAGGGCATTCCGGCGCGCCGTCGCCTCCTCTCCCCGGGGCAGCTTCTCCAAGGAGACCTTCAAGGCGCTGTCCTCGAAGAGGGTGCCCCCCAGAAATTCCCGGACCTGGGCGGCGCGGGTCTCCGGGGTGAGGAGAGGAGCCTGGGCGGCCAGGGTTGCCAGCTCCTCCGTGGAGGTCTGGAAGTAGACCGCTTCCATGAGGGCCGTGGTGATGAGGGAGCCCACCGCCACCTTGAAGCCGTGGGAGGGCTGAATCCCGTCCTTCCGAATGTCCCGCATCTCCCAGCAATGGCTATAGAGATGCTCCGCGCCGGAGGCGGGGCGGGAGTCCCGCATATGCTGCATGGCGAAGCCGGTCTGGCAGAGGCCCAGGAAGAGTTGGCGGAGGGCCTGGGGATCTCCTTGGGGAAGGCGCTCCGGGGCGTCCAGCCATTGGGGGAGTTCCTTCTGCACCATGCCCCAGGCCACCGGCTCCAGGGGAGTGATGCCTAGGGCTTCCGCAATGCGCCAGTCCCCCCCCGCGGGAACCTTGGCGGCCAAATCCGCATAGCCGGCGGCGGTCATGGGGAAGGGAGCGGTGGCCAGGACTCGGGTGTCCGCCACGATGACCAGGGGGGCGGGGCAGGGCAGGGTCTGCTTCAGGCCGTCTTTGGTGATGGCGGCGCCAGCGGAGGTATAGCCGTCCACGGAGGGGGCGGTGGCGCAGCAGAGATAGCCATCCATCCCCAGTTCGAAGGTGCAGCGCTTCACCAGGTCGTTAATGGTGCCGGAGCCCACGGCCACGGGGCGGTGCCCCTGGAGGGGTTCCCGGAGACGTTCCACCAGGGAATATTCGGCGTGGAAGGGGGGCTCGGCGGGAAAGAGGAAGGGGGCGTCCACCTTCAGGCCGCTCTCTTCCAGGAGGCGTTGCAGCGGTTCTCCCGCCGCCTTCCAGGTGTTGTCGTCCGCCACCAGCCGGAGAGGCAGGGGATCTTGGGGCCAGGTTTGCCGGAGGAGGGCCGGGATCTGGGGGAGGATATTCTCGCCGATGAGGCAGAAGCGGGTCTGGAGGCCTGGGGGGATGGGGATGAAGTCCATGGAAGAGGGGGCGGGGTCAATCCGCCAGGAAGGCTTTTTGGAACTGCTCGGGCGTGGCCTTGGGGATGCGGTCGTAGGTCATCAGCCCATTTTGCTCCTGCTCCACGTCCGTGAGCTGGGTGTAGCACCATCCGGCAATGCCGGGGGTCTGGTTCATCAACGCCACCTGCTCCCGGATGCGCTCCACCAGTTCGTCGGCACTCTGGATCTCCATGTTGTGATAGCCCCAGCCCTCCTGGATCTTCTCCCGAAGGTGGGCCGGGATGTACCGGAAGCCCCCAAATTCGTCCACGTAGAAGGGCTGCCCATGGTATCCCGTGTCGTAGTCCGGCCGCACGGTGGGGAAGCCCTTCTCCTTCTGGGGAAGGATCCAGCGCTCCAGCTCGGCGGGGGAGATGCAATAGGCGTGGATGCTCCAAATGTCCGTCTTGGCGTGTCCCCAGCCGCTGGAATCGTGGACGGGACGGGTGGGATCCAGGGACTTGGTGAGGGCGTACGTCCGGCTCACGCCCTCCCGGTAGCGCTGCATGGAGTTCTCCGTCGGGTAGGCATCGGTTTCGTTCAAGGGGGTCCACATGAGGATGGAGGGATGGTTCCGATCCCGCAGCACTTCCTCCCTCCATTCCTCCAGGAAATTGGCGAAGGATTCGTAGAAGTTCTCGTGTTCCTTGAAGGAGGTCTGGCACCATCCCTGGCCCCAGCAGGGGAACTCTCCCCACACCAAGTAGCCCAGGCGGTCGGCGTGATAGAGATAGCGGGGCTCGAAGATCTTCTGGTGCAGACGGGCGCTGTTGAAGCCGCAGGCCTTGGCGAAGAGGATGTCCTTCACCAGCGCCTCGTCGGAGGGCGCCGTCCAATTCCCCTCGGGATAGAAGCCCTGATCCAGAATCATCCGGAGGAAGATGGGATGGTTGTTCAGGTAGAGACGGTCCCCCGCCACGTGGACCTTCCGCATCCCCGCATAGGAGTCCACCTGGTCGGAGACGCTTCCGTCCTTCTCCCGCACGGTGTAGCGGATGTCATAGAGGAAGGGGTCGTCCGGGCACCAGGGGCGGGGAGCTTCCAGGGGGAGCGTCAGAGTGGCGGTCAAGGTGGCGGCGCAGCTTCCGGAGGCCACCAGGGTCTCGCCCTCCCGGATCTCCACCGTCAAGGTGGCGCCGGGAGTTTCCTGGAAGAAGGAGGGGCGGAAGACGAAGGCGTGATTGTCGTAGTCCGCCACCACCTGGCAGTCCTTCAAGCCCGTGAGTCCGGCGGCTTCCAGATCCACGGTCTGCCAGATGCCTGTGGTGCGCTTGTAGGAGCATCCCTGGGATTCCCGGTACATGCACTGCTTTCCATTGCTTTGGACCGTGCTGCGCACATCGCTTCGGGCTTCCACCACCAGGTCGTAGGTCTTTCCGGCCTGGGCCCGTCCGGTGAGATCCACGGTGAAAGGCGTGCTGCCGCCCCGGTGCCAGGCCACCTCCTCCCCGTTCCACCAGACTTTGGCCTCGTTGAAGACCGCGCCAAAATTCAGGAGAAGGCGACGCTTCTCCCAGGCGGAGGGAATGGTCACCTGGCGATGATAGAAGATGCCGGTGATGAAATCCGTGTGCTGGACTCCGGAAAGGGGAGTCTCCGGGGCAAAGGGAACTTGGATCTTCTGGGCAAAGCCCTGGCTCTTCCCCCATCCTTGCTCCTCTCCGGAGTGGACGGGATCCAAGGCAAAACTCCATTCTCCATTCAGGTTCAACCAGTCGGCGCGCCGGAATTGCATCCGGGGATATTCAGGACGTGGTAGCATGGGAAGACTTTGGAAAGGTTGCAAGATGAGGAAAAAAAGGGATGTCACGGAGAGAAAGGGGAACGCTCTCCAATATAGCATTCTGTCTGGGTATGCAGGAAAAATCCCCCCTTCCCAGGAATCTTCCGGGGGAACGGGAAGACGAGAGAATATGCCCCCTTCCCAAGCTACATTAACCCCCGTCGCCGGCATTAGGGAAGCCGGAGGGCTCCGTTCTTTCTTCCCTGCCTCCTCCGGCTCCCCCCCCTCTTTTCTTTCGCCCCCTTCTCCCATGTCCCGGTTGCTTCTCTCCTTTCTCGGTTGCCTCGCCTTGGGCGCTCTGGCGGCAGACCCGGGAATCCTCTCCCGCCTGCGTCTCCAGATGGCGCTGCAGCAGATGGAGACGGCGAACATGGCCTATACCCACTGGGTGTGCGCCAACGGACGCCGCCAAAAGTTCTTCGTCTGCCAATGGAGGGAGGAGGAGGGATCCACGTTGCGCTGGGAACAGGTGAAGTATCCCAAGGCGGAGCGGGACCGCATGCGCTTCTGGGGATATTCCCGGGAGGTGCGCTATACAGGCGAAAACGGCACCACCATCGCTTTCTTCGGACCGCTCTTCACCCGCCTCATCCACATGCCCTGGAGCCTGCCGTATCCCTACTTGGACGACACCGGAGAATTTTCCAGCCAGGAGGTCACCCTCCAGGGACGTCTCTTCTGGCGGATTTGCTGCCGGAATCCCGGGGAAGGCACGGCAGAGGATTTTTGGGTGGAACGTTCCCCGGGAGGGGGACGGCTCCGTCGCTGGCGTCGCTTTGGCCAGGAGGGCGCCCTGTGGGAAACCCATCTCTACGAAGAGGTTCAGGAGCTTCCCACGGAATACTCCACCCCGGAAACCTTCCTGCCCCCGGAGGAGGGTCTCCGGTGGGAGGTGGAGACGTGGGAGGAATATCATCAGGCCCGCCAGGAAATCCGCCAGCAGGAGGAGAAGGAGAGGATGACCGGCCGCAGAAGCATCCCCTTCCCACGATCCCGGGAGGAGTGGCGTGCCGTACTCGTCACTCCCTTCCAAACGCCTTCCCGCCTGATTCTGATGGCGCTGGCGGCCCTGTCCGCCCTCTTGCTCTTCGTCCTGCAGAAATCTAGACGCTCTAGATCTCTAGATTTCTAGCCCTTAGAATCCTCCCGAACCGCACAGAGGGACTTCATGACTTCGGATAAGCGGTAATTTAATTTTTCTTCCCAAAGGAAACCGAGAACCCTCTCCGTTCCTTGCATCATACGCCGCCTCGCTTTGCTTTCCTAGAGTTTCCGAAATGATTTTTCATTGGACGTGATACCGTCCATCTTCTCCATAATGAACTTCTATGGGAAGAAGGTAATCGGAAACGGAGACATACGCCGTCTCTCCCGGATCAATGTACCATCCATCCAATTCCCAATAGCCTACCTCGCGCATCTCCCCGGATTCTATGACAAAACGATAGGTATTGGAGCGCTTGTCATTGGGAGGTTTCACATAAACCTGGCACTCAAGCATGTCACGGCTGCGATTGATGAGCTGCAACACCCCGCCCCGCACCAGAGAGCCCCGCATTGTGATGGTCAGGGGAGGGGAAATATGGGCCTTTTCGCAGCTGGAAAGAAACAGGCAAGAGAGAACCAGCAGAGGGAGGAGCATTCTCATGGGGGAGGGGGAAGCGCTATGAGAGGCGGTAACCATAGGAAATCCCAATGGGATGGAAGAGGGAAGGGAAATGGGATGGGGAAAACATCCCTAGCCTCCTTGCCATCTGCCTTTCTTACACTGTGCTTGCCTCTTTTGTTTCCCTGCTGAAGTGATAGGACTTGCGGGCGCAAGACCAGGCGTCGAGACCAGGGAAGGGCCGGCTTGCCGGGGATTCCCTGTGGGCAGGGCGAGAGATCGGAGGCGGAAAGAAGGAGTTTCCCCTTGCAGAATGGAGGAAATGGGCTATGGTATGGCGTTTTCCGATTTTGCGTGTGCCCGTAGCTCAATTGGATAGAGCGTCAGCCTCCGGAGCTGAAGGTTACAGGTTCGATCCCTGCCGGGCATACCATATTTTCGCCCCGGAGGAGAGTGCTTTCTCCCCCGGGGCTTTTTTGTTGTTCATCTCCAGGCGGGGGCGTCGCCCTGCCTGATTCAGGAGCCTCCTGGCGTGCGGAAAGCGGCGAGATATTCTTGATTTCCGTTAGGGCCCAGGAGGGGGGAGGGGACTGCGCCCAGGGGAATCCATCCCAGAGTCTCCTGGGCAAAGTCCTGGATTTTCTTCACGCATTGACGACGAATGGTCTCGTTGCGCACCACGCCCTGGGAGCCGATGGCCTCCCGTCCGGCCTCGAACTGGGGCTTGACCAGCACCACGATCCAGGCTCCCGGGGAGAGGAGGGGGCGGCAGGGGGGCAGTACCAGGGTCAGGGAGATGAAGGAGACATCTCCCACCAGCAGTTGGATGGGTTCGGGGATGAGGACGGAGTTGAGGTCCCGGGCATTGACTCCCTCCAGGGAAACCACCCGGGGATCCCCCTGGAGTTTTTCGTGGAGCTGCCCATGTCCCACGTCCACGGCATAGACCCGGTTTGCCCCGTGCTGCAGGAGGACATCGGTGAATCCCCCGGTGGAGGCGCCCAGATCCAGGGCCACCTGTCCTTCCACGGGGGGATGGAAGGCGGAGAGTCCTCCCAGAAGTTTTTCCGCTCCCCGGGAGACGTAGAGGGGAGGGGCGTCCAGGGTCAGCAGGGTGTCCTGGTCCAGGAGTTGTCCATGCTTTCGCAGGGGAGTCCCGTCTGCCAGCCGGATTTTCCCCTCCTGGATCAAGCGTTGGGCGAGAGCCCGGGAGGGGCAGAGTCCCAGGCGCAGGGCGAGCTGGTCGGCGCGGAGGCGGGGCATGGGCGGGAGATCAGATGCTCTCTCCCTGGAGGGGGGAGTGGGAGAGCAGAGGGATTTCCGGATTCTTTTCCTGGAAGTAGTTCACGGCCCAGGCATCCGGGAAGAGGAGGACGGGGAGTCCCTCGTGGTCCATTCCCAGGCGGACATTGCTGCCCAGATAGGTGCCCTGGAACTTTTCCCCGTCCTCCCGGTTGGCCAGCCATCGGATTTGGGTGAAGGGGGTTTCCTCCAGACGCACCTCCGCATTGTATTCCGTTTCCATGCGGTGTTTCACCACCTCAAACTGCAACTGCCCCACCGCCCCCAGGAGCGGGGCGCGGTTGACATCGCTGTGGAGGTGGAAGACTTGGATGGCGCCCTCGTTGAGGAGCTGTTCCAAGCCCTCCGTGAACTGCTTGTATTTGGAGGGGGCGGCGTTCCGCAGGAAGCAGAAGACCTCGGGGGCGAAGCGGGGAATCTCGTTGTAGATCAGGCCGGGGATGGTGGTGAGGGTGTCTCCGATGCGGAAGCTCCCGTGGCTCACCAGCCCCACAATGTCGCCGGGATAGGCGGTCTCGATGGAATCCCGCCCCTGGCCGAAGAGCTTCTGGGGGTAGGAGAGGCGCAGGGGGCGCCCCCCCCGGGGATTGGGGACGGTCATGTCCTTGACGAACTGGCCGGAGCAGACCCGGACGAAGGACATGGAATCCCGGTGGTTGGGATCCATGTTGGCCTGGATCTTGAAGATGAAGCCGGAGAAGTCGGGGCGTTCCGGGGCGATTTCCCCCAGGGAGGATTTTCGGGGCAGGGGAGGCATGCCGTGTTCCACGAAGTAATCCAGCAGCAGTTGGACGCCGAAGTTGTTGATGCCGGAGCCGAAGAAGATGGGCGTCAATTCCCCGGAGGAGACCAGCTCGTCGTCGAATTCTTCCCCGGCCAGGGAGAGCAGTTCGATTTGGTCCCGCCATTCCTTCAGCATGACGGGAGGGAGGATTTCCTCCAGCATGGGATCCTGGGGGCCGGTGGTCTGGGAGGCGGCCCGGGCGGAGCCGTGGCCTTGGTTGACGAAGAGATGGAGCTTATGGGTGAGGCGGTCGTAGACCCCCTTGAAATCCGGCCCGTCTCCCAGGGGCCAGGTGACGGGGAAGACCCCCAGGCCCAGGGTCTTCTCAATGTCGTCCAGCAGTTCCAGGGGGTTGCGGGCGGGGCGGTCCATCTTGTTCATGAAGGTGAAGATGGGGATGCCCCGGAGACGGCAGATCTCGAAGAGTTTCCGGGTGCGTTCCTCAATGCCCTTTCCGGCGTCGATGACCATGATGACGGAGTCCACCGCCGTGAGCACCCGGTACGTGTCCTCGGAGAAGTCCCGGTGTCCAGGGGTGTCCAGGAGATTGATGCAGTATCCCCGGTACTCGAATTGGAGGACGGTGGAGGAGATGGAGATGCCCCGTTCCCGCTCCAAATCCATCCAGTCGCTGGTGGTGCTTTTCTGGTTCTTCTTGGCGCGGACGGAGCCGGCTTCCTGCAACGCCCCTCCGTACAGCAGCAGTTTTTCCGTCAGGGTGGTCTTTCCTGCGTCGGGATGGGAGATGATGGCGAAGGTGCGGCGCCGCTTGATTTCTTCGGAAAAGGAGGGCATGGGGCGGGGGGATTAGGCTTGAGAGGAAGGGGAGTGGGCCTTGGGGGCCGTCGGGGCGGCCAGCAAGGGCTTGAGATATTGGCCGGTGTAGGAGGAGCGGCAGCGGGCCACTTGTTCCGGGGTGCCGGAGGCCACCAAGGTGCCGCCTTGGTCGCCTCCCTCTGGCCCCAGATCCACCAGCCAGTCTGCGGTCTTGATGACATCCAGGTTGTGTTCGATGACCAGGATGGAATTCCCCTGGTCCCGCAGGGATTCCAGCACATGGAGAAGATGTTCGATGTCGGAGAGATGGAGTCCGGTGGTGGGTTCGTCCAGCAGGTAGAGGGTGTGTCCCTGGGGGCGCCGGGAGAGTTCCGTGGCCAGCTTGACCCGCTGGGCCTCGCCGCCGGATAGGGTGGTGGCGGGCTGTCCCAGATGGAGGTAGCCCAGGCCCACGTCCCGGAGGGTCTCCAGCTTCCGCAGGAGCCGGGGATGGGAGGAGAAGAAGTCGCAGGCCTCGTTGACGGTCATCTCCAGGACTTCGGAGATGCTCCGCCCCTTGAAGCGCACATTCAAGGTCTCCTCGTTGTAGCGCTTCCCATGGCACTGCTCGCAGGGCACGTAGACATCCGGCAGAAATTGCATTTCGATTTTCTTGATGCCGTCTCCCCGGCATTCCTCGCAGCGTCCCCCTTTCACGTTGAAGGAGAAGCGTCCCTGGGTGTATCCCCGGAGCTTGGCATCGGGGGTCATGGCGAAGACCTGCCGGATCAGGTCGAAGAGGCCCGTGTAGGTGGCGGGATTGGAACGGGGGGTCTTCCCGATGGGGCTCTGGTCGATGACGATGAGCTTGTCCACGTTCTCCATGCCCTCCACGCCTTGGCAGGCCCCGGGGGGAATGTCCTTCAACCCCAAATGACGATTCAGGGCGGGACGGAGCACATGGTTCACCAGGGTGGATTTCCCGGAGCCGGAGACGCCCGTAACACAGCACAGCACCCCCAGGGGAATCTTCACCGTGAGATTCTTGAGATTGTGCTCCTTCGCCCCCCGGATGGTGAGAAATTTCCCGTTGCCGGGACGACGCTGGGGGGGGACGGGGATGCCGCGGCGTCCCGCCAGAAAGTCTCCGGTGACGCTGCCGGGGGTGGCGGCCACTTCCCGGGGAGTGCCCTGGGCCATGAGGGAGCCTCCGTTGCGTCCTGCGCCGGGACCCAAGTCTATGATGTGGTCGGCGGCCCGCATGGTGTCCAGGTCATGCTCCACCACGATGACGGTGTTGCCCAGGTTTCGGAGATTTTTCAGGCTTTCCAGGAGGCGGTCGTTGTCCCGCTGGTGGAGTCCGATGGAGGGTTCGTCCAGGATATAGAGGACGCCCACCAATCCGGAGCCGATTTGGCTGGCCAGTCGGATGCGCTGGGATTCCCCGCCGGAGAGGGTTCCGCTTTCCCGATTGAGGGTGAGGTAGTTCAGGCCCACGGTCTTCAGGAAGCCCAGGCGGTTTCGGATTTCCTTGAGGAGCTCCTGGCCCACTTGTTGTTGGGCGGGGGTCAGGGCCAGTTGGTCCAGGAAGGCCAGAGCTCCGTCGATGGAGAGGGCGCAGAACTGGCTGATGTTCAGGCCCCCCAGGGTGACGGCCAGGTATTCGGGTTTCAAGCGGGCGCCGTGGCACTGTCCGCACTCCTCGTAGAGGGAGGCTTCCTCCAGCCGGGCCCGCAACTCCTCGTTGTCCGTCTCTTTCAGACGGCGCTCCAGATTGGGGATGATGCCCTCGAAGGGCTTCCGCCATTCATGGATTTTTCCCCGCTCCCAGTAGTCAAATTGGATGACCGTCTCCCCCGATCCGTATAGGAGGATCTTCTGGATTTCCTCGGGGAGTTTTTTCCAGGGGGTGGTGAGGGAGAATCCATAATGGGCGGACAGGCAGCGCAGATAGTGGTTGTACAGGGTGATGACAAAGCGCGGTCCCCTCCGCCACAGGGGAATGGCCCCGTTGCGCAGGGAAAGGGAGGGATCGGGCACCACGCTTTCGGGGGCGAAGGTGAGGTGTTTCCCCAGGCCGTCGCAGCCGGGGCAGGCGCCAAACGGGGAGTTGAAGGAGAAGTTTCTGGGGGCCAGTTCTCCGAAGGAGAGTCCGCAGTCCGGACAGGCCAGATTCTCGCTGATCCATTCCTCCTGCCAGGTGCCCGGGGAGGCAGGCTCCTCCCAAAGGACGCATAAAATTCCCTTGCCGTGCTTCAAGGCGGTTTCCACGGAGTCGTTGAGACGCCCCCGCTCCAGCTTGCCGGAGATCAGGCGGTCCACCACAGCGGCCAGGGTATGGCGGCGGTTCTTCTCCAGCTTGGGAGCCTCGTCCAGGGAAAAGACCGCCCCGTCCGCAAAGCCCCGGGAGAAGCCGTCCCTCCGCATCTGCTCCAGCAATTCCAGATGCTCTCCTTTCTTTCCCCGTACATAGGGGGCCAGGAGCATCATCCTTTGGCCCGCCGGACGCTCCATCAGGTGCTGGCAGATGCGCTCGGCGCTCTGGCTGGTGATTTCCCGGCCGCATTTGGGGCAGTGGGCCGTGCCCAGATGGGCGTAGAGGAGGCGGAGATAGTCGTAGATCTCGGTGGTGGTGGCCACGATGGAGCGGGGAGAGCTTCCCGCCACCCGCTGCTCTATGGCGATGGCGGGGGAAAGGCCGCTGATGTGCTCCACCTGAGGCTTGCCCAAGCGATCCAAAAACTGCCGGGCATAGGCGGAAAGACTCTCCACGTACCGACGCTGTCCCTCCGCATACAGGGTGTCAAAGGCCAGGGAGGATTTCCCCGAACCGCTGGGACCCGTGATCACCACCAGACGGTTCCGGGGGATAGACAGGGTCAGGTTCTTCAGATTGTGCTGGCAGGCGCCTTGAATGTGGATGCAGTCCATGGGAAATCGGTTCGACGGGGGGCGGGCAAGGGGTATAATCTAATCTATGGAAGAAAGCCCCCCTCCTTTCCCCCACCCCGGAACAGGCATGGGCAAAGCCTCGCTCCCCCCCTGAAAAGCTCCTCTTCCCGCCCTCTCGAAACAGGGGGAGAGGAGAATTTTTTAAAAAATAGGGAAAAAAGGGGAAATTTTTCCATAACGTGGCTTGTTTTGCTTGAAAAAATAAAAGTTATGCAATAAAGTTACCCTCGATGCCGCTGGGCGGCGGCGTCCTCTGGATTCCATCCAGTCGTCACTTCCGGCGGCCTGGAGATGAACAAGCAAGCCCCTTCAGCAAGAGGTTCCCTACATGAAATCTACGTTCTGGGATGTGAAGACCCGCAAGTCCGTGGAAGCCGAAGTTCTCGAGTGCGTCACCTATGACAATGGCCGCTCCGCCTTCAAGGCCAAGACCGCCGATGGCCGCAATCTGACCCGCTTTGTCAGCAAGGAAGAGGCCGCCAAGTTCGATGGCAAGGCTCCCTGCAAGAAAGGCTGCTGCAAGAAGAAGTAATTGAACGGGACGATTCCCGGAGTTCCCTCCGGTCATCTCCAAAGAATCCTGCCCTGGGAGTCCTTACGACCCTCCGGGCAGTTTTTTTTATCTGCCCATCCCCATGCGCATTCCCCAAGAGGAGCTGCACTTCCAGGCGATCCATGCCTCCGGGCCCGGAGGCATGGGGGTCAACACCGCCGACAGCGCCGTGATCCTCCGCTGGTGCCCGGCCACCAGCCGGATTCTTCCCCCGGAAGCCCAGGAGAGACTGGCCCGCCTCTGCCAGGGATGGATGACCCGGGAAGGATGGGTGGTCCTCCGCGCCGAGGAGAGACGAAGCCAATGGGGAAACCGGCAGGCCGCCCGAAAACGGCTGGAGGAAATGGTGGAAAAAGCCCTGATCCCCCCAAAACGCCGGAAGAAAACCTCCGTCCCCCGCGCCCAGAAAGAGGAAAGAAGGGGGGAGAAGAAGCGACGGAGCCTGCGCCTGAAGGAACGAAAGGAGTTCCTCCGCCGGAACGAGGAATGACGCCCCCCCCCCAAGAAGGGCAGAATCCGCAAACAGGGGACACCAGGCGAAAATGGTGCACATGGCTTGAAATGGCCTGAAATCCCGTTATATTAAGCGTCTGCATTTCTACACCAACCCCTTTTTTGTCTCCCTACGATACTTAACACTCAGGAAATCTGCTGAATGCCTACTATCAATCAGTTGATCCGCAAGGGACGCTCCGTGAAGCCCGCGAAGAGCCGCGTGCGTGCCCTGGACAAATGCCCCCAGCGTCGCGGCGTCTGCATGCTGGTGACCGTCCGCACCCCGAAGAAGCCGAACTCCGCTCTCCGCAAGGTCTGCCGCGTTCGCCTGACCAATGGCCAGGAAGTGACCGCCTACATCGGCGGCGAAGGCCACAATCTCCAGGAGCACAGCGTGGTGCTGGTGCGGGGCGGACGTGTCCGCGATCTGCCTGGTGTGCGCTATCATGTGGTTCGGGGCAAGTTGGATACTCTGGGTGTGGACAAGCGACGCCGCGGGCGCTCCAAGTATGGCGTGAAACGCCCGAAGCCCGGTGCCGCCGACGCCAAGAAGAAGAAGTAAGCGTCAGAAGTAATCCCGATCAAGACAGCATAAGACCATGAGAAGACGTCAGGCTGAAAAGCGCACCCTGATCCCCGATGTGCGCTACAACAACGAACTGGTTGCCCGGTTGATCAACACCATCATGCTGTGCGGCAAGAAGTCCACCGCCCAGTCCATCGTGTACGGCGCGTTCGATCTGCTGAAGGAGCGAAAGAGCGACGTGGAGCCCCTGGATCTCTTCCTCCAGGCTTTGGAGAATGCCAAGCCCCGTCTGGAGGTGAAGAGCCGCCGCGTGGGCGGCGCCACCTATCAGGTGCCCCTGGAAGTGCCCGCCGGCCGCCAGGTCGCCCTGGCCATGCGCTGGCTGGTGACCTACTCCCGTGGCCGCAAGGGCATGGACACCTGCCACGCCCTGGCCGCCGAGCTGATGGACGCCTACAACAACACCGGCAACACCATCAAGAAGCGGGATGACGTGCACCGCATGGCCAACGCCAACAAGGCGTACGCCCACTTCCGCTAGCCTCTCTTCCCTGGCGCGCCTCCGCCGCTTCCGCGACGGGCGCGCCTCTCCCTTTGTCGCCTAAGGCCCCCCCTCCGGAAAGGAGGCCAGGCGACTTCTTCGCCTCTCCGCTTCGTTCCTCCCCTTGGGGTCCTTCCGGAGGATGCCCCAAGGGAAAGAATTCCCTTCCTTTTCTCCCGCACCCCATGGGCCGATCCGAGGATTCCATCCGAAACATCGGCATCATTGCCCACATCAATGCGGGAAAGACCACGCTGACGGAACAAATCCTCCACGAGACCGGGGAACTGAAGGTCTGCGGCGCCGTGGAGGAGGGCAACACCATCAGCGACTTCCTTCTCCAGGAGCGGGAACGGGGCATCTCCATTGTGAGCGCCGCCGTGACCTGCCCCTGGAAGGGGCGTCAATACACCATCCTGGACACGCCGGGGCACATTGACTTCACCGCCGAGGTGGAGCGCTCACTCCGGGTCATGGACGGGGCCGTGGCCGTCTTCTGCGCCCTCCGGGGCGTGCAAGCCCAGTCCGAGATGGTCTGGCGCCGGGCCCGGAGATACGCCCTTCCCGCCCTGGCCTTCGTCAGCAAGCTGGATCGGGAGGGGGCCGACTTCTGGACTACCTTGGCCCAGATGCGGCGGCTCTTCGCCCCGGTGCGCCCCGTTCCCCTCATGCTTCCTTTGCCGGACGAGGAGGGGCGAACCGCCTGCCTCCTGGATCTCCTGGAGGGCAAGTGCGTGGGATTCCCCTCGGTTCTTCCCCCGGACGAGGTGGAGCTCCAACTCTGGGAAGGTCGCCGGGTGCTTCAGGAGACCTTGGCCGAAGAGGAGGAAGAGGTGATGGCCGACTACCTGGAAGGCCGCCCCTCCTCCCCGGAGCGTCTTCGGGCCGCCCTCCGCCGAGCCACCCTGGCAAACCGGATTGTCCCGGTGCTCTGCGGCTCCGCCAAAGCGGGCTGGGGGGTTCCCCAGCTGCTGGACGCCGTGGGAGACTTCCTCCCTTCCCCCCAGGAACGGCTGGACACCCCGGGGGGCCGTCTTTGCTTCCCCGTCTCCCGGGAGAGACTCTCCTCTCCTCAGGGCGCGCCCTACGCGGTGATGACGGTGGTGAAGACGGTGCGCACTCCCTGGCCCGGAGACTACGTGGCGGTTCGCCTCTACAGCGGACGGCTGCGGCCCGGCGACCGCCTGGTGAATGTGAACCGGGGACTCTCTTGGACGCCTGGCGCCCTGTGGCGCCTCCGGGCGGATCAAGTCCAGGAGATCCCCGAGGCTTGGGAGGGGGAGGTGGTGGCCTTGGCCGCTTCTCCCCAGGAGCCCATTCCTCCCTTCCGGCCGGGAGACACCCTCTCTCAGGAGGGGGCGCCGCCTCTCCGGCTGACACGCATGCGATTTCCGGAGCCCGTTCTCTCCCTGGTGCTGGAAGCCCTGGGAAGCCAGGAACGGCTCCGGCTCCCCCAAGCTCTGGCCTCCCTGGCCGAAGAGGATCCCACTCTCCGATGGAAAAAGGGACCCTGCGACGGACAGTGCACCGTCTCCGGCTTGGGCGAACTCCATCTCCAGGTGGCCCGGGAACGCCTTCTCTCCGAATACCAGGTCCCCACCCGGGCCGGGACTCCCCTGGTGGCCTACCGATGCACTGTGGCCTCCTCCGCCCAGGTACACCGGGAGTTCAAACGCATCCTGACCCCCTCCCTCACCGTTCAGGCCAGGGTGCAAGTTCAATTTGAGCCGCTCCCCCCAGAGAGCGGCGCACAACTGGAGTTCCCCGCGGAACTGCCAGGCCTGTCGCCGGACATCCTCCCCGTCGTCCGACAGACAGTCACCGAATTCGTTCAGGGCGAAAACCCTTCCGGCTATCCCCTGACGAACACGCGCATCACAGTCCTGGAGGTGTCCAGCTCCCAGCCGGACACTTCCGAACCGGTGTTCTTAACCGCTACCCGACTGGCCTTGGTGGACGCTTTCGCCCAGGCCGGAACGGTCGTGCTGGAACCTGTGATGCGGCTCGAAGTGAGCGCCCCCGCCCCGCAGATCGGCGCCGTCCTTCAGGACCTCCAGGCCAGAAAGGCCAGGGTCCTCCAGGTGGAGACTCTGCCCGACGGCGGCTCTCGCGCAGTCGCTCTTGTCCCTGTCGCCAATATGCTCTCCTATGCCACTAGCCTCCGGTCTCTCACCGGAGGACGGGCGCTCTTCACTGCCGAGCCCGCTGCCTTGGAGAAACGACAAGGACAAGACTCATAACCAGGAAAAGGACATGGCTAGCAAGCAAACCATCCGCATCCGGCTCCAGGCCTTCGAAAACACGATCCTGGACCAGTCCACCGCGGACATCGTCGGAACCGTCAAACGCACCGGCGCCCAGGTGGCAGGACCCATCCCCCTGCCCACCAAAATCGAAAGATTCACCGTGAACCGCTCCCCCCACGTGAACAAGAAGTCCATGGAGCAGTTCGAGATCCGTACCCATAAGCGGGTTCTGGATATCATCAACCCCACCACCCGCACGGTGGATGAGCTGCGCAAGCTCTCCCTGCCCGCTGGCGTGGAAATCGTCATCAAACTCTAAGCCAAGGAGACGCACACTATGAAAAAAGGTCTCATCGGCAAAAAGCTGGGAATGACGCAAATCTTCACCGAACAGGGAATCCTGGTGCCCGTGACGGTCATCGCCTGCGGCCCCTGCACGGTCATCACCGCCAAGACGGCGGAGAAGGACGGCTATAGCGCCCTGCAGCTGGGCTTCGGCTCCCGCAAGGCCAAGAACGTCTCCAAGGCCATCCTGGGCAATGTGAAGGCGGCTGGCCTGGAGCAGAACCCCCCCGAGGTCATCAAGGAGATCCGCCTGGATGCCGACCCCACCCAGAAGGTGGGAGACGTGCTGAAGGTGGACATCTTCGCCGTGGATGAATTCGTGGATGTCACCGGCACCACCAAGGGCCGGGGCTTCCAGGGTGTTGTCCACCGCTGGCATTTCGCCGGCGGTCGGGAGACCCACGGCGGCGCCTGGACCCGGCGCACCGGCTCCATCGGCATGTGCGAAAAGCCCGGCAAGGTCATGAAGGGACACCCCATGCCCGGTCACATGGGCAATGTGAACCGCACCACCCAGAACCTGAAGGTCGTGGAAGTCCGCCCTGAGGAGAATCTCCTCTTCGTGAAGGGAGCCATTCCCGGCGCCAACGGTGGCGTGGTCTTCGTCCGCAGCGCCGTCAAGAAATAACCCGGGAGGATGCCAACAATGTCTAACCTGAATATCCTGAATCAGCAGGGTGTCGACACCGGCGCCCCCGCCCTCGTGGAGGAGAGCTGGCTGGTGCGTGACAAGGGCGAGCAGGCCGTGAAGGACGCCGTGGTGGCCTTCCTGGCCGCTCAGCGCAGCGGCACCGCCTGCACCAAGAACCGCGCCAATCTCAGCAGCCGTTCCCAGGCCAAGCCCTGGCGGCAGAAGGGAACCGGCCGGGCCCGCAGCGGCGGAAAGAGCAGCCCCATCTGGCGCGGCGGCGCCGTCGCCTTCGGCCCTGTGCCCCGGGACTACGTGAAGTCCGTGAACAAGAAGGTCCTCACCCTGGCTCTCCGGCGCGCCTTCACCGATCGCTGGGACGAGGGTGACGTGATTGTGGTGGACGACTTGAAGTTCGAGACGCCCAAGACCAAGGAGATGACCGCTTTCCTGAAGGCGGTGAACGCCGGCGAGGACGCCCTGGTTCTGGTGGATGACTACACCGAGAACGTGGACTTGGCGGCCCGGAATCTCCAGCAGGTTCTGGTGCTGAAGGCCACCAGCGTGAACACCTACCTTCTCCTGCTCTTCAAGAAGATCGTCATCACCAAGGCTGGCCTGGCCAAGCTGGGCGAGCGTCTGGCATAAGGAGGGAACACGATGGACAAATCCTTCAATCCCTATGATGTGGTGTACACCGTGCTCATCACCGAGCGGGGCACCAAGCTGACCGACAAGTACAACAAGTACCTCTTCAAGGTCAACCCCTCCAGCAACAAAGTCCAGATCCGTCAGGCCGTGGAAGCCATCTTCCCCGACGTGAAGGTCTCCATGGTGAATACCATGAACTATCTGGGCAAGTACAAGCGCATGCGTTCCGCCAGAATGGGCAAGCGCCCCGACTGGAAGAAGGCTGTGGTGACCCTCTCCGAGGGCCGGATCGAGTTGCTGTAAACGTCACTCACACAGGAGAAATCTCGCAATGGGAATCAAAGCATACAAGCCGACCAGCCCCGGACGCCGCGGCATGGTGGTGAGTGACTTCTCTGAACTCACCCGCCGCACCTCCGAGAAGTCCCTCACGGAGGGCAAGCACTCCACCGGCGGCCGCAACAACTACGGCCGCATGACTGTCCGCTTCCGTGGCGGCGGGGTGAAGCGCTGCTATCGGATCATCGACTTCAAGCGCTACGACAAGGATGGCGTGCCTGCCAAGGTGGCGGAGATCGAGTACGATCCCAACCGCACCAGCCGCATCGCTCTGCTCCACTATGTGGACGGAGAGAAGCGCTACATCCTGGCCCCTGTGGGGGTGAAGCAGGGGGATGTGCTGGTGAGCGGCGCCGAGGCCGACTACAAGCCCGGCAACAACATGCCCATCGCCAACATCCCCGAAGGGGTGAACATCCACTGCATCGAGCTGGTTCCCGGAAAGGGCGCCCAGCTGGTTCGTTCCGCCGGACAGTATGCCGTCCTCCGAGCCAAGGAGAATGGCTATGCCCAGGTCCGCCTCCCCTCCGGGGAAGTGCGCCTCATCAATGTCAAGTGCCGCGCCACCATCGGTCAGGTTGGCAACGTGGAGCACGGCGACATCAAGCTGGGCAAGGCCGGCAAGGCCCGCTATCTTGGCTTCCGCCCCCACGTCCGTGGTGTGGCCCAGAACCCTGTGGACTCCCCCATGGGTGGTGGTGAAGGAAAGGCTGACGGCGGCGGGCATCCCCAGTCCCCCTGGGCCCAGCTCTCCAAGGGCTTCAAGACCCGCAAGCGCAATAAGCAGTCCAGCAAGTTCATCGTTTCCCGGAGGAAGAAGTAATGTCCAGAAGCATCAAGAAAGGACCTTTTGTCGACGATTCCCTCCTGAAAAAGTCGGAGGCGATGACCAAGAGCGGCAAGAAGGACGCCATCAAGACCTGGAGCCGTCGCTCCACCATCCTGCCCGAGTTCGTGGGCCAGACCTTCTCGGTCCACAACGGCAAGAGCTTCATCAATGTTTTCGTCACGGAAAACATGGTGGGCCATCGCCTGGGCGAGTTCGCTGCCACCCGGCTCTTCCGCGGCCACGGCCAAATCTCCGGAAAGTAGCGTAATGCCCCCCGGAAGGGAATGCCCCATGGGGCTTCCCTTCCCAGGACGGGAAAGGCGTCGACACCTCTTGGTATCAGGAGAGTGCCGACGCCTTTTTTTTGTCCCCAGGAAACGCCTGCGGTGCACCCGGATCACACGAAGTTTGAAACACGGAGAGCACGAAAGGCCCGGCAAGCCGGGCGCAGGGAGAGCACAGAGAGGGCGGGACCTGCCCCCCGCACGTCCCGCC
>JAEDMH010000156.1 GCA_016303095.1 Lentisphaeria bacterium | reverse complement strand
GAGGGCACGGAGGGGAGACACGGAGGGCACGGAGGGGAGACACGGAGGGCACGGAGGGGAGACACGGAAGGCACGGAAATGCCGCTACGCGGCGCCACGGAGACCACGGAGGGGCGGGACCTGCCCCCCCGCACGTCCCGCCCGGGGATTGGGGCTATACCCTCCCCCGCTTGCGGGGGGAAGGGGGGGCAATCCTCCTGAACCGCGTAGCGGTGGGAGGATCGCTAGACGGGGGTGAAGGGATAGCGAGAACCCCCGGCGCCTCTAGAACCTCTAGATTTCTACCGTGAGGGGATTACTTTTTCTCTTCGGGGGAAGGTTGAGGGTGATCCGCCAAGGAGACATGTCCCTCCACCCGTCCATCGTCCAGGACATTGATTTCCTTACGATGCTTGAGGGTGCGGAAGAGATCGAGGAGATCCCGGACGCCTCCGATGGTGAACCAGATGGAGGTGATGGCGGCGATAAGACAGGGGATCACCAGATTATTGAAGAGGAAGAAGAGTCCCCAATGTTCCTTGCTCCAGGGGCTCCACAGGTTCCACACCAGGCTTCCCAGGAAGAAGAGGAAGAAGCAGACCACGAAGGTGTGGAAGAACATGCCATAGGCGATCACCTTGTCTCCCCGGGTGTATTCGGGGGTGATGCCGATGATGCTCTTGAAGATGCCCCGTGGGGACCAATCCCGGCGCAAGTCCTTGTGTTCTCCTGGCTCTTGATAGGCACCCCGGTGAAGCATGCGATCCATATTGAAGTCCTCCTTGCAGGTCAACAGGGAGACCACCACATAGAGGAGGATCGTGAAGAGATTGGCGAAGAAGTTGAACTCCACGGAGTTGACGGGAAAGTCCACGGGGTGCATCTTCCACACGATCCAGTCGCCATAGGGTTTGCTGAGAAATCGGAGGATACTGTCGCACAGGGGGACCCATCCCTGCTTGTCTAGGAAGGGATAGACATGATCCGCCCAATTTCTCTGCAGCATCAGATAGAGGAAGCTGGCCCCCATGCCGGTGAGCAGGGCACTCCAGGCGGCCTGGGTGGTTCCCTTCTTCCAGTAGAGGCCGAAAAGCATCACCGGACAACATCCCGCCAGCCACATGGCGCAGGCCATCTGGACGAAGAACTGGATATAGTCCAGTTGTCCCATGTATTTAGAGCCGAAGAAGAAGAAGATCCCGATGCCCAGGGTTACCAGACGGATCATGCGGACATGGTTCCGGGGGGAGAGTCCCTTGGGGAAGAAGGGGAGGATGCAGTCCTGGGAGATGGTGAGGGAGGCGCTGAAGATCCGGCTGTCATCGGTGGAGAGCATGGCCAGGAAGAGGAGGAGAGCGAAGGCTCCGAAGAGTCCCGGGGGCAGGAGTTCCTTCATGGTGACGGAGAGGGAGAGTTGGTGGAAGAGGGTTCGGCACTGTTTGAAGAGATCGTTGGCCTCTCCCTGGGCGTCGATGCGGGCCAGCCGGCTTTCCTCCTGGGTGGCCGGGACACCGGTCTCCTTCTTTGCATTCTCCAAGCACTGCTGGGCATATTGGCCTCGTTCCTCCTTTAGGGCCAGGTGAATGGGGTCCAAGAAGCGGGTATCCAGATTGTCCGCCTGGGAGAGCGGGGGGATGCCCTCGCCGATTTCCTTGACTTGGGGCTGGCTGGCGTCGATCACCTCTTGGACCTTTTCCCGGGCGACAGCGTATTTTTCCTCCTTCAGCACTTCCGCCGCCGCCCGCGTGGCCAGTTCCTGGCGCACCTGATTGGCCTCCCTGGCAAAATCCTTATGATTGAGGAAGACGATGAGGCAGATCGCCACCAGGAGATAGAAGATGCCGATGATGGAATAGCGCCAGGAGGCCAGGAGGGAGGCCATCTTCTGTTCGTGAGCGGATTTGGCGGCGCAGGAGACCCCGTCTCCCAGCCAGGAGCCCCGATGGACAATGGCGCTGAAGGCCACGGCGATGACCATGGTGAAGATGTTGAAATCCCGGAATTTCGCCACATCCAGGGGATTGAGGAAGCTTTCCCCCGGGGGGCGATCCTGCATCACGGGAATAATCTCCTGGGTCCAGGAGAATTTGCAGAGGATGAAGAGGGCGAAGCAGATCAGGAGGGGATAGAGAATCATGCCCTGGATGGTGTCGGTGATCACCAGGGCCATGGTTCCGCCCAGGCAGATGAGGGTGATGGCCAGGGTCAGGAAGAGGATCATCAGCGCTTCAAAGGTAGGCAGGGAGACCCCCAAGAAGGAGAAGCTCTCCGGAAGATTCAGCATCCGCATGAAGAATCGGGCGGCGATGGAGGGCATGATCATGTTGGCCACCATCTCCGCCAGGGAACGCAAGGCCGCGGCAAAAATCCGGAAGGAACGACTGTACCGCATCTCCAGAAACTGCCCCAGGCTCATGGCCTTGGTCTCCCGAAAACGGTAGGTCACAAAGCCCGTCAGGGAAAGCACGAGGCTCAACGGCGTCAGCACCGCCCCCCAATATCCCAGGGCAAACCCCGTCCTGTATTTGATCTCCACATAGGTCACCAACCCGATCATGGACAGGGCATTGGCCACCTCTCCCATGTTCAGGACATACCGCCCGCAAACCCGGCCACACACCAAAAAGTCCGACACCCCCCGCACATAACGACGGGAGTAAAATCCCATGAAGAGCACAAAGACGACCGGCACAATCAGAATCGCCCAGTCCCATAGGGTCATGTACGAAGAGGCATGCATCGGAATCCCTCTACTCAAAAGGAAGTGAAAGGAAAGAGAGAAGACCTGCCCCTCCGAGGGCAGGTCTTCTCGATCCCTAGATTTCCTCAGTCATCATCTTGCCGGTCCCGTGGGGGCTTCCGTGTCTTCCAGAGTCCAGGTGCGCAGGATCGTTCCGTCCTGGGGGAGGGAGAAGCTCTTGATTCCCCCGGGCACTTTGGGGGAATGGAGGGTCACGGTGCCAGCCAGGCCGTGGATGTTCAGGGTTGCCTGGTGGGGTTCCAGGGATTCCACCTCCAGATGGAGTTCCGGAGTAGCTTCCAGGACGGCGAAGGGGAGGATGGTGAGAATGTGGGGGGTCTGCTCCTTGACGGACAGAGAGAAATGCAAGGCGGGAGTGTGGATTTCCACCTGTTTTTCATTGCCGGTGCTCGTCCAATCGGTATTGAGGAGCATGAGGCTTCGGGCGCCGGATTCCTCCTCCCACCGGGTCCAGAAGACTTCCCGGGAGGGATCCACCACATATTCCTCTGGGAGATTGCGTTGTGCCAAGAATGCAATCCAGGAGGCGGCGAGGGATTGGAGTGCCTCATGTCCGGGGTATGCCCAGGCGGCCAGGAGGTAGACCGTTCCTTTTCCCAGGCGGTGTTTCAGCACCAGGGGGGCATTGGTGGAGGCGTCCCAGGCCACCACTTGGGCGCCATGGAGTTCCAGGCAAGCCAGTCGGCAGGGTCCGTCCTCCTGGGGATGGGAGCTGGTGGCGGAGGAGAGTTCCGGCTGGGGGAACTCTTCCCGGCCGGGGGCGTTCCATTGGCCGGAGTATTCCATTCCCGGCCCCTGCACCTTCACGCCGCACAATTCCGAGAGGTCTCCCTGGTTCCAGAGAGCCAGATCCTCCATGTCCCGGAGGAACTCACGGCGGAGATGGGTGCTGAATTGGGGGAGTCCAGTGAAGAGGGTGCCGCCCTTTTGGACGAAGTCCTTCAACTTCTGGTAGTCCTGGGGAATCATGGTGTTCCAGCCTAGATTCAGGAGCAGGCGATAGCGTTGGAGCGCCGATGCCTCGGCCTCGGCGGGGAGCTGGTCGAAATCCCCGTAGGGGGTGCCGGAGAAGAAGAAGCGTCGTTTTCCGTATTGTTGCCGGAGGGGGTGCGTGCTTGCGCCGGGCATGAGGACATCCAGGAGCTGCCGGCATTTTTCCGGCTGTCGATGTCCCCATTCCGGGGCGTCGTTTCCGAAAAGTCCCCACACGGAGTAGTCGGGGGTTTGCTCCGTGTCGCAGATGAAGCCATTGAAGGGGGCGGCATAGCGTCCCTCCCAGAAGGCGATGCTACGGCGGTTTTTTCCCTGCCGGGGATGGGTCTTCACGAAGCGGAAGAACTGCCGGGTCATCTCCCGCTTTCCCTTGGTGAGGGCATCGTCCCAGCACTGTCGTTCCTCCTTGAAGAGCAGGAAGAGAGAATCCTCCTCGTAGATCATGGAGGCCCCCATCATCCAAGGTTGGAAGAGGGAGAGGAAGTACTGTCCCAGATGGGTGAGGAAGTAGGGTTGGACGGCATGTTGGATGGCGATATGGACGCCCCATTCCCCGGATCCCAGGGTTTCGGCGGCGGCCCGGGCCAGGGAGCAGAGATGCTGAGTATGGGGCACCATGGTCTCGGTGCGGATGAAGTCGATGCCCGCCAGATAGTCGTAGCGGTGTCCTCCGGCGGCGTCCCCGAAGGCGGTGCGGGGGGAAGCCTGGCGGATTTTTTCCACGGCCAGTCGGAGATATTGGACATAGTGTTCGCTGGCCTCCTTCATATCCTGGGAGGCCCAGGGGGCCTTGGGATCCCGGGCATAGACCGCCCCGGGATATTCGTGGTAGCCGGCGGAGTGGAA
>JAEDMH010000020.1 GCA_016303095.1 Lentisphaeria bacterium | reverse complement strand
TTCGGCGCCATCCAGGGCTACGGCGCCCAGGCCATCAAGTGACGGCGGCCTTCCCGGTCCGATTGGGCCGCCGTGCCTGATGCACGTAAGCGTTCAATCAGACTAGTGGCTTCATGACCCCGCAGATTTTGAGGTTTTTCTTTTCTGTGTGGAAAAAGAGAAGGCCCTTGGGCATCCATGGGGGATGCCTCGGGGCCTTCTTTCTGTTCCTGAATGGGGCCTTTCTCTATGTCCTACGCCTTCTCCTGGTCCTTCTTCCCCAGATGGGGCAGGAGGAAGTCCACTGAGCCCACGAAAAGCCAGTTCTTCCGTCCTATGCAGAAGGGCCGGATGACGTTCTCGCAGGGGTTGTTGTCGATGTTGAGCCTGGGGTCCGCCAGGAAGCGGCGGAGTTCCTTCTCCCTGCCCAGGGCGTGGACGGGGGGGGCTTCGGGGGGGGGGCAATCCTCATGAACCCCGGCAGGGGTGGGAGGCTAGGCCTTTGCGACGGGAGGGGAAGCGGAGGCGCAAGCCTCGTCGCCAGATTCTCTGGGGGGATCTCGATTTCCCGCTTTTCCCTGTTGTCGGGAATCGTGGGGCAGTAGGGAGACGGAGGGGAGGGGGAAGCTACATTGTGGGAATGGACCATGTTCCGAGGTCTCCTTTCCCAGGGTTAGGATGCTGTTTGGGGAGGGAGTATTTTAGAGAAGTCTTTCGTCTTTTGGCATGAACTGGAAACTTTGCGCTCTTCTTTCCGCCTTCTTTGCCGCCCTCACTGCCATCTTTGGCAAGTTGGGAGTGAAGGAGGTGAACTCCAACTTGGCCACGGCCGTCCGGGTTTCGGTGATCCTTTTTTTCGCCTGGGGGCTGGTGCTATGCACTGGGGTGTCGGGGCAGCTTCGCCAATGGTCGGGGCGCACCTGGCTCTTCATGGTGCTTTCCGGGGTGGCCACGGGACTCTCCTGGCTCTTCTATTTCCATGCCCTGAAGCTGGAACAGGCTTCCAAGGTAGCCCCCGTGGATAAACTGAGCGTGCCCATGACGATTCTCCTGGCCGCTCTTCTTCTGGGGGAATCCCTTGCCTGGCAGACCGTTCTTGGGGGGCTTCTGGTGCTGGCGGGATCCCTGGTTCTCCTTCTTTAGTCCAGGGCCCCCATTCCACAGAATAGGCCATATCCCGCTCCCCACGGAATTCAGGGGGCGGGTTGTCTTGCCGTTCTCCCGCCTCCCAGAATCCTTTTTGGGGGGGAGGGGGAGACGGGAGAACGGGGATTATCCTTTCTTGTGATATTCCTGGAGGGAGCACACGTCCACCCGTCCTGCCTCCAGGGCGATGCCGTCCACCCCTTCTGCGGCCATTTGGAGGGCGGCGGTGGTGGTGGTGATGGGCAGTCCGAACTGGATGGCATAGGAGCGCATGGTGGCGCCGTCGTCATTCATATCGGGGATATTGACGATCCATCCGATTTTATGTTCCAGGATGAGATCCTTGAGGTTGGGTCGTCCTTCCGCGAGTCGGAAGACGGCCTGGCAGGGGATGTTGTGCTGGTAGAGGAGGGCTCCGGTGCCGGCGGTGGCGTAGAAGTGGAAGTCGTGGGCGGCCAGCTTTTGGAGCCAGGGGAGGGCGGCCTCCTTGTCGGCGTTGCGGATGGAGAGGAAGACGCCGCCCTGACGGGGAATCTGGTTGCCGGCGGCGTCCTGGGACTTCAGGTAGGCGCTGGATGCATCGATGTCCATCCCCATGACTTCTCCCGTGGATTTCATTTCCGGAGAGAGGGTGACATCCACCCCGGGGAACTTGGGGAAGGGGAAGACGGCCTCTTTGAAGGCGGTGTAGTGGATGCGGGGTTCCTGGAGGAAGCCCAGCTGTTCCAGGGTTTCTCCCGCCATGCAGCGGGCGGCATATTTTGCCAGGGGGGCGCCGGTGGCCTTGCTGGCGAAGGGAACGGTGCGGGAGGCCCGGGGATTGACCTCGATGACGTAGACTTGGCCATGCTGCACGGCGAACTGGATGTTCATGAGACCCACCACATGGAGGGCCTTGGCCAACTTCCGGGCCAGCGTGCGGATCTCCTCCAGCACCTGGGGGGAAAGATCCCGGGGGGGAATGGAGCAGGCGGAGTCGCCGGAATGGATGCCGGCCTGCTCCACGTGTTCCATGATGGCCCCCACCACGGTGTGGATGCCGTCCGAGAGGCAGTCCACATCCAGCTCCTGGGCGTCATTGAGGAACTTGTCAATGAGGATGGGATGGCCCTCGGAGACGCTGGCGGCTTCCTTCATGTATTTCCGCAAATCGCTCTCCTGGAAGACAATGGCCATGGCGCGCCCGCCCAGCACGAAGGAGGGGCGCACCAGGACGGGATAGCCGATGGCGGCCGCCACCCGACAGGCTTCCTCCCCGTCCTTCGCCATGCCGCTGGGGGGCTGGCGGGCCCCGGTGGCGGCGGCAATCCCCTTGAAGATGCCCCGGTCGTCCGCCGCGTCAATGTCCTCCGGCGGGGTGCCCAGGATCCGGACTCCTGCGTTCTTCAATGCGGTGGCCAGGTTCAGGGGCGTCTGGCCGCCCAATTGGACGATGACGCCATCGCACTGTTCCCGTTCATAGATGGCGAGGACATCCTCCAGGGTAAGGGGTTCGAAGTAGAGTCGGTTGGCGGTGTCATAGTCGGTGGAGACCGTTTCCGGGTTGGAGTTGACCATGACGGTTTCGTATCCGGCTTCCTGGAGGGCGAAGACGGCGTGGACGCAGCAGCAGTCGAATTCGATGCCCTGTCCGATGCGGTTGGGGCCGCCTCCCAAAATCATGATCTTGCCTTTGGCGGAGGTGGGGCGCACGGGTTCGTCTGCCTCTCCGTAGGTGGAGTAGTAATAGGGAGTGGTGGCCCGGAATTCGCCGGCGCAGGTGTCCACCGTGCCGTAGACGGGTCGGATGCCCAGGGCGTTCCGGCGCTGTCGCACCTGGCTTTCGGAGCAATGGAGGGCGTAGGCCAGCTGCCGGTCGGAGTATCCCAGCTCCTTGGCCTTCCGGAGGGATTCCTCCGTGTCCTGGATCGTGTCCTCGAAGGCCGCCAGCTCCGCCAGCTTTCGGAGATAGAAGAGATCGATGGCGGTGAGTCGGTGGAGGCGTTCCAGGGACCAGCCCCGCTTCAGGGCGGCGTGGAGCACATAGACCCGGTCCGCGTGGGGACGGATCAACTCCTTCTCCAGGGTGGCGTCGTCCATCTCCTGGAAGGGATGGAGTTTTTCCTCCAGTCCAAAACCCCAGTGTCCTGTCTCCAAGGAGCGGATGGCCTTTTGGAAGGCCTGGTTGAAATTGCGACCGATGGCCATGGCCTCTCCCACGGCCTTCATCTGGGTGCCCAGGGTGGAGTTGGCGGCGGGGAACTTCTCGAAGGTGAAGCGGGGCATTTTCACCACCACATAGTCCAGAGCCGGCTCGAAGCAGGCGGGGGTGGTGCGGGTGATGTCGTTTCGCAATTCGTCCAGGGTGTATCCCACGGCCAGGAGGGCGGCGATTTTGGCGATGGGGAATCCGGTGGCCTTGGAGGCCAGGGCGGAGGAGCGGGAGACCCGGGGGTTCATTTCGATGATGAGCCGTTCTCCGGTCTGGGGATTCACGGCCCATTGGACGTTGGAGCCGCCGGTCTGGATGCCGATGGCCCGAAGCACCCGGAGGGAATCCTGGCGCATGGCCTGATACTCCCGGTCGGTGAGGGTCATGGCGGGGGCCACGGTGATGGAGTCCCCGGTGTGAACCCCCATGGGATCCACGTTTTCGATGGAGCAGACGATGACGGAGGTGCCCTTGCGGTCGCACATGACCTCCATCTCGTATTCCTTCCAGCCCAGGAGGGATTCCTCGATGAGGACCTCGTGGTTCAAGCTGGCGTCCAGTCCCCGCTCCACAATGGTGCGGAACTCCTGGGGATCCCGGGCGATGCCGCCGCCGGTGCCTCCCAGGGTGAAGCCCGGACGCACCACCAGGGGCCACTTCCCGATCATCTGGGCGATGAGGGTGGCTTCCTCCAGGCTATGGGCGGAGCCGGAACGGGCGCTGGGGATGCCGATGGCGTCCATGGCGTCCTTGAAGGCGTTCCGATCCTCCGCCCGGGTGATGGCTTCCGCATCCGCGCCGATGAGCTCCACATGATAGTGCTGAAGGACGCCGCTCTTCCAGGCCTCCATGGCCAGGTTCAGAGCCGTCTGGCCTCCCAGGGTGGGCAGCAGGGCGTCGGGACGCTCCCGGCGGATGATCTCCCGGAGATATTCCGGGGTCATGGGCTCCAAATAGGTGCGGTCCGCGAACTCCGGATCGGTCATCACCGTGGCGGGATTGCTGTTGAGCAGCACCAGCTCGTAGCCCTCCTGCTTCAGGACCTTGCAGGCCTGGACCCCGGAATAGTCGAACTCGCACCCCTGGCCGATGACCACGGGGCCGGCCCCCAGGAGCATGATTTTATGGATGTCAGTGCGTCTGGGCATGGGAGGCAGTCTCCTTTCTCTGAAGGGCGGCCTGGACGAGGCCGGTGAAGAGGGGATGGGAATGGAAGGGGCGGGAGAGGAATTCGGGGTGGAATTGGCATCCCACGTAGAAGGGGTGTCCCTTGAGCTCCACCATCTCCACTAGGTTGCCGTCGGGACTGGTGCCTGCGATGGCCATGCCGGCCTTCTCCAGGGGCTCCCGGTAGGCGTTGCCGAACTCGAAGCGGTGCCGGTGCCGTTCCTGGATCTCCTGGCATCCGTAGAGCTGGGCGGCCAAGGTGTCGGGCTGGAGGCGGCAGGGATAGGCCCCCAGGCGCATGGTGCCCCCCTTCTGGCGCACTCCTCGCTGGCTCTCCATCAAGTCAATGACGGGATCCGGGGTCTCCGGGTCGAACTCCGTGGAGTTGGCCTTGGACAAGCCCAGCACATTCCGGGCGTATTCGATGACCATGCACTGCATGCCCAGACAAATCCCCAGGCAGGGAATGCCCCGCTTCCGGACGTAGGTCAGGGCGGCCACCTTCCCCTCCACCCCCCGGGCCCCAAAGCCACCGGGGACAATCACTCCGTCAAATTCCTCCAGCCGCTCCGGGGATTTCTCCAGCTCCTCGGATTCAATCATCTCGCATTCCACCCGGGAACGCAGGGCGATGCCGGAGTGGGAGAGAGACTCGAAGATGCTCTTGTAGGCATCCCGCAAGCCGGCGTATTTCCCCACCAGGGCGATGCGGCAGGAGCCGCGAGGATGGAGCACCCGGTCCAGCAGGTCGTTCCAGTCGTCCATCCGGGATTCCGCCACGGGGAGCTCCAGGAGCTGGAGGACCTTTTCATCCAGCTTCCGTTCCGCCAGCTCCTGGGGCACTTCGTAGATGGAGTGCTTCACATCCTCCTCCTCGATGACCAGCTCCTGGGGCACGTTGCAGAAGAGGGCCAGCTTCCGGCGGTGTTCCTCGGCCATGGGGACTTCGGTGCGGCACACCAGGACATCCGGGAAGATGCCGATGTTATGGAGGATGCTGACGGATTGCTGGCTGGGCTTGGTCTTCAGCTCGCCGGCGGCGTGGATGAAAGGCACCAGGGTGAGATGGAGGACGATGGCGTTTCGTCGCCCCACCTCGTTCTGAAACTGGCGCACGGCCTCCAGGAAGGGGAGGGATTCAATGTCTCCCGCCGTGCCTCCAATCTCCGTCATCACAATGTCCACCCCCTCCTTGTCGGCGCTGCGGATGGCTTCCTTGATCTCGTTGGTGATGTGGGGAATCATCTGCACCGTGGCCCCCAGATACTTCCCCTCCCGCTCCCGGGCGATGACCCGGCTGTAGATCTTGCCGCTGGTGTAGTTGCTATGGCGGTCGCAGGTGACGCCGGCAAAGCGTTCGTAGTGTCCCAGATCCAGGTCGGCCTCGGTGCCGTCGTCGGTGACGTAGACTTCCCCGTGCTGGTAGGGGGACATGGTGCCGGGATCCACGTTCAGGTAGGGATCGAACTTTTGCATGGCCACGGTGTATCCCCGGGCCTTCAGGAGGTAGGCAAGGCTGGCGGCGGTGATGCCCTTGCCCAGTCCGGAGACGACGCCTCCGGTGATGAAGATGAATTTGGTCATAAGAGGGGATTCTGGCGGAGGCGGCTCCGTCGGCGTGGGATCCTGAGGGGGGGCTGTTTGGGGGGCTATGCCTCGTCCATCATCTTCCGGAAGCGTTGGAAGAGGTGGGCGGCGTCCCAGGGGCCGGGGGCCGCCTCGGGATGATATTGGACGGAGAAGGCGGGCAGGGTCTTGTGGCGGACGCCCTCCACGGTGTGGTCATTGAGATTCCAGTGGGTGATCTCCAGGCAGTCCGGGAGGCTTTCCGGCAGCAGGGCGAAGTTGTGGTTTTGGGAGGTGATTTCCACGGCGCCGGTCTCCACTTCCTGGACGGGATGGTTGCATCCGTGGTGTCCAAAGGGAAGGCGTCCCGTGCGTGCGCCGCAGCTGAGGCCCAGAATCTGGTGTCCCAGGCAGATGCCCATGAGAGGAAGCTTCCCCAAAAGCTCCTGGACGCAGGGGATGACTCCCTCCACGCCGTCGGGATCGCCGGGTCCGTTGGAGAGAAGAACGCCGTCGGGCTGGCAGGCCAGGACCTCTTGGGCGGTGCACCCCGCAGGAAGCACCCGCACCCGGCATCCCGCCTGGGCAAGGCTGCGCAGAATGTTCCATTTCACCCCGCAGTCAATGACCACTACGGTGCGGTCTCCCTGGTCGCACCAGGTGTAGGGGGCTTCGGCGGCCACCTGGGTGGCGCAGTCTATCCCGTCCAGCCCCGGCCACTGGCGGGCGCGCTGGACGGCTTCGGCCACGGGGAGGGGGGTGCCGTCGGCATGGAGCCAGGCCCGTTGGGTGCCGTGTTCCCGGAGATGAAGCACCAGACGCCGGGTGTCCACTCCCTGGAGGGCGGGCTTGCCCAGCCGTTTCAGGCACTCCTCCAAGCTCTCTTGGCTGTGCCAGGAGGAGGGGGGATTCATGGTTTGCACCACCAGGCCGCTCAGGAAGAAGCCCCGGGATTCCATGTCTTCCGGATGGCATCCGTAGTTGCCCACCTCGGCGGTGGAGAGGGCCACGATTTGTCCGAAGTAGGAGGGATCGGAGAGAATTTCCTGGTATCCGGTCATTCCGGTGTTGAAGACGGCCTCTCCGGGGAGGTCGCAGGGGGCGCCGCAGGAGACGCCGGGAAAGACGGTGCCGTCGGCCAGGGCGAGATAGGACTGGGGTTCCGTGGGCATGATGCAGGGGGGGGGAAGGAGGGCAGGGGAGTTAGTAGGCGCGGGTGGAGAGGTGTTGGGCGTAGTTGACCAGAGCCTGGTTCACTACCCGGTTGCCTCCCGGGGTGGGGTAGTCGCCTGTGAAATACCAGTCCCCCGTGTGCTCGGGGATGCAACGGCGCAAATCCTGGCAGGAGAGGAAGACCACCCGCAACTCCGCTTTCAGGTTCTCGGGACAGAGCCGGCGGCAGATGGCCTGGGTGATCTCCTGGTCGGTGAACGGAGCATACAACGGCTTCGCCCGGTTCTTCATGCGGAAGTCCGGACGATAGAGATCCTCCTTGGCCAGACGCACCGCCTCCTGGAAGAGCTCTTCCATGCCCCGTTGATGGAGCAGATCCATGCAGGCCTGGAAGGCCACCAGCTCCCCAAAGGAGGCCATGTCAATGCCGTAGCAGTCCGGGTACCGGATCTGGGGGGCGGAGGAGACCACCACGATGCGCTTGGGCAGGAGGCGGTCCAGGATGGGGAGGATGGCCCGGCGCATGGTGTTGCCCCGGACGATGGAGTCGTCGATGACCACCAGGTTGTCCTCCTCCGGGTGCACCAGTCCGTAGGAGACATCGTAGACGTGGGGGAAAAGTTCGTCCCGCTTTCCGGCGTCGCTGATGAAGGTGCGGAACTTGGCGTCCTTGACGGCCACCATGCCGAAGCGCAGCTTGTGTCCCTCCCGGAAATCGTCCAAGGCGTCCAGCATGCCATGGAAGCTAATCTGGGCGGTGTTGGGGATGTAGGAGAAGACCGTGTGGTCGAAATCGTGATCCACGGCTTCCAGGACCTGGGGCACCACGGCCTTGCCCAGGGCCCTGCGCTCCTGCTGGATCTCGGCGTCGTTGCCCCGGGAGAAGTAGATCCGTTCGAAGACGCATTTTCGAGGAGGCTGGGGAGGGAGGCAGGGCTTGAGGGAGACCACGCCGGCGGCGGAGATGGTGAGCAGGTGTCCCGGGGGCAGTTCCTGGACATCCTGGAGGGGGAGATTGAAGGCGGTCTGGATGGCCACCCGTTCGGAGGCCACCACCACCACTTCCGGATCCACATGATAGAAGGCGGGGCGGATGCCGGCGGCGTCCCGGAAGGCGAAGGCGTCCCCGCTGCCCAGGATGCCGCAAAGGGCAAAGCCCCCGTCCCACTTGGCGGCGGCCTCCCGGATGGCGGCCTCCAGATCCCCGGGATGGGCGTCCATGCTCCGGGAGAGGGAGATGAGAAGCACCTCGCAGTCTTGGCTTCCCCGGGGATGGTATCCTTGCTGGGTGAGCTGGGCGAAGACGCTGCGGGTGTTGGTCAGGTTGAAGTTCCCCGCCAGGAGCATGGTCTTGTCCCGGTGGAACTCTTCCCGAATCACGGGATGGCAGGCATCCAGGGTGCGGGTGCCAAAGGTGCCGTAGCGCACATGGCCCAGATAGACTTCGCCGCAGAAGGGGTGCCCCAGGGAGTGGAGTTTTTCGGGCGGGGGTTCGGGGCCGGCCTCCTCCAGGCGGGTGGAGATCTTCTCCAGCAGATCCGCCAGGGGCATGGTGGCGCAGCTTTTCTCCAGATGATAGAAGGGGTGTCCCGGGGGCACGTCCAGCCCCACGCAGGCGATGCCGGCCCCGTCCTGGCCCCGGTTGTGCTGCTTTTCCAGCAGCAGGGAGAGTTTGGCGTATCCGTAGGCGGCGGTGCCGTATTTCTCTGCATAATGGGAAAGGGGTTTCCGCAGACGCAGAAGGGTTACGCCGCACTCATGCTTGATGCTGTCGGACAAGGGGACCTCCGGGGAGGAAAAAAATGGGGGGGAAGGGATGTGCCCCAGGGGGGAGGAGGGCAGAAAAAGGGGGAACTCGGCACAACTCTAGCGAGGCTCCCGCCCGGCTCCCCGGAAGGGGGCGGACGGGAGCTGGCAGGCCGGGTTCCCCTAGGGAACGCTAGCAGATGAAGAGCATTTCCCGATATTTGGGCATGGGCCAGACCTTGTCATCCACAATGGTCTCCAGAGCATCCACATCCTTCCGGAGAGCATCCATGGCGGGAATGATGCCCTGGGCCTTGGCCAAGGCCTTCTCCAGGGCGGCGATGTCCTTGGAGAGGGCGTCCACGTCCGCGGCAAACTCCTTGCGGAAGCTCTCCACGGAGGCGCAGACCTTGGCGTCCCCCAGGGCCACCAGTTCCTTCACCGCCACGGGGCGGATGATGCTCTTGGCAATCTCCAGGGCAATCTTGCCCTCAATGTCCAGCCGGCGCTCGTATTCTTCCCGGAAGACCTGGTAGCGGGAATCCATCTCCACCTTGGAGAGGACGCCGTACTTTTCCAGGAGGGTCTGGTTTTCCTTGGCCTTCAGGGGCTGGATGGCCTCCAGAGTGGAGGGCAGGTTGGGCAGACCCCGGCGGGCGGCTTCCTTCAGCCACTCCTTGGTGTAGCCATCCCCGTTGAAGATCACCCGGCGATGGGCGGAGATCTCCTTCTTCAGGATCTCCTGGAGGCCGGTGTTGAACTTGGCGGCGGGCAGCTTCTCCAACTGGTCGCTGAGGAGATCCATGGCCTCGGCCACGATGGTGTTCAACACCATGTTCACCTCGGCGCAGGACTGGGAGGATCCGGGGGCGCGGAACTCGAACTTGTTGCCGGTGAAGGCGAAGGGGCTGGTGCGGTTCCGGTCCGTGGCATCCCGCTTCAGGGTGGGGAGGGCATCCACCCCAATGCGCAGGGTGGCGGCCTTCTTGCTCTTGGCGGCGGAGGCGCCATCCACCAGCTGGTCGATCACTTCCTCCAGCTGCTCGCCCAGGAAGGTGGAGATGATGGCGGGAGGCGCCTCGTTGGCCCCCAGGCGGTGGTCGTTGCCCAGGCCGGCGGTGGCCGCCCGGAGGAGGTCGCTATGGCTGTCCAGGGCGTGGATGATGGAGGTGAGGACGGTGAGGAAGACGGCGTTCTCCTGGGGGTTGCTGCCGGGATCCAGCAGGTTGCGCTTGCCGTAGGAGATGGCCCAGTTGTTGTGCTTTCCGCTGCCGTTGATGCCGGCGAAGGGCTTCTCGTGGAGCAGGCAGACCAGGCCGTGGCGGTCGGCCACCTGGCGCAGCACTTCCATGATCAGCATGTTGTGGTCCACGGCCAGGTTCAGCTCCTCGAAGATGGGCGCCAGCTCGAACTGGGCGGGAGCCACCTCGTTGTGGCGGGTCTTGGCGGGAATGCCCAGGCTCCACAGCTCGTTCTCCACATCGGTCATGAAGGCCAGGATGCGGGAGGGAATGCTGCCAAAGTAGTGGTCTTCCAGCTGCTGATGCTTGGCGGGGGGAGCGCCGTAGAGGGTGCGGCCCGTCTGCAGCAGATCGGGACGCTGGAGGTAGAACTTCTTGTCCACCAGGAAATATTCCTGCTCCGCTCCCAAGGTCACCCGGACAGGCTCCTCCTCCTGCCCAAAGCACTTCATGAGACGCACCACCGCCTTCTTCAGGGCCTGGGTGGAGCGCAGCAGGGGAGTCTTCTTGTCCAGCACTTCTCCCGTGTAGGAGCAGAAGATGGTGGGGATGCAGAGGGTGGCGCCGTTGCTATGGCGCTTGATGAAGGCGGGGCTGGTGGGATCCCAGGCCGTGTATCCCCGGGCCTCGAAGGTGCTGCGCAGACCGCCGGAGGGGAAGCTGGAGGCGTCCGGCTCGCCCACGGTCAGGGTCTTGCCGGAAAACTCGAAAATGGCCTTGCCCTGGGAAAACTCCAGGAAGGAGTCGTGCTTCTCCGCCGTGCCCCCCGTGAGAGGCTGGAACCAATGGGTGTAATGGGTCGCCCCGCGGGAAACCGCCCACTCCTTCATGGCCGTGGCCACTTCGTCCGCAATGCCCGGATCCAAAGGCTGCATGCCGTTCAGGGTCGCCATCAATTTCTTGTAGGTGGACTTGGGAAGATGCTTCGCCATCTTCTCATTGTCGAAAACGTCCGCCGCAAAGAACTCCAACACCTTGGAACCCTGGGGCTCCGTCCCTTCTGTGCGGCGATCCGAAATCTTGCACACCGCGTCAAATCTCTTTTGCATGGTCAGTCTCTCCTAATGAAGGATTGGGTCGCGCCCGGCATCCCGCCGGCATGACGGCTTGGGGATAAAGCAAGCGGCATGCCAAACCCCAGAATCCCTCATGGCCCAGGGAACCCCGGCTTGGGCGAATTACAGAATATGTTTCCTCTTTGGGGAACGGTTTACACCCTTTGTAAAAATATTTCATCCTTTGTCACCCGCTCTAGGGGAAGGCCATGCCTGTCCCATTCTGGCATGTCTCTTGCTTTTTCAGCCGAAACCAATTTTTTGTGTGCCGGGGGAGTCGTGTTCCGTTTCGGGAGTCGTCTTCCTCTTTTGCCTCACCAACCGTCTTCGTTTTCCCTCTGGGAGGTTTCGGTTTTGCCGTTGCCTTTCCGGCGTGGGGGCGTGGGCGGTTCAAGGAGAATCCTCCATGGATACGAAAGATCGACAGCGTGGCCTATCCCTTCCCCAGGACGAGGGCCTGTACCATTTTCAGAACGAGCATGACGCCTGTGGCGTGGGCATGCTGGCCAACCTCCGGGGAATTTCCTCCCATGAGCTCGTGCATCAGGGGGTGATTCTTCTTCAGCGTCTTCTCCACCGGGGAGCGGCGGGAAGCGATCCCCTTTCCGGGGACGGGGCCGGGTTGTTGAGCGTGATTCCCCATGGGTTTTTCCAGCGGGTGCTGGGCGGGGTGTTGCCGGAGGCCGGGGGATATGCCGTGGGCATGATTTTTGGCGGGGAGGGGGAGGAGTCCCTTCTGGAGCGGATTGCGGGGGAGGAGGGGTTCCGGCTGCTGGCCTGGAGGGAGGTTCCCGTGGACGTCAGCCGTCTGGGGGAGACCGCCCGGGCCACCTGTCCCCGGATTCGCCAGGTGTTTGTCGCCCCTGCGGATTCCCTTTCCGGGGATGCCCTGGAGCGCCGGGTCTTTGTGCTGCGGCGTCGTCTGGAGAAGGAGATGCTGGACGCCTACTTCAGCAGCTTCAGCAGCCGCACCGTGGTCTACAAGGGGTTGATGCTGGCCACGCAAATCGAGTCCTTCTACGGGGATTTGGCGGAGGAGGATTTTGTCTCTCCCCTAGTGTTGGTGCATCAGCGCTATAGCACCAACACCTTCCCCACCTGGCGGCTGGCCCATCCCTTCCGCTATCTGGCCCACAACGGGGAAATCAACACCCTCCGGGGAAACCTGAACCACGCCCGCACCCGGGAGGCCTTCCTGGAAAGCTCCCTCTTCGGCCAGGATTTGAAGAAGGTGCTCCCCCTTATCGAGGAAAGCCAAAGCGATTCCGCCTGCCTGGACAACATGGTGGAACTCCTGGTGCAGGGCGGCCGCTGGCTCCCTCACGTGATGATGATGCTCATTCCCCAGGCTTGGGGAAAGAACTACCACATGGGAAAGGATGTGCGGGGATTCTTCGACTACCATTCCGCCCTCTCCGAACCCTGGGACGGACCCGCCGCGGTCACCTTCACCGACGGGGTGGGGGCCGGCGCCATGCTGGACCGCAACGGACTGCGCCCCGCCCGGTACTCCCTTACCCGGGACGGACTCTTCGTCCTGGCCTCGGAGACTGGCGTCTTGGATTTGGATCCTGCCCAGGTGGTTTGCCGGGGGCGTCTCAAGCCGGGCGAAATCCTCTGGTGCGATTTGAAGGCCCATCGCCTGGTACTCAATGACGAGCTGAAGAACCAGGTGGCCCGCCAGTCCCCCTATCGTCGCTGGTCCCAGGAGTCGAAGATTCCCGTGGCGGGATTGTTTGACACCATTGTGGCGGAGCACGGGGAGGGCAGTTTGAAGGAGCGGCAGCGCCTCTTTGGCTGGAGCCAGGAGGATGTGGATTTGCTGGTGCGTCCCATGATGGAGACGGGGAAGGAGCCCGTGGGCTCCATGGGCAACGACGCCGCCCTGGCGGTCCTCTCCCCCCGCCCCCAATTGCTCTTCTCCTACTTCAAGCAACGCTTCGCCCAGGTGACCAATCCCCCCATTGATCCCATCCGGGAGGAGCTGGTCATGAGCCTGACCACCTACATCGGGAACCAGGGGAACCTCCTCTCCGAGGAGGCCCACCGGGCCAGCCTGGTGCGCCTGGCTCGCCCCATTCTCACGGGGGAAGACCTGGCCCGGCTGGAGAACATGGGCCGGGACCGGGTGGAGAAACTCCCCATTCTCTGGAAGGAGGATCTCGCCCAGGCCCTGAAGGAATTGGCGGAGCGGGCGGTGGCCGCCGCCCAGGCAGGCAGAAACATCCTGGTGCTGAGCGACCGGGAGGTGCCCCCGGGAACTCTTCCCATCCCCTCTCTCCTGGCCGTCGCTGCCGTCAACCAGGCCCTGGCCGCCGCAGGCCTGCGCCCCCCCGTGGGGGTGATCCTGGAGACCGGGGAAGCCCGGGAAGTGATGCACTTCGCCCTCCTCTTGGGCTATGGCGCCACCGCCGTCCATCCCTATCTCGCCCTGGAGACTGTGGCCTCCCTGGCCGGGGAGCAGGATCCCGCCAAAGCTACGGAGAACTACATCTCCGCCGTGGACAAGGGCTTGCTGAAGTGCATGTCCAAGATGGGCATCGCCACTCTCCGCAGCTATCGCTCCGCCCAAATGTTCGAGGCCATCGGCCTGGGAAAGGAGTTGATTCGCCAATTCTTCCCCGGCACGCCCAGCGCCGTGGATGGCATCGGCCTGGAGGAGGTGGCCCAGGAGGTGCGGGAACGGGTGGAAGCTGCCCGGCCCTCCGCCGAGAAACACCCCCTGCCTGTGGGTGGCGCCTATCGCTGGCGGCGGGACGGGGAACCCCATCTGGTGACCCCGCCCTCCCTCTGCGATCTCCATGCCGCCGTGCGGGAGGATGACCCGGAACGCTACCGCCGTTTCGCGGAGTCCGTCAACTCCCCCGCCCAGCCCATCCGCCTCCGGGATCTGCTCCGCTTCCGGAAGGATAGCGCCCAGCCCCTTCCCCTGGAGCAGGTGGAGGAGGAGAAGGAGATTCTCCATCACTTTGTCTCCGGCGCCATGAGCCTGGGCGCCCTCAGCCCCGAGGCCCACGAGGCCATCGCTGTGGCCATGAACCAGCTGGGCACCATGAGCAACTCCGGCGAGGGGGGCGAGGGCCCCGAACGGAACCTCCCCGGCCCCCACGGGGAGAACCGGGCCAGCGCCATCCGCCAGGTGGCCTCCGGACGCTTCGGCGTCACCGTGGAGTATCTGGCCCATGCCCGGGATCTCCAGATCAAGATGGCCCAGGGCGCCAAGCCCGGCGAAGGAGGGCAGCTCCCCGGAGACAAGGTCAACGAGGAGATCGCCAGAACCCGCCATGCCACTCCCCATGTCACTCTCATCTCCCCGCCGCCTCACCATGACATCTACTCCATCGAGGATCTGGCCCAGCTGATCCACGACCTCCGGGCCGTGAACCCCGCCGCCCGCATCTCCGTGAAGCTGGTGTCGGAAAATGGCGTGGGCACCGTGGCCGCCGGCGTGGCCAAGGCCCATGCGGATGTGGTGGTCATCTCCGGCCATGACGGAGGCACCGGCGCCGCCCCCTTGAGCTCCATCAAACATGCGGGAATGCCCTGGGAAGTGGGCCTGGCGGAAACCCACCAGACTCTGGTGAAGAACGGACTCCGGGGAAAGGTGCGTCTCCAGGTGGATGGACAGCTGCGCACAGGTCGGGATGTGGTTATCGCCGCCCTTCTGGGGGCCGAGGAGTTCGGCTTCGCCACCTCCCTCCTCCTGGCCCTGGGATGCATGATGCTGCGGCAGTGCCAGGACAACACCTGCCCCGCCGGCATCACCACCCAGGATCCCGAAATCCGGAAACGCTTCAAGGGCAAGCCGGAACATATCCTCCGGTATCTCCATTTCATCGCCAGGGAAACCCGGGAAACCCTAGCCTCCCTGGGATTGCACTCCCTGAAGGAGGCCGTGGGACGGGCCGATCTCCTGGAGGCAGACCCCGAACGCATGACCGGAAAGGCCGCCAAGCTGGATTTCCACGACATGCTCCATGTGGTCCAAGGCCAGGAAATCTGCTGGAACGGAGAAGCCCATCCCGAAACCACCATCGACGACCAAGTCCTCTTCCCCGCCCTGGGAAGCGCCCTGGAGACCTTCGCCCCCGCCCGTATCGAAGTGCCCATCGTCAACGCCAACCGCTCCGTGGGCGCCCGACTCTCCGGACGCCTGGCTCTGGCCAAGGGACTGGCCGGACTCCCCCAGGATACCTGGAGGGTGGATTTCCGGGGCACCGCCGGACAGAGCTTCGGCGCCTTCCTGGCCCACGGCATCACCTTCCGCCTGGAAGGGGAGGCCAATGACTATGTGGGCAAGGGACTCTCCGGCGGCCGAATCATCCTGGTGCCTCCCCGGGAGGCCATCTGCCTCGCCGAGGACAATGTCCTGGCCGGCAATGTCATCGGATACGGCGGCACCTCCGGCGAAATCTTCATCAACGGGCAGGCCGGCGAACGCTTCGCCATCCGCAACAGCGGCTTCCAGGCCGTGGTGGAGGGCGTGGGCGACCACGGCTGCGAATACATGACCGGCGGACGGGTGGCCGTCCTGGGAAAGACCGGGGTCAACTTCGCCGCCGGCATGACCGGGGGCCTGGCCTACGTCCTGGACGAGGGCGGAGATTTTGACCTGCGCTGCAATCTGGACACGGTGGACTTGGAGTCCATCCGGGAGGGTTCTCCCGAGGAAGCGGAACTTCTGGGGATGCTGAAGAGCCACCGGGAGTTGACGGGCAGCGCCAAGGCTGGCCGCATTCTGGAGCAGTGGCAGGAATACCGGGGGCGCTTCGTTTGCGTCATGCCTGTGGAATACAGAAAAATCCTTCGGAGCGCACGATAACATGAGCAAGACCTTCTTTGAAATCTCCCGTCTGGATCACTTCTATCGGCCTGTGGAGGAACGTCTCCAAGACCTCCAGGAGGTGGAGGCCCAGGTGTCCAACGAGGAAGTGCGCCTCCGCGCCCGCCGCTGCCAGAACTGCGGACTGCCCTACTGCCACGCCATGGGCTGCCCCCTCATGAACCACATCCCCGAGATGAACCGGGCCGTGGTCCACGGAGACTGGAAGGATGCCTGGGAACGCCTGTCGGAGACCAGCCCCTTCCCCGAGTTCACCAGCCGGGTCTGCCCCGCTCTCTGCGAGGCGGCCTGCTGCCTGGAGGGCGCGGAGTTCGACGCCACCAACATCCGCCTGGTGGAAAAGGCCATCGTGGACACCGCTTACGCCCAGGGCTGGGTGACCCCGCGGATTCCCCCCGCCCGCACAGGACGGAAGTTCGCCGTGGTGGGAGCCGGCCCTGCGGGACTGGCCGCCGCCGTGGCCCTCAATGATGCCGGCCATGAGGTCACCATCTTCGACCGGAATCTCCTTCCCGGAGGACTCCTCCAATATGGAATCCCCTGCTTCAAGCTGGACAAGGCGGTGGTCCAGCGCCGCTGGAAGATCTTGGAGGCCTCCGGCATCCGCTTCCAAGGCGGCGCCGAAATCGGGAAGGACATCTCCGGAAGCTATCTGCTCAAGCACTTCCAGGGGGTGGTGGTGGCCAACGGCACCCCCGTTCCCCGGGAACTGAAGGTGCCCGGACGGGAACTCCCCCAGGTCTATCAGGCCTTGGAGTTCCTGGGCGGCATGAACCGGGCCGTCACGGGAGAACTCCCCCAGGCCCCCATCTCCGCCCGGGGAAAACGGGTTCTGGTCATCGGAGGCGGGGACACGGGCAGCGACTGCGCCGGCACCTCCCTCCGCCAGGGCGCCCTCTCTGTGGTCTCCATCGATGTGATGCCCAGGCCCCCCGCCCAACGCTCCCCCAAGACTCCCTGGCCCCTCTGGCCCTACAAGCTCCGCTCCTCCTACGCCGTGGAGGAGGGCATGGAGCGCTTCTGGAGCCTGAATACCCTCCGCATTCTGGAAGAGGAGGGCAGGGTGGCCGGCGCCGAAGTAGTGCCCGTCGCCTGGGAGTTTGCCGAAAATGGCCGTCCCGTGAAGTTCGCTCCTGCGGGGCCCTCCCGCATCCTTCCCTGCGACATGGTGGTGCTGGCCATGGGCTTCTTGAAGCAGTCCCGGGAGCAGATTCTGGCCCAGTTGGGATTGCCGGATCAGCCCAATGTGGTGCTGGCGGGAGATGCGGCCTCCGGCCCCTCCCTGGTGGTGCGGGCCATTGCCGACGGCCGGAAGGCGGCCGCCCAACTGGCCTAGCTCCCCGGAACCGTCTTCATGTGAACAGCACAAGGCACGCCCAAGGAGATTGAAGGAATGTGCGGTTTTGTAGGAATTTTTGATGTGAAGGAGGGGGTGGCCCCCGCCTTGAGAAAGCAGCTTCTCCAGATGTCCCGGAAGATCCGGCATCGGGGGCCGGACTGGTCTGGGGTCTTCGAGGGGGAACATGCTCTCCTCTCCCATGAACGGCTGGCCATCATCGACCCCCTCTCCGGAAAACAGCCCCTCTATAGCCCCGACGGACGCTATGTCCTGGCGGTGAACGGAGAGATCTACAACCACGAGGAACTCCGGAAGGAACTGGCCGCCGACTACGATTTCCAGACCCGCTCCGACTGCGAAGTCCTCATCCCCCTTTACCAGAAATACGGCGCCGATTTCCTGGATCGCCTCAACGGAATCTTCGCCTTCGCCCTCTATGACCGCCAGGAAGACCGCTATCTGGTGGGCCGGGATCCCATCGGCGTCATCCCCCTCTATCAGGGCTGGGATGCCGAAGGACACTACTATGTGGCTTCCGAATTGAAGGCCCTGGAGGGGGTCTGCTGCATGATCCAGGAGTTCTTGCCGGGACATCTCCTTCAGACCGGGGACGCCGCCCCTCGCCGATGGTATGAGAGGGACTGGTTCGCCTACGAGGCCGTGGAGAAGAACACCTCCTCCATCCCGGTTCTCCGGGAGGCCCTGGAGGCGGCGGTGAAGCGCCAGATGATGAGCGACGTCCCCTATGGCGTCCTCCTCTCCGGCGGCCTGGATTCCACCGTCATCACCGCCATCACCGCCAAGTTCGCCCGCCGCCGTGTGGAGAGCGGAGACACCCAGGAGGCCTGGTGGCCTCGCCTCCACTCCTTCGCCATCGGACTGGAGGGATCCCCGGATCTGGCCGCCGCCCGAAAGGCCGCCGACTTCCTGGGCACCGTCCACCACGAGATCCATTTCACCATCCAGGAAGCTCTGGACGCCCTCCCCGATGTGATCTATCATCTGGAGACCTACGACATCACCACGGTGCGGGCCTCCACCCCCATGTTCCTCATGGCCCGGGCCATCAAGGCCATGGGCATCAAGATGGTTCTCTCCGGAGAGGGGGCCGATGAAATCTTCGGGGGATACCTTTACTTCCATAAGGCTCCCAACGCCAAGGAGTTCCACGAAGAGACCGTTCGGAAGCTGGGCAAACTCCACCTCTATGACTGCCTCCGGGCCAACAAGGCCCTGGCCGCCTGGGGCGTGGAGGGACGCGTCCCCTTCCTGGACAAGGAGTTCCTGGATGTGGCCATGCGGCTCAACCCCGCCGATAAAATGTGCCAAGGGCGGATTCTGCCTCCCACCACCGGAACCCATGGGGACTCCCATATCGAAAAGTGGATTCTCCGGGAGGCCTTCCAGGATATGCTTCCCCCGGAGGTGGCCTGGCGCCAGAAGGAACAGTTCTCCGACGGCGTGGGGTATTCTTGGATCGACACCCTGAAGGAGATGACGGCACGGGAGGTCTCCGACGCCCAGTTCGCCCAGGCCGCCCGACGCTTCCCCGTCAACACCCCCGCCACCAAAGAGGAATACTACTACCGGAGCATCTTCGCCGAGTGCTTCCCCTCGGAATCCGCTGCCGCTTGCGTGCCCCACGAAGCCTCCGTGGCCTGCTCCACCGCAAAGGCCCTGGAGTGGGACGAGGCTTTCCGGCACATGAACGAACCCTCCGGCAGAGCCGTGGCCGGCGTCCACGAAGACGCTCTGTAATCCCCACGCCAAGGGCTAGAAATCTAGAAATCTAGAAATGCGGTCTCTTGTTGCGTCCCAGGCGACGAGGGTTCTCGCTGACGCTTCACCCCCGTCGCCAAGGCCTGTCCTGCCACCCCTACGGGGTTCGGATTCTTATTTTGGCCTTGCCGGGGGTTTCGGTCGGCCCCTTGGGCCTTCCTTCACCCCCGTCTAGCGATCCTCCCACCCCTGCCGGGGTTCAGGGGGATCCCCCCCCCCCTCCCCCCGCAAGCGGGGGAAATTCCCGTTTTCCCCCGGGCGGAGCATGCGCAGCAGGCTCCGCCCCTCCGTGTGCTCCGTGCGCCGCGTAGCGGCGTTTCCGTGTGCTCCGTGGCCCCGCAGGGCATCTCCGTGTTTCCGCCGCAGGCGGTTACAGGGGGAAGAGCTGAGGCGCGAGGGCGTGAAGGAGGGCGGCGGCGTAGATGCGATGGCCGTAGTCGTTGGGATGGTTGACGCCGTTTCCCGTGAGGTCATGGAAGCGTTTTCCCTGGGACATATAGTTCCAGAAGTGGAAGAGATCCACCACGGCGGTGTCCTCGGGGGCCTCTTTTCCGTAGGCTAAGAGGGTGTTCTGGAGGAGCCGGGAGGTTTCCGGGGGGGTGTATTTCCACTGGGGATTTCCCCTCATGGGGATGACCAGGAGATATTCCGTGCGGGGGGAGGCTTGGCGGCAGTCATCCTGGACGGCCTTCAGGTTCTGGAGGAAGGTCTGGGGCTGGAAGGTATTCAGGTCGTTCATGCCGTAGGCGATCACCAGGAGATCGGGGGCGTCCTGCCGCCATTCCTCCTTGCGTTCCATGGCCTGGCGGGATTCCGTGCCCCCGATGGCCCGGTTGTGGAAGAGGAAGCGCACGCCCTGCTTTTCCCATTCCCGGGCTATGAGTCCGGGATAGGCGGGCTGGAAGGGGGGCTTGTGAAGGAATTCCGTGGCGTTGTACCCCTCGGTGATGCTGTCCCCGATGAAGGTGGCCTGGAGGTGTTTCTCCTGGGCCAGGCGTTGCCGGCAGCGGCGCAGGCGGTTTTCCGGAATGGGGGAGACGGGGGGGAGGGGGAGTTCTTTGGCCCGGTAGGTCACCTCCACCTGATGGCAGGCGAAGAAGTCCTGGTTGCTGAAGCGAAGGAAGGTGCCTCCCAGCCCTCCCTCCACCGCATTGGCCTCCGGATCGGGATAGGGCTTGGCCTCCTGGGGGGAGAGAAGAAGCTCCTCCCGGGACAAGCAGGGAAGGGCGGAACCCTCAGGCAGCAAAAGAGTCTCCCCATCTTCGGAAAGAGAATAGTCCTTCCCTGGCAGATAGGTCGTCCCCAAAATGGGACAGGTGACGGAGAGGATTTCCTGGGCAGGAAAGCGCAGGGGGGAGGGCTCTCCTGTCAAGCAAAGGAGGCTTTCCTGCAGGACGATGTTTTCCTCACGATTCCAAAGGAGCGACATGGGACGATAGGCAGTGAGAGGAAAAAGAAAGCCCCCTGACGCCCCGCTTCCCGCGGATGGCGGGAAACAGGGGAAGAACGGGCCAGGGGGAGGGAGGGGGGGCTAGCCTCTCAAGGAGAGGACATTCTTTTCGTAGGCGCGCACTTCCGCCATGAACTGGGAGTCCAGGGGCAGATCCTTCTGCTGGCAGTAGGCGTCCCACACGATGCCCCAGGGAAGGGCTTTGGCGGCTTCCTGGGCGGCCAGGCGTCCGGTGAAGTCCCAGGCTTTCTCCTCTTCCTTGGCCAGAGCGGGTTCCAGGAGGGCGATGAGAAGGGCCTTCCGGAGATTGCGGGCGCCGATGACCCAGGCGGCAATGCGGTTGATGCTGGCGTCGAAGTAGTCCAGGGCGATGTGGATGTTCTCGGGGGCGCAGCAGTGGATGCACTCGTGGGCGATGGCCAGAAGTTCGTCGTTCAGGGCCAGCACATGATCGCTGTCCCACCGGACGCCCCGGCTCACATGGAGGAGGATTCTTCCCTGCTGGCAGCAGAGGGAGGAGAGTTTGTCGGCCACGGATTCGGTGGGATGGAAATGTCCGGAATCCAGGCAGATGAGCTTTCCTTTCCGGGCTGCGTAGGTGAGATAGAAGTCATGGGAGCCCACGGTGCAGGATTCGGCCCCGATGCCGAAGAGCTTGGATTCCACGGCATCCAGCACCTGGCTTTCCGGGAGTTCCTCCTGGAAGGTCTGGTCCAGGGAGTCCAGGAGTCTCTGGCGGGGTGCGGTGCGGTCGGCGGGGGTGTCCTTGAAGCCGTCGGGGGCCCACACGTTGCAGACGCAGGGGGTGCCCAGGGTCTTGCCGAAGTTGGCGCCGATTCTGCGGCAGGCCTGCCCGTGACGAATCCAGAAGTTGCGGATTTCGGGATCGGGGTGGGAGAGGGAGAGGCCGTGGTCCAGTTTCGGGTGGGAGTAGTAGGCGGGGGCCAGATCCAGGCCGATCTTCCGCTCCTGGGCCCAGGCCAGCCACTGGGCGAAATTCTCCGGCCCCAAGGCATCCCGGTCCTGTCCCGGCGCCATGGTGTCCACTTCGTGGGCCTGGAGATTCACCCGGTGGGGGCCGGGAAGCAGGGCCATCACCTGATCCAAATCCTGGCGAAGCTCCTGGGCGGAACGGGCACGGCCAGGATAGTTCCCCGTGACTTGGCACCCCCCCGTGAGGGCATGGGTGGGAAGGTCAAATCCCACCACGTCGTCTCCCTGCCAGGCATGGAGGGACAGGGGAATGGCCTCCAATTTCCGAAGGGCCGCCGCTACATCCACTCCATTCTGGGCGTAGAGTTCCTGGGCGTACGCAAAGGCGTGGGCAAGTTGGTCTGTCATAGGGAGGAAAAAGGGTTGCGGGTGGATTCCGAAACAGGGAGGCAAGGAAAAAATCCCCGAGAGAAAAACAAGGTACGGGAATTTTGTTATTGTATCCAAAAAAGATTCCCAAACAATGGATAATCGTCGCATTGTTGTATCTAAAAGCGTCATACCCCGTGCTTGCCATGCTCCCCGTCCCCCCCGCCTCTCCCCTGAAAATCCATAGTCTCTACTATGAACGGAACATCGATTTCTGGCATTATCAGAACCTGATCACTCCCTATTGGCGACTCTATTGGAACGAAACCCCAGGGGCCTATCTGGAACTCCAAGGTCAACGCTTCCCCATGGGACCAGAACAGATCTTTCTCCTGCCCGGATATCTCCGCTTCTCCACAGGACAGGAGGCGCCCTTCCACCAGGTCTATATCCATTTCACCCCCGGGGAGTGGAACAGCCAGCGCCCCCCGGAACTCCATGTCCTGCCCGTGACTCCCTCCCTGGAAGAGGCCCTCCAACGCTTCCTCCACCTCCCCAACACCTCCCCATGCCGACAGTGGCGAAAACTCCTGGGTATGTCCATCCTCAGCCAATGCCTCTGCCAACTCCCCCAGGAACTCTTCCTCCTCCCCGCACAAATGGACCCCCGCATCCAAACGATCTGCGATTTCCTCCGCCATCATGGACAAGAAAGGGTGGAAAACGAAACCCTGGCCCAAATGGCCCACTTGAGCCGAAACCGCTTCGTGAAACTCTTCCACAGGGAAACGGGAGAAACCCCGCAAACCCTGGCACGACGATGGAGAATCGAAGAGGCCTGCGATCTCCTCCACTTCAGTTCCCTCTCCCTGGAAGAGATCGCGGAACGCACCGGCTTCGCCGACCGATATCACTTCTCCCGGGTCTTCCGTCAACTCCTGGGAAACTCCCCCGCCGCCTTCCGAAAAACCTCCCGGCCTGCCCAAAAAGAATAGATACAGAGGGAAAACAGGTCAGCCACGAAGGATAAAACACGGAGGACACGAAATCCCCGCTACGCGGGGCACGGAATCCACGGAGAGGGCAGAGCCTGCTGCGCATGCTCCGCCCTGGGGCTTTTCCCCCTCCGGGGGTAGATCTCTAG
>JAEDMH010000155.1 GCA_016303095.1 Lentisphaeria bacterium | reverse complement strand
CGGGGATCGCAGCCATCCTTCTCATGCCAGTCCAGGCAGTGGGAATAATAGAGGCCCATCTTCACCCCATGGCGGGCGCAGGCCTCCGACAACTCCCGGACAAAATCCCGGTGGCAGGGGGAGTTCATGCTGTTGTAGTCGGAGTATTGGGTGTCGAAGAGGCAGAATCCGTCATGGTGTTTGGCGGTGAAGACCAGATATCCCAGGCCGGCCCGGGCGAAGGCGGACACCAGCTTGTCCGCATCGAAAGCCACGGGATTGAACTGCTGGGCCAGTTGGGAATACTCCTCATTGGGGATGCGGAGGAGAGCCTGGATCCACTCTCCGATGTAGTCCACCTCCTGTCCCTTCCAGACCCCGCCGGGGATGGCGTAAAGCCCCCAGTGGATGAAGGCGCCGCAACGCAATTTCCGAAACCAGCTCTTGTCCATTTTTCGCAACAGTCCTCTTTGTTGATTCCTCTTTGTTGATTCCTCCCGGGAGGGGAGGGGTTCCGCCCCCTGCGCCCAGAGGGAGGCCAGGAGGGGGAGAGTATATTACCCCCTGCGCCGACCTAGGAAGAAGAACGAAAAGCGACGCCCTCAGCTTCCTGGCACCGCATGCCGGCCCAAGGCCTCCAGGGAGAGGGCGGGAAGCACATCCCCCGCCTTCAGTCCCAGCTCCTCCGCCAGCCCGCCCCGGATCTCCAGGGCGCAGAAAACCTCTCCCAGGCAAGTGTACCGCTTCAGCCGGGCGTGATACCGACTCTCCGATTCCCCGAAACGCCGGGGTTCCTCCACCGCCATGGGGGAGATCTGGAGAATCCGCCCCCGGACATCCAAAAACACCACGTCCAGGGGGATCCGGGTGTTCTTCATCCAGAAGACCTGGGGACGGGGCGGCAGGGAGAGGAAAGCCATGGCCGCCGTGTCGGGCAGGTGGGTCCGCCCCTGCAATCCCTGGCGCTTCTCCTGGTCCGTGCAGGCCAATTCCACCACTTCAAAGCGCTGGGGGCCAATCTCCACGTCCCGCAAAATCTCCCCCGACACTCCCGGGACGGCGCTCCAGAGGCAGAAAAGAAGGAAAATAAGCATCGTTTTTCTCATCATCGGGGTACTATAACGGATTTCATGCCCACTACCTTTTCCATCAAGACCTACGGCTGCCAAATGAACGAACGGGATTCCGAGGCTCTGGCATGCCTCCTGGAGATGAATGGCTTCCAGGAAGTCCAGGAGGATGAAGATCCGGATGTGATGATCTTCAACACCTGCAGCGTCCGGGATCAGGCGGAACGGAAGGTCCTGGGCAAAGTGGGGCTGATGAAACGACGGAAGCGGGAACGTCCCGACCTGGTTCTGGGCATCATCGGATGCATGGCCCAACGACGGGGAGAATCCCTCCTCCAGGAGCTGCCCCACCTGGATTTCGTGGCCGGCACCGACCAGCTCCAAAACATCCCCGACCTGGTGAAGGACTGCCTGGCCAAGAAAGGGCAGGCCTGCGCCATTGACATGGGGCCCGGAGTCTTCCGGGAACTGGATGGACACCGCCCTGGACGCCTGGTGGCGGAGGTCTCCGTCATGCGGGGCTGCGACCAGTTCTGCACCTACTGCATCGTCCCCTTCTGCCGGGGCCGGGAAAAGTCCCGTCCCATTGGCGACATCGTGGCGGAAGCCCGGATGCTGGCGGAGACAGGCACGAAGGAGCTGCTGCTTCTGGGCCAGAACATCACGGCGTACGGGGTGGCGGAGGCCCGGGCCCGGGGCGAATACACCCCGGAATTTTCCGGCTTTGCCGACCTGCTGGAGGCCCTCCAGGAGGTGCCTGGGATCCAGCGCATCCGCTTCACCTCCCCCCATGTGCGCTTCATGAACCGGCGCTTTGTGGAGGCGGTCTCCACCCTCCCCAAGGTCTGCCCCTCCTTCCATGTCCCCCTGCAAAGCGGCAGCGACCGCATCCTGAAGCTCATGCACCGCAACTACACCGCCGCAGAATATCTGGAGCGGATTCAGGCCATCCGGGAACGGCTGCCCCAGGCCACCTTCTCCACGGATATCATCGTGGGCTTCTGCAGCGAGACCGAGGAGGAGTTTGAGATGACCCGCCAGGTGATGCAGACCGTGGGCTACGACATGGCCTACATCTTCCGATACTCCCAGCGGGAAGGCACCCAGGCCGCCCGCACTCTCCCCGACGATGTGCCCGAGGAGGAAAAGCACCGGAGAAACCAGATTCTGCTGGAGGAGCTGGCCCGCCATGTGAAGGCCGCCAACGCCGCCGCCGTGGGCACCACCGCCCAAGTCCTGGTGGAAGGCCCCAGCGCCCGCAATCCCCAACGCTGGAGCGGACGCAGCCTCACCAACAAAATGGTCCTCTTCTCCCCCCAGGAAAATCTCCATGCGGGAGACGTGGCTGACTTCCGCATCGTCCGCGCCACGGAAAACGCCCTCTACGGCGAACTCTGCCGCTAACGCCTTACCCCCATGGGACAGATTCCCGGAAAGGTGAATCTCTATCTCACCGTGGGCCCCCTGCGCCCCCAGGACGGACTCCACGAAATCCGCAGCCTCCTGGTCCCCTATGCGGGGGTCTGCGACCTCCTGGATCTCGCCCCCAATCCCCCAGGCACCGGCGTGACCCTCCATCTGACGGGGCGCCCCATCCCCGGCGGCGACACCCCGGACACCAATCTGGCCACCCGGGCGGTGAGCGCCTATTGCCAAGCCGCCCAACTGCCCCCGGATTGGAAGGTGACTCTCCACAAGGCCATCCCTGTGGGAGCAGGCATGGGAGGAGGCTCCGCCGACGCCGCCGCCGCCCTCCGGGAACTGGAGGCCCTCCTCCCCCCCGAAAAACGGCTGGGCCAAGACAAGCTCCTAGCCCTGGCGGCCACCCTGGGCGCAGATGTCCCTTTCTTCCTCCATCCCGTTCCCTCTCTGGCCACCGGCGCCGGCGAAATCCTCACCCGACTCCCCCAGTTCCCCGTCCCCCCCATCCGCTTCCTCTATCCCGGGTTCCCTTCCCCCGTGGCCTGGGCCTACGCCCACTGGTTCCGCCCTCACAACGCCACCCCGCCCCCCTGGCCCCCAAAACTCCCCTGGAACCCCTCCCAGCTCTGGAACGATCTGGCCTTCGCCGTGGAGAAAAAGTATCCCGCCCTCCAACAGGCTAAGGAAATCCTCCTCGCCGCCGGCGCCACCCATACTCTCCTCTCCGGCAGCGGCAGCGCAATCCTGGGGGTCTTCCCTACCCACGACACGGCACGACAGGCCAACCCCACTCTCCCCCCAAACTGGGAACTCCTTTGAACTCTCAATCTGACACACTCTGTTAGTTTTTGACAAGAATGGACAAGACAGGTCAGAAAACGAATATCTTAGGGGCAAAGACCAGAAAAATTGGTCTTGCGTGGCACAACGACTTGCTTTTTCTCCGTTTTTTTCTATAATTTCCCGAATCCCTTTAGGATTTGATTTCTGAACCCCACATTCACATTGAAGACAACCATGAAAAAGTCCTTTACCCTCATTGAGTTGCTGGTGGTCATCGCCATCATCGCCATCCTGGCGGCCATGCTGCTGCCCGCCCTCTCCAAGGCCCGTGAGAAGGCCCGCGCCATCTCCTGCACCAACAATCTGAAGCAAATTGCTTTGGGCAACCAGTTGTACGCCGCCGACTACGACGATTTCCTGCCTCCTATCGCCATCCTGAAGGACGGCGCAGAAAGCGCTTCCCGCATGGCCGCCTACGGTGGCGACTACTGCAACACCAACTCCTACTTCTGGTTCAGCGTCAATCCTCTGGTGCCCGGCGCACCCCTGACGGGTCTGGAGTGGTACGACAAGGATCCCGCCTCCAACCGGGGCGAAAACAATGCGGACAAGTCCGCCTGGCACAAGATGCTGCTGTGCCCCTCCTGCCCCACCAACGAGCGGGTCATGGGCAACATCAGCTACGAAGCCAGCTACGGCTTCTCCTACTTCGGCGGCGGCAAGTTCAATGCCGTCGGCGGCATTGGCAACAACAACATGATCGCCAGTGACTGGCACCGGGTCTCCTCCATCAAATACCCCGCCATCCACGTGAACCAGTTCGATGGCTCCACCGCCGACAACTTCTTCGCGGAAAGCGCCTGGCCCAATCGCACCCAGATCTGCAACGATGTCCGGGAAATGATGGACAACGCCGCCTACCATTACGCCCGCCACAGCAACCAGGTGAACATCTGCTTCACCGACGGTCACGCCGAATCCTTCAACGTGGCCAAGCTGAAGGACCGGGTCAATGGCTGGCCCTCCCTCCTGGTGGACCTCTACTGGTATCCCAACGGCGACTGCTGGGGCGGCGAAAAAGGCCGCTAGGACATAGCTCCCCTATCTTGGGATAACCCCACGGGCGAGGATGGAAAGAACTCTCTTCCCCCTCGCCCGTTTGCTTTTTTTCTGCCTCCTCCCAGGAGGCGACGTTTCAAAATCCCCGCAGGAGGCTATAGTATCCCTCGTTCCTGCTTTACGGGATCCCCATGGTGTAATGGTAGCACAAGTGTTTTTGGTACATTTAGACTAGGTCCGAATCCTGGTGGGGATGCCAAATTCTATATAAGTTGTTGATATTCAGGATGTTATAGATAT
>JAEDMH010000154.1 GCA_016303095.1 Lentisphaeria bacterium | reverse complement strand
TAAACACGGAGGGCACGGAAACGCCGCTATGCGGCGCACAGAGGGCACGGAGGGGCGGGACCTGCCCCCCGCACGTCCCGCCCGGGGATTGGCGGGAATTCCTCCCCCGCTTGCGGGGGAAAAGGGGGCAATCCTCCTGAACCCCGGCAGGGAGAGAAAACACGGAAGACACGGAGGTTTTAAACACGGAGGGCACGGAAACGCCGCTATGCGGCGCACAGAGGGCACGGAGGGGCGGGACCTGCCCCCCGCACGTCCCGCCCGGGGATTGGCGGGAAATCCTCCCCCGCTTGCGGGGGAAAAAGGGGGCAATCCTCCTGAACCCCGGGCAGGGGTGGGAGGACAGGCCTTTGCGCCGGGAGTGGAGCGTAGCGAGACCCCCCGGCGCCTCTAGAACCTCCAGAACCCTAGATCTCCAGCATCTCCAGCCTTATTTCAGCAGGTGATGGAGTCGGGTGATGGCGCGGTTGATCCGTTGCCGTTGGGTCAGGAGGACATTGGGCTCTTCGGGGTAATCCACCACGGAGGTGATCCAGGTCACCGCCAGCATCTCCTCCACCTGTCGGGCAAACTCTGGGTTCAGGGCGACGTTCCGTTCTTTGGCCTGGCGATAGAGGTGCTGGAGATAGAGAAGCGCCCGATAGTCCTGGGCTCCCTCCCGGAGGAGTTCCGCCCGAAGGGAGGGAACGAACCCCGATTCTTTCTCGGGATAGAAGAGAATGCCATCCCCGGAGGTGGAGAGGGGGCGGGTTGTCCAGTCATGGCCATTGAAGAGCTGCCAGCAGTTGGCGCCCCAGTAGAGACTGATGTGGATGCCGTATTTCCATTGGCAAAAGAATTGGATGCGCTTGGCCACGCCGGAGGCGTTGATCATGTTGCTGGTGGGGAAGCGGGGATAGGAGAGGTTGAAATACCAGCCGATTTCCTTTCCCTTGGCCTTTAGTTCCTGGATGTATTGAAGGAGATCCTCCCGGACGAAATGTCCGTCGTTGAAATAGAAGAGATCCACCAGATCCTCGTAGTATTGGATGCGTTCCCTCCCCAGATGGGGGGCGCAGAAGGCGGAGCAGACCCGGACATTCCACTTTTGTTTCAGGGCTTCCAGCATCTCCTTCACCACATCTTCCTTGGCGCCGATTTCATCATAATAGACGTAGAGGGGCTTTTGGTTGCCTTCCTGGCGCAGGGTCTGGACAGCCTCCCCCACCTTCTGGGAGGCGGCCGCATAGTATCCTGCGGGATTTCCCTGGAAGCGTCCATTTTGATAGTGGTCGGTGAGCCATCCCAGCCAGGGGAAGGTAGCCACCGTGAGCCGTCCGAAGCGGGAGAGGAGTTCCCGGGAGAGGGAATCCAGCCCAAAGTGGTCGCCTTCCAGCTCGCTGTCCATGAAGCTGGGCCAGGCGTTTCCCCTCTGAGGATAGAGATCATAGTCCATGAGCATGCGGGCGAAGCGATCGGCCTCCTCCCGCTGGGAGAATTCCTCCACCCCGTAGCCGCAAAGCGCGAAGACATGGTCCGCCCGGGGGAGATTCCAGGGGAGAATCGTGGCCTTCAAGGGAAGGGAGACCTCCCCTAGCTCCAGACTGCCCTGATATTCTCCTGGAGGAGTCTGGGGAGGAACCGTGAGACGCACCCAGAGGATGAGCTGGTTTTCCTCTCCCGAGAGCGTCACTTGGGACACGGGATTCAGGCGATCCAGCAAAGGAGTTCCCGAAGCCAGAACCTCCTCTTCCTGGAAAACCGTCACTTGGGCGCCGGGGAGGGGGTTTCCCTCGGAGGAGCAAAGAGGCTGGAGAGTGAGGGGGAGGGTTTTGGGCGTGTTCTCCAAGGGCAGGAGAGCGATTTGGGCGTTGCCCGTCTCATCGCCGGCCAGAGTGAAGGAGAGTTCTCCTCCCAGGGGATGTTCCTTCTGAAGGGCGGCAGGATGGAGGCGTTCCAGGGAAGAGAAGATCTGATAGTCCCATTGCCGCCCCAAGGCCTCCTGGCGTCCTTGGGCCAAGCACAGTTCCCGTTTCTCCATGCTGGACAAGAAGCGGGCGCAGGCCTCCTGGGCGGCTTTACGCTCCTGGGGATTCTGGGCCTCCTGGAGTCGTTGATCCAGTGCCTGGGCCTGCTGGGCCAGCGCTTCCTTCTCCTGGGCAGAGCAGCCTTCGGGCCAGGCCGTCAGCCGTTCTGGCACCCGGGACAATTCTGCATGATAGCTCAAACTGGAGCGGAAATAGGGATAAGAGGAGGCCACTCCCTCGCCTTGGGGGGTGAGGAGGAGAGGCTGGATCTGGGAATCTTCGGGAAGAATCTCCATCGGGAGGAGGAAGAGTCCCGTGGTCTGGGGAGGAAGAACCAGAGGGAGCGGCGGGGAGAGGCGGCCTTTGCCGTCGGTGATGGTGGGGCCGGTCACCTGGGCAGTTTGGTAGTCGGAGGCTCCCGTGGTGGCCGTCGCCTGGGAATCTGGCGCAATTCGGCTCTGGGCCAGGACGGAACAGGGCTGAGAGGAGCGATTTTCCCCTTGGAGGACCATCCAGTTTTCCCCCGCGGGAAGTTCATATTCCGTGGAAGCCTCCAGGGAGTCTGGCGCCCCATGGGGGAAGAAGAAAAAGGCGAAGGGGCAGGTGCCCTCGGAGCGCATGGGCGGATAGGATAGGGTCTCTCCGGAAGTGCGCCACAGGATTCTGGCGCTGCGACGGGGCAGATCCTCCCGGGTGAGGCCTAGAACATCCATGGGTAGGGCAAGGCGGGCGGACCATGCGCCGGAGGAGGTCTTTTCCACGGCATACTCCACCTCCTTGGGGGTCAGTTCATAGAGGGCCTTGCCATCCACTTGCTCCAGCTGGAACTCCCCCTGGGGATGGAGAATCAGACGCTTGTACCACCCACCGTCTTCCGTGCGCAAATGCACCTCCAACCGGTCTTCCGGTGCGGGAGGAGTGTCCTTGCAGAAGGCAAAGAGGAGGCGATTCTCCTGGGAAGAGGCCTGGAAGGAGAGATGGTGATGGGTGGAGCCAGCCAGAAGAAGGGGGCTCTCCCAGGGGGTCTCCCCCTGCCCTGTCCCCAAAGGCAGAAGGGGAACCGGGGAGAAGCGAAGGGAGCCTACCTTCTGGGCATCCTCCATGGAGATCCGGAAGAGATGCCGGATCCCGCTCTTCAGGAATCCCCCGGTGGAGAGAGAAATGGTGCGGCAATTGGGGGGAAAATGCCCGTGGTAGCGTCCGTCGAAGACATAGAAGGGGGCGCTGCCTTCCACCCGGAGAGTCCCCAGAGACGTATAGAGAGTGAAGCGCTGGCTGTCCCGGGTGATGCGCCAGCGGGACTGGGGGAGGAGTTCCCGGCTGGCCACAGGGGGCATCAGCATGAGGATGCCGGGATCTTCCTGGGAGAAGAGAGCGCCGCCGCACAGTTCCTGGGGGAAAGCCATGAACCAGAAGCTGGCGTCGTCTACGGGGGTGGCCTGGGTGTGGAACTCCAGGGCGGTCTCTATGCCCTGTTCACTGACGGCAAAGGAGACCTCCGCCTGGAAATCCTCTCCCTTCACATGGGCCAAAATTCGGTTGTCCTCCTGGGTCACCTCCGCTTCCTTCCAGAAGAGGTCTCCCAAAAGAACCCTCTGCCATCCCGGCCCAATCACCAAGCTGGGCCTGCTGTTGGCAGAAAGAAGCACCCCCCTCCAGCGCATTTCCGGCCCCTGGGGCGTCAATCGCACCGTGTAGTCTCCCCGGGTGATCTCCGGAAGGGACTGGGCGGGAAGAAGGACGGCCATGAGCAACAGAAGGAAGCCAAGGGAAATGCGGTACAACATAGAGAATAGAGAGGGGGAGAGGGTAGAATCGAAACGCCCCGGGAGGAAGGGGGGCTTCTCTCCCGGGGAGTGAGGGCGGAAGCGCCCTCTACCGGACGAACTCGAACTCCTGCCAGAAGGTCATCTTCTGGGGCTCCGCATGGCCATCGGCAAAGAGGCCATTGGCGGAGTTGTCGTGGCGGGGGCAGATGTTCTCCTCACGGACGCAGTAGAACCACTGGGAGGGACCGTTGTTCCCGTAGTTCCAGCCGTCGGGAATCTCGCTGTCGAAACACAGGGGGAACTGGGTGGGGCTCTTCAGGCGATTGAGGGCCACATACCAGAGCTGATCCCCGGTGCAGACCCCCACGCTGCCCGGCTCCAGGGCTTCGTCCGTGAAGGCATAGCGACACCGAAGAATGACGTTGAAGCCGTAGGTGTTGCCATCGAAGTTGGGCAGATTCTTCGGATCGTATTTCCCCGGCTGTCCGGCGGGACACACAAAGGTGGGCCCAACCTCGTCATAGCCCGCCTCACGCAACACCCGCACAGGAGCCCACCACTTGGGGGCGGCGGCATCGTACAGGGGAACCATGTCGCTGTTGTCCTGGGCATAGATGGTCAGATACAAACCACACTGCTTCAGGTTGTTGACACAGGCGATGGAACGAGCCTTGGCACGGGCCTTGGAAAGGGCAGGCAACAACATGGCCGCCAAAATGGCGATGATGGCAATCACCACAAGAAGCTCTATCAGCGTGAAGGCACGAGAAGAATGATGGTTCATCATGGAAGAATGGGGGTTGAGGTGGCTTGAAAACAAGAGATGAAAAAACAGGAGGCGGAACGGGGGAGGCAAAACACAGAAAAACAA
>JAEDMH010000153.1 GCA_016303095.1 Lentisphaeria bacterium | reverse complement strand
AGCCTGCGTTCCTGGACCATGGCCTGGATTTCCTTCCCCATTTGCCGGAAGGCGTTGTCTTGGCTTTGACAAAAACTTTCGTTCAGGAGGCAGTCGATCTCTTGGACGATTTGCCCGCCCCGGTAGAGATGGGATTTTTCTTTCTCTTCCCTGTCGGGGATCAGAATTTCCGGGAAGGAAATCGCCTCCAATCCAAAGAAATTTTCCCGCCTTTCCCGCATCTTGTTCAGGGCGGCGATGAACTCCGGGGAGGAACGCCAATTGCAAGTCAGCTGGCGCTTCTCTCCCTCTTGGGTGGCATCCAAGTAGGTATAGACATCCCCCCGGCGGAAGGCGTAAATGGCCTGCTTGGGATCCCCGATAAGGAACATCCCTCGGCCGGTTGCTCCCTCCAAGCCCTCCCGGAAGGCCAGGGTGAAGATGCTGTTCTGGATGTCGTCCGTGTCCTGGAACTCGTCCACGAAGACGTATCGGAATTGCTGCCGGATGACCTCCCGGAAGTTTTGCCCCCTGTGGGGATCCCGGAGGCATCTCTCCATCACCGTCAGGAGATCATCGTAGGTCAACACCCCCTTCTCCTCCTTGATGTTGGCAAATTGCTCCTCTCCATAGGCCAGGGCGGCCCGCATGACCAAATTCTTGTAGGAGACCTTGACCTGCTCCTGCTCCTCTCCCTCCTGGGCCAACAGGGATTCCCGACGCCGGAGTTCCCTCTCAACCTTCTCTGGGAGTTCGCACCCCTCCGGCCAGTCAATGTTTTTCTTCCCCAGGAGGGCCTTCGTGTTTTTCAGGAATGCCTCCGGGGTGAGACCCAGTTCCTTCCAAAGGGTAAGTCTCTGGTCAGAACTCCCGTAGATATACTTGCGATAGAAGTCCCGGCAGATTTCCTGGAGGAGCTCCTCGGAGGTCCCCATCAGTTCCAGACCATCCCGAAGTCCGCTTTCCAAGGTGTGGTCTTGGAGCATCCGGCGGCAGAAGCCGTGGATGGTGAAGACGGGAGCGTTGTCAAAGTCCGCCAGGGCCTTGCGGCAGTGCTTCCTCTCTTCTGTCTCCCCTTGGTTCTTCGCCAGCCACTCCTCCAATTCCTTTTGGAGTCGGGTGCGCAGTTCTATGGTGGCGGCTTCGGTGAAGGTGACCACGAGAATCTGGCTCACCTCCGCTACGCCCTCCAGGATAAGCCGCAGGTAGAGTTTGGTGATGTTGTAGGTCTTGCCTGTGCCGGCTCCCGCCTCAATGACGTGGAGTCCGTCCAAGGAAACGACATCGGGGTTCAATTCAGGAATGGGGTTCATAGGGATACCATCAAAAAAGGAAAGGGGGCTGCCAGGGGAATACGGCTACTTCCAGGGGAATTTCGGGGGCAGGAAGGCGGCGATGGTCTTGAGGTCGGTCAACAGTTCTTCTTGGGAATAGTCCGGGAAATATTGTTCGGGGGACAGTTTTGAGAAATCGAACACCCGGGTTCTGGGTTTGTTGGCTTTTTTCAGAAGCTCTAGGGTGACGGGCAGGGGTTTTTGCCAGGAGCGGCAATAGAAGCCTACGAGGGTTTCCAAAAGGGCTTTGGCGTCTCCGGGAGGAGCGGGAATCTCCACCGGTTCTCGGGGGTTGGCAAAGGAGAAGGCGATGACGGAGGGGGAGTCTCCCTGGGTGGCTTCCCAGAGAAGGCGTTCCAGGTAGGCCAGGAGGCGGTGCTTGTCGGAGATATTCTCTCCATAGCAAACATGGAGCAACTTCTCCCTGGCCGTCAGGCAAGTGCCACGGAGGGAGACGCGGCAGGAGCTTTCCCCGTTCCCGCGAATCTCTAGGGGAAGTTCCAGGGAGTGCTCCTCCGCTTCCCAGTATCCCTGTTCCTCCAAGGCTTCTTTGTCAAGGCTTTTGTACTCCTGAAAGGCCTTCTCCCCAAGAAGGCCGAAGGGCAGAAGATCCCGCGCCCGCAATTCTTTCTCCATGTCTGCCCAGACGGAATCGTCTCCCCCATCATTTTCCGTAAGTGAACGGAGCCGACGGGCCAGGCGTTTCCGGCAAGTGGACTTTTCCAAGGGGCCGGACTCCAGGGGTTCCTGGTCTTCGGGCAGGACATCGTCTTCCTCTTGTCGGCAGCCCAGGGCATGCTGGCGGAAGGCCTCCACCCCGTTTTCCAGGAAGGTCTCCAGCTCCCACAGAGTAAGCACGGGACTGGAGGGGCGTAGGGAGGGGGAGGGGGGAAGCGTCTTGAGGGAGGGTGGGGCAGGGGAGAGCCCTGTGCGGGCGGAGGGGGCGTCGAAGGAAAAGAAGGAGAGGAGGGAGGCGGGATTGCCCTGGAAGTTTCTGGGGTCGAAGCTGTTCAGGGGATGGATGACATTCAGGGATTGGTGGTGCGGTTTGACGTAGTCTTGGAGTTGTTTCACCACCATGGCGGGTGGCTGTTCCTTTCCATCCTCCTGGAAGGCCTGGTAGAAAAGGATGAGCTTTTCCCGGGCCGCCAGGAGAGTCTCCAGGAAAATGTAGCGATCTTCCGCCGCCTTGGAGCGGACGAAATAGGGAAGGAGCTTGTCATCGTTCAGCAGGCTGAAATCCTGGTGGGGATCCCGGCGGGGGAAGGCTCCCTGGTCCATTCCCAGAAGGACGATGATTTTGCAAGGGATTCCCCGCATGGGCATGAGGGAGCAGCAGGTGATTTTTCCCGCCAGGAAGGAGGGGGAGCCTCCGCTGGTGGTGGCGGCCTCCAGCATTCCCTGGAGGATGCTGGTCATCAGAGGGCGGGAGATCAGAAGGGCGTCGGTCTTGGCCAATTTCCCATTCTCCTCCCACAGCTGGAACTGCTTGCGCAGGGCGGAGAATTCCGCCGTGTTCTGGGTGTCCTCCAGGAAGAAACGCTCCAGGATTTCCTGGAGGAGTTGATGCCACTGGGAGAGGGTGCGCCCCTGAGGCTTGTTCTGCAATTCCTCAGAGGTGCGGTGAAGTTCCTGTAACAGACGGGAGAGATTGCCCAGAGTCTGACGGCTGTTGCCCTCGGTGGAGGTGACGGGCAGGGGAAGCAGGCCCCCGAAGGCGGGGTGCTGATCCTCTTCGTTGGCAGGCAACTCCATGACTTCCGCCAACAGCATCCGGTCCAGGGCCTTTCGCCAGGTGAACTCCTCCTGCTCCGGCCTGACGCCCTCTATGCCCCGACGGGCAAAGTCCTTTTGCCGGCTCTCGCCGTCGTAGCCCAGGTGCACACGCCCCTCCCGAAGCCATTGGCGGAGGTCGGAGACGGCTTCGGGAGAGAAGCCGAAGCGCTGACAGAGGGGCTGGGAGTCCAGCAGGGCGTCAATCCAGGAGAAGGCGAAGCCGCTCTCCGGCAGCTGGAGAATCTTGAGGAAGGTCTCCGCCAGAAGGTTGGTCTGGCGAAGGGTGCGGTCGGTGACGGCATAGCGTCCCTTCAGGGGAGAGGCGTCGAAGACGGCCTTGATGGCGGGGGCAAACTGGGTGATGTCTGGCGCCATGACCAGGATGTCGTTCAAGGTGAGAACGGATTCGCCTTTCTGGCTGTTGTGGGTCTTCAGAAGATGGAGGAGGAGGTCCCGCAGAACTTCCACCTGGCGTCGGGGAGTGTGGCAGAGATGGAAGGTCAGGGAGTCGTCGATGTCCCGGAAGGGGGCGCCTTCCGGGGCGGGAACGTTGTTTCGCACTTGCTCCTGGATGGCCTGGAGAAGGGTGGCGGGTGGGGACGACGCCCCGGCATTCTCCTCTTCCTCGCCCGAAAGAAGCCCCTCCTCCACCAAAAGATTGAAGAAATTCTGGGCCTGGCGGGCGTTGTCCGCCAACAAGGGATTCTGGAAGAAGCCCTCTTCCACCTTTTGGGTAGGACGGTTGTCACCCCAGAACTCCCGGCAGGGACCATGATAGTAGAAGTTCACTTCTCCCCCTTGGCTGTATTGTTTCAGGAGCTGGAGGTAGGGCGGGGGCATCATGGTGGCCCCGAAGATGGTGATGGGGGGCAGGGATTTCCCTGAAGTCTCAGGGGAACCCCTCAGGACGTGGTCCATGGCCTCCGCCAGGGAACATCCCCCCAGGTGCTCGTGGAGCTTGTGCCAGAGAAGGGGTTGCCAGTGAAGCTTCTTGTTCAGAGATGTCTTCTCTTTTTCCAGGGCATACGTGAGGGAGCCTCCCTTGGCCCAGGCGGATAGGGTGTGGGGCAAATAGCTCTGGTATTGGTCAAAGAGAAGGGCGATTCTGCCGGCAAAGGAATAGAGGCGCAGCTCCTGGTCTTTGCCAGTGTCTTCCGAGTGCCGAAGATAGGCCAAGAGGGGTGCCCAAGATTCTTCCCGTGGAGGACTCTCCAGGAGGCCGTGGAGAAGGGAAAAGATCCCCCATGCCATCACGTCGGCCGTGTATTTCTCCGGGGTAAAGTCGGGGCATAGCCCACGAAGCATCTCCCGGATGCCTTGGGGAAGGCCTGTGGCCTTGGCCCCCAACAACACCTCCCCGTGATCCAAGCGCTGCTGTTTCAACCACTGGGAAATGCCTGCGCTGGGCACCCATAGGTTCTCCTGGGCGAAAAAGTCCCCGGGATCAGAACAATACCGCTCGGGATGTGCCTGACGCTCCTGGATAAAGCGTTCGGCAAGTTGGGTCAGATCTGTGTCGGCGTAGAAATGAAAACTCATAGGAAATCAACGTTGGGGAGGAAAGGG
>JAEDMH010000152.1 GCA_016303095.1 Lentisphaeria bacterium | reverse complement strand
GCTAATATACTTTTTTTCTGCGCAATTCAAGTCCTCCCCGATATTTTTTTCGCGGGAGGACGCCCTTCCCTCTCCGCCCGGAACGAAAAAACCCGTCTCCTCCGGGGGGGGAGACGGGGGAATGGGAGAAGGACTTGGGGGGAAGATTAGGACGCGGAATAGTTGGGGGCGTCCTTCTGCATGATCACGTTATGGGGGTGGGCCTCCTGGAGGCCGGCGGCGCTGACACGCCAGAAGCGGGCGTGGTCTTGCAGTTCGGGGATGGTTCGGGCGCCCAGGTAGCCCAGGGAGAAGCGGAGTCCGCCAGCGTACTGGTTCACCACGTCTCCCACGGAACCCCGGAAGGGGATCATGCCTTCGATGCCCTGAGGCACCAGCCGGGATTCGGCAGTCTCGGCGGAGACGCCGTAGCGTTCCCGGGAGCCCTTGCCCTTGCGCATGGCATCCAGGGAGCCCATTCCCCGGTAGATCACATAGGTGCGTCCCTGATGGAGGATCCGCTCTCCGGGGCACTCCTCAGTGCCGGCCAGGGCGGATCCCATCATCACGCTGCGGGCGCCCACGGCCAGGGCCTTGGCGATGTCGCCGGAGTGGGCGATGCCGCCGTCGGCGATAATGGGGATTTCATCTCCCACCCCCTTGTACGCGTTGTAGATGGCGGTGAGCTGGGGGATGCCGACGCCGGCCACCACCCGGGTGGTGCAGATGGAGCCGGGGCCGATGCCCACCTTCACGGCGTCCGCGCCGCATTCCAGCATGGCCTTGGCGCCTTCCGTGGTGCAGACGTTGCCGGCCACCACATCCACTTGAGGATACTGGCGCTTGATCTCCCGAACCGTCTCCATCACGTTCTTGGAGTGTCCGTGGGCGGAGTCCACGATCAGCGCGTCGGTGCCGGCGCGCACCAGGGCCTCGATCCGTTCCTCCTCGAAGATTCCCACGGCGGCGGCCACCCGGAGGCGGTGCTGGGCGTCCCGGTTGTAGTTGGGTTCCATCTTGTCCAGGAGGGTGCGCACATCCTGGAGGCTGTAGAGTCCGGCCAGGCGTCCCTCTTCATCCACCAGGGGCAGCTTGCCCACCTTGTGCTCCAGCATGAGGGCCAGGGCGCGGGTCATGTCGGTGCCCTTGGGGGCGGTGACCAGCCGGGTGGTCATCACCGACTCCACAGGAACATCGTAATCGGTGATGAACTTCAGATCCCGGTGGGTGAACAATCCGCAGAGACGCCCCTCCTCGTCCAGGATGGGGAATCCGCTGAACTTGTAGTCCTTGCTGCTGCGTTCGGCGATGATCTCGTAGACCTTCTGTCCCTTCTGGAAGGTCACAGGGCGCTCGATGACGCCGTTGAGATAATGCTTCACGGCGGCGGCCTCGGCGGCCTGCTTTGCCGGGGAAAGATTCTTATGGATGACCCCCAGGCCTCCCAGCTTGGCCATGGCGATGGCCATGCGGTGCTCCGTGACCGTGTCCATGGCGGCGGAGATGAAGGGGAGATTCAGGGAGATATTCCGGCTGAACAGGGAGTTCGTCCTGGCCTCGCCGGGGAGGAAATCCGCATAATAGACCTCCATGGAGACGTCGTTGAAGGTCAGCGCCTCGTGGGGGAAGGACTCCATAAACTGGGCAATGTACTCGTTCACCATAGGGGGGGATCCTTATTCGGGGTTGTATGCACTCCTGACCAACGGAGGGTCGCCCTGGGGTTTCCCCGCCCCAAGGGCTATCCTTGGGGGAAACCAGACACGGCATCCCTGTTCGGGCCATTGCCACGATACTATAACAAAGCAAACGGGGTTTTCCTCCCTTGCAGGGGAATTTTTTGTCCTGAATTGTCAGGAATCATACTTGGTTTTTCCAGGGGTGGCATAGCGTTTCAAGGAGCGGGACGTTTCGCCAGGAAGAGAAGGGGGTGATAGGTCAGCCGGACCTGTCCCCCTGGTTCTGGGAAGCGTCGTGCGTACTCCTCCTGGAAGGCCTGGAGTTTTCCCCGGGTCCAGGGGGGGGCTCCCTGGCCTGTGGCGGTGACCCCCGTGGCCTTCAAGTGTCGCAACACATCGGCGGGACGGGGGAAGCGGAGAAGGGAGAGGGATTCCTCCTGGCGGAGGATTTCATATCCTTCCTGTCGGAGCATCATTTCCCAGGCTTTCCGGGAGGGATAGGCCAAGCCATGGCCGGTGAGCTCCGCCACCTCCTGGAGATTCTGTGGGCCGAAGGTGGTGAAGGCCAGCATTCCCCCTGGGCGCAGGGCTTGGGCCAAGTGTCGCAGGAAGAGGGCGGGCTGGGCAAACCATTGGAAGACCGCATTGCTGACGCACAAATCCAGGCCCTGGGGGAGAGGCAAGCATTCCATGTCCCCGGCCAGAAAGCGGCTGCGGGGGCGGTTCTGGTGGAACGTTTCGCATTCCGGCACCAAGTCCACCAGGAGCAGTTCCTGATAGTGGAGGGATTGTTCCAGGAGGGTTGTCAGGATTCCGGTGCCGCATCCTGCCTCCAGCACCCGTGGAAAGTCCGTTCCGGCCATCCCCAGCAGGGTTTTCATGAGCGTGGCAGCCATGGAGGCCTGGATCTCCGCCGCCTGGTCATAGGAGTCCAAGCTTCGGGCGAAGCGCAGCCGCACCAGATTCTTGTCGAGGAGGTCAGCCAAGCTGCACCACCTCCTCCCAGGAAGAAAAAGTTCGCAGGCAGTCGTGAGGCAGGGGGAGTTCCCGCAGGGGCACTCCCTCCCGTTGCCAGGCCCTCCTTTGGGCCTCGGGGGGGAAGATCCGATCCTCTGTGCCCACCAAGGCGGAAGTGAAGGGGGAAGGGGAGGGAGGAGGCGTGGCCTGGGCGTGGCGGGAGATGGCCACCAGTTCCGCCTGCTGTTCCTCCGGGGCGCGATTGCCCAGGGGGAATTCTCCGGCCTTTTGGGCGTTGCCCGTCATCCGGCTTAGAAAGCGCTCCCGGGCCCGGGGGTTTCCCCAATGGTCCGCCGTTCCCTGGAAGATCTCGGGAGGGATGCCCCATTCCGCGCTTTCGGGAAACAGGGTGCCATTCAGCGCCAGGCCAGCCTGGAGATGCCAGGCGGACCAATCCAGGCGGGCGGCGGCCCAGACTCCCAGGGACCAGGCCACCAGCACCCCTTCCCCGGCCGCGGGCGGGGGAGGAGGGGGAGCGGGGGGGAGGGTCGCATAGTCCCAGAACGTCCACAGGTCGTACCCTCCCTGGGCGAGATGGCGGGTGGCGGCAGGATCCATGCCCCAGCCCGTGAAAAAGAGGATGGTTCCCTTGGGGGGCATGTCGCCTTCGGCGGGGGAGAAGAGGGATTTCACAGGCTCACCCTCCCTGCCGCCTCCACATCCTCCCATCCCAAGGCGGCGGAGAGGGAGAAGCGAAGACGGGCCGTTCCCTTGGGCACCGTGGGATGGCGAATGGGAAAGACCAGGATGCCCTCCCGCTGATAAGCCTCCGCCAACTGGCAAGCTTCCCGGTCTTCCCCCACCATGAGAGGCACAATCTGGGAGTCTCCGCCCGTGGTCAGTCCCCGGGCCTGGAAGAGCTCCCGGAGACGCTTCGCCTTCTGGAGGAGGGCGGTTCGCTCCTCCTCCAACTGGGAAAAGTGCCGCAGGACGAAATCGCTCCAGTTCAGCACCACGGGAGGCAGTCCGGTGGTGAAAATCAGAGAGCGGGTCCGGTTCACCAAATACTCCTTCAGAGTCGGATCCAGGATGGCGTAGGCGCCTGTGGAGCCAAAGGCTTTCCCGAAGGTGCCCACCAGCACGTCCACCCGCTGGTCCAGCCCCAATTCCGCCGCCAGGCCGGCGCCGCCGGGCCCCCGCACCCCCACGGCATGGGCCTCGTCCACCACCAAAATGGCGCCGAACTCCTCCTTCAGAGCCACCAGCTCCGCCAAGGGGGCGCAATCCCCGTCCATGCTGAAGACGGACTCCGTCACCAGGAAGAGGCGGCGGCAGGCGCCCCGCAGGCGGGCGAGCAATTCCCGGAGATGCTCCATGTCGTTGTGCCGGTATCGCCGGAAGGGGGCCTCCCCGAGTTTCATGCCATCGATGATGCTGGCGTGGTTCAGCTTGTCGGAGAGAATCAAGTCCTCCTTGCCGGCGAGGGCGGGAAGGATGCCGATGTTGGCGTGATATCCGCTGTTGAAGACCAGGGCGGCCCGTCCCCCGTACATCCCCGAGAGGGTCTCCTCCAGCCGATGATACGCCGGCGTGTTTCCCGTCAGCAGACGGGAGGAGGTACAAGATTGGGCCAGCTCCGGAGAGGCTCCGTCGGGATACTGCTCATAGAAGGCCCGGCGCCAGGCCAGATTCCCTCCCACCCCCATGTAGTCATTGCTGGAGAAATTCCGGAAGACCTTCCCCTCCCACAACGCCTCGGCCCCCGCCCCGTGGGCAATCTCCCGCAACTGCCGGAACCCACCCTCCTCCCGCAGGCGAGACAACGCCTGGGCTGCCTCCCGCAACAATGACTCCTTGTCCTGAATCTCCATCCTGACTCTTTCTCCACACAAAAACCACCGGCTCTCAGGCCCCCCCGGCCCCTCCCGGAAGCGAGGCTTAACATAACCTGGAAGAAAAAGCCTTCCCCCCGGAATCGGACGGAGAACGCCCGGAGTTTCCCCATTCCTCTGTCTTGTCCTGTCTTGTCCTGGCAGAATGGGAAAGGCAT
>JAEDMH010000019.1 GCA_016303095.1 Lentisphaeria bacterium | reverse complement strand
CCTGCCGGGGTTCTTTTTGGGGGAAACTCCTAGATTCTCTAGGAGTTGTAGATCTGAGGACAGGGAAGGAAAACACGGAGGGCACAGAAGCGCCTACGGCGCGCACGAAGAGCACGGAGGGCAGATCCATGCTGCGCATGGCCCTGCCGGGGTTCTTTTTGGGGGAAACTCCTAGATTCTCTAGGAGTTGTAGATCTCTAGATCTCTAGTTTCCAATGACATAACACCGTAAATCCCCCTCCGCTATCAATCTCTTGCGAGGGCATTGGCGGCGAGGACGCCGGAGAGCATGGCGCCCACGATGCCCAGGAGTCCCTGGTCTGTGCCGGCCAGGGTGAGTCCGGGGAGTCCGGTGTCTCCCTGGGGGACTTTTTGGGGGGAGCCATAGATGGCGCCATTGGCGTGTCCGGTGAAGGCGTGGATCGTATGGGGGGTGAAGGCATCCAGGAGAGTTGCCTCCTGGGCCATGGCGGGGAAATATTCTTCTAGGGCCTGCCGGAGGGCTTCCGCGGCCTGGCGTTTTCGTTGGGCATAGGTTGCCGGGTCCTGGGTTTTCTTCCAGAGTTCCTTTTGGGTCATGGCGGAGATCCGGAGGAGCGTGGCCTCGGGGGAAGTATCCTCTCCCTGATAGTTTCCCGGGGCGCAGACCAGGAGGGCCTGGTTTTCCCCGTGGCTGGTGGGGCTGTAGGAGAAGCGATTTTGGCGGCAAAGGAAGAGGACCGCGTCCTGGAATCCGTAGGATGCCGGGGGGTTGGGGAGGGAGAAGATCGCCTCCAGGAAGCAGATTTCCCCCGGAGGGCATTGTTCCAGGGCGGGACAGGTTCCCGGGGGACAGAGAGCGGCGGTTTCCCGGGCACCCAGGGTGGAGATCACTTGAGAGACCGGGATTTCCTCGCCCTGGTCGGTAAGGATTCCCCGCGTTCTCCCCTGGGCATCCAGCAGGATTTCTTTCACCCCTTCCCCCAGATGGAGGGACACCTGTTCTTGTCGGAGGCGGGCTTCCAGGGTTTCCAGGAAGGGGCGCATGCCGCCGGCGGGGCGTCCCAGTCCCTCCAGGAAGATGCTGCGGAACATGGTGGCGAAGGCGGTGGCCTCCATGTCCGACCGGGTGGGGCATCCATAGAAGAAGACAGGGAAGCGGAGCATATCCCGGAGGAGGGGAGAGGCGAGATAGCGTTCCAGGAGGGCGTTGGCGGAGTCTCCCTGGGGGGTGGTGCTGTGGTATCCCCGTTGGCGGAGCTCCTCCACCAGAGCGGTGAAGCCGGGAAAATCCTGGGGGAAGAGGCGGCGGATCTGTTCGGCCACCGACGAGAAGTCGTTGGTGAGCACGATTTCTCCCTGGGGGAAGAGGATGCGGGAGCGTTGCTGGGGAGTGAGATGGAGATCCTGGCGTCGCAGTCGGAGCTGTCGCAGGAGTTGATTCAGGGGGGCGGCGGTGTCCTGGGGGGAGGCGAAGTTGGTGAGGGCGTGGAGCCCGGTATCCAGCACCCTGCCCTTTCGGAGATACCAGGAGTTCATTCCTCCCAGTCGGCTATGCCTTTCCCAGAGTCCCACCCGCTTGCCGCAGCGGGCCAGGCGCAGGGCGGCGGCCAGTCCTGCAGGCCCCCCCCCTAACACCGCCACCTCCGGATAATCCTGCCGCTGCTCCATGACACAATATGCGGGGTCTCCCTCCCCCCCCCGGGAGACCCGCCCTGCCCTATGCCTGGGCGGCCGCCAGGAAGCCCTGTCGGGAATTCTGAATCACCTGGTCATCCACGCAGAGCGCCAGACGGAAATAGCCGGGATAGCCGAAGCCGGAACCGGGGACCGCCAGGATGCGCTGCTCCGCCAGCTTCTGGACAAAGGCCAAGTCATCCTGTCCGTGGGGAGCCTTGGGGAAGAAATAGAAGGTGCCCGCCGGCATTTGGTAGGGGATTTTCGCCTCATCCAGGATGCTGGCCATAAGGGCGCGGCGGCGGGCATAGACCTCCCGCTGGGCATTTTGGCCCCGGAGGGTCTCCTCCAAGTGCTCCACGGCGCCGATGATGAGCTTTTGTCCAATGCAGGGGGCGTTCACGTAGCCGATGGTGCGGTTGGTGAGAATCAGTCCCGCCACCAGTTGGGCGCTTTCCTCCTTGGGGAGAGCGGGATTGGCCACCACATAGCCCACCCGTTCTCCCGCCAGTCCCAGATTCTTGGAGAAGGAGGAGCAGACCACGGAGTAGGGATAGGCGGGGAAGACGGAGGGGACAGTCCGTCCATCGAAGGCCAGGAACCGGTAGGGTTCGTCGGCGGCCAGGAGGATGGGCTGTTCCCGTCCCTTGCTGGCTTCCTGGAGGATTTGGGCCAGGGCCTGGAGTTCCTCTGGGGAGTAGATGACGCCGGCGGGATTGTTGGGGCTGTTGATGAGAAGGATGCGGGTGCGGTCGGTGATGGCCTTTCGGATGCCCTCCAGATCCAGCTGGAAGGTGCCGGGATGGCTGGGGACCACCTTCAGGACGCCGCCGAAGTTCCCGCAGTAGGAGCCGTATTCCACGAAGTAGGGAGCGGGGCAGAGCACCTCGTCCCCGGGGAGGAGAACCGCCTTGAAGAGGCAGTTCAGGGCGCCGGCGGCCCCCACGGTCACCACAATATTCTCCGCCGGGATCTTCACGCCCTGTTCCTGGGAGGCCCAGAGGGCTAACGCTTCCCGGGCGGCGGGATAGCCGGCATTGGGCATATAGCCCAGACCGGCGGGAACATTCACCGTGTCCGCCAAGCCCCGGAGGGTGTCGATGACCGCCACCGGGGGCTTCAGGTCGGGACTGCCAAGGCTGAAGTCGTAGACCTTGTCAGCCCCATATTGCTTCTTCAATTCAATGCCCGCCTCAAACATCCGGCGGATCCAGCTGGATCCCTTCTGGGATTCCAAAATCTTTTCGGAAACCAAACGCATGGTGTGTTTTTTCTTTGACTAGAATTTCTAGATTTCTAGAACCTCAATTCCCCCCCGCTTGCGGGGGACAAAGGGGGCAATCCTCTTGAACCCCGGCAGGGGTGGGAGGATCGCTAGACGGGGGTGAAGGGAGGACCAAAGGGACGACCGTAACCCCCGGCAGACCCCAAATAGAAGCCGAACCCCAGAGGGGTGGCAGGCCAGGCCTTGCGCCGGGGGTGAAGCGCAGCGCAACCCCCGGCGCCTCTAGAATCTCTAGAATCTCTAGAACCTATCTAAAGCCAGTGGCGCAAAAGCAACGATTCAGCGGGGTGGGGGCCAGGGAGTTGAGGAGGCTGGGGATTTTGCGTCAGGGCAAAGAAGGGAGAGGGAGCATGGTCACCCATGTGACCGAGCCCTGATGAAGCCAGTGGCGCAAAAGCAACGACTCAGCGGGGTGGGGGCCAGGGAGTTGAGGAGGCTGGGGATTTTGCGTCAGGGCAAAGAAGGGAGAGGGAGCATGGTCACCCATGTGACCGAGCCCTGATGAAGCCAGTGGCGCAAAAGCAACGACTCATCAAATTCCTGGTTAGCGTTTGACGCGGGCATTCCCCCCCCAGATGCTCCAGACCTGTTCCTCATCGGCAGGCTGGGCGTAATCGGTGAGGTGAGTGGTGGCCAGGGCGCCGGTGGCCCATCCGAACTGGATCCACTTTTCGGGGGCCATGCCCTTGAGCATGGCGTAGAGGAAACCGCCCACGAAGCCGTCGCCGCCGCCGATGCGGTCCAGGACGCCGATTTCCCGGGGTTCCACGATTTGCCACTCTCCGTCCACATTGGTGATGGCGCCCCAGCGGTGTCGATTGGCGCTAATGACCTCCCGGAGTGTGGTGGCGAAGGCGGTGGCATGGGGATAGGCGGCCTTTACCCGGACCACCATTTCCTTGAAGCTCTCCATCTTCTGGGCGATATCCTTTCCGCCAGCCTCGGGTCCCTGGATGCCCAGGCAGAGCTGGAAATCCTCCTCGTTGCCGATGAGCACATCGGCCATGGAGGCGATTTCGGAGAAGATATCATGGAGTTCCTGCTCCCGGTTCTTCCAGAAGGAGGCCCGGTAGTTCAGGTCGAAGGAGATGCGGGTGCCGTGGGCTTTGGCGGCCCGGGCCAGCTCCAGGCAGAAGCGGCTGGTTTCGGGAGAGAGGGCGCCAATGAGACCGGAGAGATGGACGATCTTCACGCCCTCCTGTCCGAAGATCCGCTCCAGATCGAAGTATTTCGTATCCAGGATGCGTCCCACCTCGCCGGCCCGGTCATTCTGGACCCGGGGTCCCCGGCTGCCGTAGCCGCTGTCCGCCAGATTGAACTGGTGGCGATAGCCCCAGGGGCCGCCCTGCTCCACTTCGGGGCCTTCGTAGTCCATGTGTCGTCCCGCCAGATTATCCTTGATCATGCGGGCCACGGGGCTATCCTTCACGAAGGCGGTGAGGACCTTCACGGGCATGCCCAGGAAGGAGGGGACGCTGGCCACATTGGTTTCGGCGGAGGTCACCTGGACCTTGAAGGTATCGGAGCAATGGAAAGGCTGTCCATCGGCGGGGGTGAGTCGGAGTCCCATGCTGGAGGGGACGAGCATGGCGTATTTGGCGTCTTGGCGGAAGGAGATCGGCATAGGAGTGGGAAGATTTTGTGGGGGATGAAGGAAGAGGGAGGGGGGATGTGCCCTGCCCTAGTTTAGGAAATTGCGTTTCAGGGCCCAGAGGCCCAGAGCCGGATTGCTGATGTAGAAGATCTCCTCTCCGTTGACCGTCTGGAGTCCGTCCTTCAGGGTTTCGGGGTGATACTTCTCCAGCATTTCCTGGAGATTGCCGTAGGCGAAGCCCACCTGTTGGATTTCCTGGGGGGAGACCTGGGGGCCGGGGCAGTAGGTGATGCGGAAGCGGCCCTCGGAGGAGCCATGGATGAGGTGGGCGGCGCCCCCCAGATTCTCCCGCATATCCTGGTTTTCCTTGACCGCCTGGAGGGTGGCGGGGGTGCCCTTGTAGCCGTATTTTCGGATGAGGGCGTCCATCTGGGGATCCTCCCCGAACTCCCGGAGGCCGGGGGCCAGGATGATCAGATCCCCGTCGTCGGCGATGGCCATGCGGGTGCGGTAGATGGCCTTGTTGCCCAGCCAAGTGCTCTTGAACTCCTGGGGATCCAGGTAGACCAGGACCTTTTTCAGGGGCTGATCCAGGAGAACCAGATTGGTCTCCACGGCCAGTTTGCAGGCCGCCAGATAGGCATCGGGGCCGGTGCCGGAGAAGAATCCCCGGAGGGCCATGGCGCCGGAGGCCTCGTCCCGGGAGAGGACCGTATGGAGATAGACCAGGGGCAGTTGGCTGAGGAACGTATCCACGCCGTAGTTGAAGAGTCGGCGCACGGGGGTGTCGGCCCGTCCCATGAGCTGTTCCATGCCGCTGACGGCCCCCAGGAAGTGGGATTTGTTGATCATGTCGGGGCCGCCCACCCCCACCATGATGTTCTTGGTGTAGTTGGCCATGCCCACCACCTCGTGGGGGACGATTTGGCCGATGGAGAGAATCAGGTCGTAGTCTTGGAAGAGGAGTTCGTTGGCCTGGACCTGGACCTCATAGTCCAGGCGTCCTCCGGAGAGTTCCTGGATGAAGGAGGAGGGGACCGTTCCCAGGGTGCGCACTCCGTTACGCCAGTCGTGGACCCGGAAGGCGGACTTGGGGATTTGGGGGCCGAACATCATCTCCAGCTGTTCGTCGGTCATGGGCTTATGGGTGCCCAGGGCTGGCATGATATCGATGTGGCACCGGTCGGACCACTCCTCCCAGAGCATCCGGGTGATGGGGCCGGCGTAGGAGTTGAGGCGGGTGTGGTCCGGGGGCAGCAGCAGCATCTTCCGTGGAGTCTTGCCGGTGGCCCGGATGGTTTCCCGGAGGAGTTCCCGGAGTTGGGAATCGTCGATGGCGAGATTCTTTCCGCCAAGGCTGGTGAACAGTGCCATGGAAGTGAAATCAGCGGGGGGGGGAGAAAGGGAACCCCCGGGGGCGTCTCCGCCAAACTTTGGGGAGCGTCCCGGGGGTAGGTGGGGAGGAAGAGACTAGGCGTTATAGGTGCCGGAGACGGTCTTGCCGCAATCCTCGGTCCATTCCGTGTGGAAGAACTGTCCCCGAGGCCGGTCGGTGCGCTCGTAGGTATGGGCGCCGAAGTAATCCCGCTGGGCCTGGAGGAGATTGGCGGGGAGGCAGGCGGAGCGATAGCCGTCGTAGTAGGCCAGAGCGCTGGAGAAGGCGGGGACGGGGACGCCGGAGAGGACGGCCTGGGCCACCACCTGGCGCCAGGCCTTGGCGCAGGAGGCCACAGCCTTTCCGAAGAAGTCGTCCACCAGGAGATTGGCCAAAGCGGGATTCTTCTGGAAGGCGGCGTGGATCTTTTCCAGGAAGGTGGCGCGGATGATGCATCCGCCCCGCCAGAGGAGAGCGATTTCCCCGTAATGGAGATCCCAGTGGTATTCCTTGGCGGCCAGTTGGAGGAGCTGGAATCCCTGGGCGTAGGAGCAGATCTTGGAGGCGTAGAGGGCCTGGCGGACGGCGTCGATGAAGGCCTGGCGGTCCCCCTGGTAGGGGGTGGTGGAGTCATCCCGGATCACCTGGGAGGCGGCCACCCGCTCCTCCTTGATGGCGGAGAGGCAGCGGGCGAAGACGGCCTCGGCCACGGTGGGAGCGGGAGCGCCCAGATCCAGGGCGCCCTGGCTGGTCCACTTGCCCGTGCCCTTCTGTCCCGCCACATCCAGAATGATGTCGGTGACGGGCTTTCCGGTCTCAGGATCGGTCTTGGCGAAGATTTCGCTGGTGATTTCCACCAGATAGCTGTTGAGTTCTCCCTGGTTCCACTGGGTGAAGACCTGGTGGAGTTCTTCGGCGGAGAGTCCCAGAATGTTCTTCAGGAGCCAGTAGGCCTCGCAGATCATCTGCATGTCGCCATACTCGATGCCGTTGTGGACCATCTTCACATAGTGTCCGGCCCCGTTGTCCCCCACCCACTGGCAGCAGGGGAAATCCCCCACCACCTTGGCGGCGATGGCCTGGAAGATGGGCTTCACATAGGGCCAGGCCTCGGGATTTCCTCCGGGCATGATGGAGGGCCCCTTCAAAGCGCCCTCCTCCCCGCCGGAAACTCCCGTGCCAATGTAGCGAATCCCCTTCTCCGCCAAATCCTTGGTGCGGCGGATGGTGTCCTGGAAGAAGCTATTGCCCCCGTCAATGATGATGTCCCCTTCCTCCAACACCCCCAGGAGCTTCTCAATCATCTGATCCACGGCGGAACCCGCCTTGATCATCAGCATGATGCGACGGGGACGCTCCAGATTCTCCGCCAACTCCTGGAGACTGTGGCATCCAATGAACTTCTTGCCCGCTCCACGGCCGGTGACGAAGGCATCCACCTTCTCCACGCTGCGATTGAAGACCGCCACGGTATACCCGTTGCGCTCCATGTTCAAGGCCAGATTCTCGCCCATGACGGCCAATCCAATCAGGCCAATGTCCGCTTTCTTCGACATGGTAATGAACTCCCGAAAAAATGAGTTGTTATGCAAGTTGGAAATGCAGGGAAAAAGACGGGAGATAATGTAATGCCTCCCGCCCTGGGAGACACCCTTGAAACACAGAGGACAGGTCGGGGAAACACGGAAGGCACGGAAACGCCGGCAAGCCGGCGCACAGAGGGCACGGAGTTTGAAACACGGAAGGCACGGAAACGCCCTGCGGGCGTCACGGAGGACACGGAGGGGCGGTTCGTGCTAACCGCACGTCCCGCCCTGGGATTTTCCCCTCCGGGGGTAGATTTCTAGATTTTCCAGGAGATCTAGCCCTTGGATTCTTCTTGAACTTAGCAGGGGGGGGAGCTACAGGCCATCCCGTTCGAAGTCGTTCATCTTCTTGTTGCGCCTCTGGTGGTCCTTCTCCACATTCTGGCGATTGAACTCCTCGATTCTCTGCTTCACAGAGGGTTGACCCTTGCCAAAATACTTCTGATAAAGTCCCTGGATGTTGCCCCGGAAGAACCAGGCAGCAGCAATCAGGGCCGCCAGGATGATGAGACGGATGGCGGGACGCACCCAGGCCCCCGCCTCGCTCCGGGACTTTCGCTCCAGGACATCCGCCGTGCGCTGGGTGGATTCCTTGGCCATCTTCAGGCATTCCCGGGAGCAGCATTTGAAGCTATTTTCTTGAATGAGGCACTCCTGGCAGATGGGGCGACGGCAGACGCAGCAGTGGGCCACCGCCAATTTGTCCGGGTGATTCAAGCAGACGGGTCCTTTGAGTTTTTCTTGTGCCATGTTTCTTCTCTCCAAGGGGGGGATGGGAACTCCGAACGTGTGGACAGAGAAAGTATAGGATTTTTGGAAGCCGATATCAATAGACCAATGCAAAAAATCTGCGGGGCACCCCACACAGAGAGAAAACACAGAGGGCAGGGCAGGGGCGGGACCTGCCCCCCCGCACGTCCCGCCCTGGGAGGATATGCTACTCCCCCTCGCCTGCGGGGGGAAGGGGGGCATCCACATGAACCCCGTAGGGGTGGGTGGATCGATAGACGGGGGTGAAGGGAGGCCGAAAGGCCAGACCGGAACCCCCGGCACGGTAAAAATTGAATCCGAACCCCGTAGGGGTGGCAGGCCAGGCCTTTGCGACGGGGGTGAAGCGCCTGCGAAACCCTCGGCGCCTGCGGCGCCACCTCGAAAAAAAAATCCCCCTCTTGTCCTGGGGGAGGAAAGAGGGGGAGGGAGAGATATGGGCGGGGAGGTTACTCGATGGCCCAGGCAGAGGGATTGGTGTCCACCTGGTCTTCGATTTCCTCTTCGTTCAGCGTCTCCACATGGCCATCCATGTAGAGATAGTTGGCGGCGTTGCCATGGCGGACCACGTCGGCGACTTTCTTGAAGTCCGAGTAGTACCCGCCACCGGTGGCGTAGGCGATCCCGCCATAGATCTTTCCGGCGGAGGTATCATTGGGGGGGATGCAACCCTCGGCCAGAGAGAGGGTGCCGGAGGGGTTCTTGATGGTGCTAATGGATTTCCATCCCTTCACCATGTCGGTGTATTTGGCGGCATTCGCGGACCAGTGGACGCCCTTCTTGCTGTAGTCGTCCTTTCCGTTCACGGTGTAGCTGAAGCGGATAGCGGGAGTGGAACCATCAGCGAGGAGAGGCTTGTACTCCGTATTGTCCTCGTAGGGATCCAGGGGGCAGAGGAAGATCTTCTCATTCTCTCCCACATAGTCCCAGAGGCTGTAGATGAAGTTGTATTTCTTGTCGCTGGGTTGAGCGGGAACCGTCTTGTTCTTGTTTTCATTGGAGAACATGATTTCGGCCTTTCCCAGTTCGCCCATCTTGCTGGCGCAGGCGGTTTTCTGGGCGGTGGCCCGGGCCCGTCCCACGGCGGGGAGGAGGAGACCGGAGAGGATGGCGATGATGGCGATCACCGTCAGCAATTCGATGAGGGTGAAGGATTGTTTTTTCATGGTGGTGGATTTCCTATGTAGGAGTGTTGGTTTCTGTTTGGGGAGCAAAAAAGTCTGAACTTGCCGGGGGCATTCCTACAGCGTGTCGGGGACCCACTTCTTCTCGCCTTTGTCCCAGAGAACGGGGAGGGAGTAGACATTGTCCTCGATTTTGTCAGGATCCCCATCGGGGCCGGGGGACCAAATGAGGATGTCCTTGCGCCAGGGCTTGCCATCCAGCCCCTTGGGTTCATCGGTGGTGGAGGGATCCAGCTTTCCGTCTCCGTCGCCATCCAGGAGAACGATGTAGTCGTTGCCCCAGGGATCCGTGAGGAGGCCTTCGTCCTTTCCTTCCAGGAAGACCACCTTCCGCTTGTTCATGGCCTTGCTGTTGACGGTGAGGTTTTCCCCTTGGAGGATGCGGATGAGGGTCTCATAGGCGGTGTAGGAGCCGCTGGTGCCGGAGATCACGCCATCGGCGGGGGTAGCGCCCAGGCATTTCAGGGGAAGGATGCCATAGGTGGACTCGTAGTTTTTCAGGGCTTCCACGATGGTGGTCATTTCCGCCTGGGCCTTGGCCATCTCCGCCTTTTTGATGGCGTTAATGGTGGTGGGGACGGCGATGGAGGCCAGGATGACAATGATGCCGATGGCCATCAGCAGTTCTGTGAGGGTGAAGGGATGTCTTTGCATCTTCGTATGGGAGGAGAGGGAGGGTTCGAGGAGATTCAGGGAGGAGGAGAAACTATTGGGCAGTATCCCAGTTGGAGATATCGTCCACTTTTTCGTCATCGGAGTCGGACTTTCCATCCCGGCCACAGGACCAGAGATCGAAGCCGGTGCGGTTGTGTTCGCCGGGGCACTGGTATTGGAAAGAGAGTCCCCAGCTGTCATCGAAAGTGGTCTCGCTGTCCACATTTTCCAGGTCTATGTAGTCCTTGTTGGTCTTCTTGCTGGAGAAGGGGTACTCCTTGCCATTGAGAATCAGGACAAGCTTTCCGCTATCCCGTTTGAATTTCACGGAAGAGACGCTGGAGCAAGGGGGGTAGTATCCCCTTTCGCTGCGGAACTGTTCCAGTCCGGCGGCGAAGATCATCAGGGCGGAGCGGGTTTTGGCGTCGTCGGCCCGTCGTCCGGCATAGCCCATTCCGCCGATGACCATGCCTGCCAGGATGACAATGATGGCGATGACCACCAGGAGTTCCGTGAGAGTGAATGCGCGCTTGTTCGTCATGGTCTGGGGGGGTTAGAGGAGTTGGGATTTCAGCACCTGGATTTTGCCGAACCAGCAATCCCGCACCAGGGTCACCAGACGGGCTTGGGTGGAAAGGATGGAATACCAGTTGTCGTCATGGAGTTTCACGGGATTGGCCAGCTGCTTCAGGAAGGCATCCCGGTCTGCGCCGGCAGGCGGCATGGCGTCATCCGGCATAAGCCATTGGAGGCTTTGGCCCACGGCGATGACGGTGTAGGTCTCGTAGCGGGTGGAGAGGAGGCCGGCGGTGCATCCGATGAGGGCTTCCGCCTGCCGGTCGTTGCATTGGACATTGGCTCCGCCGCCGCCATCGATATCCACGAAGTGGAAGAAGGACTGGATGGGGCTCCAGGACTGGAGTTTGCACACATCCTTGTAGTCGGTGCCGGAGAAATCCTGGAAAGCGAAGATGGTGTCCTCCCAGTTTTCATCGGGGCGTGCGGCGGGAGCGATGCCTCCCACGAAGGATCGGAAGTATTCGTTCCGGGTCACATCGGCATTGGGGTCGTAGTTTCCAGGGAGATAGATCCAGGTATCCTTGGCGTCGGGATTGGCGGGGATGTTGGCGAAGAGGTATTGGTAGGCCCCCACGTTGAAGCAATTGGGGTTGAACTTGCCCCGGATGCCGTGGGTTTCATCCAATTCCGTGAGATTCACGTAGTCCAGGAACCAGGCGTCACCATCCTCATAGAGGTGGGAGATGGCATTGGAGCCATCGGTGCCGAAGGCCTTCAGATTGAGGGTCTGTCCTTCCACGCCCCGGTGGATGGCGCCCAGCTGCCAGAGGGAGGTGAAGGGGGCGTTGGGGCAGTAGGCGGTGGAGAGGGTGGTGCCCATCGTGCCGCCGGAGGCGTAGTGATCGGTGGCATTGTAGGTGGCGGAGGTAGCCCCGGTAGCGGGTTCGAAATCGGGTTCCCAGTCCTTCTGGGTGCCCGGATCGTCATTCTTCAGGGCGCTTTCCATGGTGGGCCAGGCTACCTCTTCGGAGAAGTTCACATGGCACCACTGGAGCCCCGCATTGTTCCGGGTGATGTACCCATTTCCCTTGCCGGCAATGGATTGGATGTTGTTCAGGAAGGAACCGGGGTATTCATACCAGGAGAAGTTGGAACCAGCCAGGGAAGAATTGTCCTTGCCTCCCAGCCACTCCCATTGGGAGGCCTGGTGATTCAGGCGGGGATCCCGGCAGGCAACGCCTTCCACGGGGACGGTGCCAATGAACTGGTCAAAGGTCATCTCTCCCGATTCAAAGTTCTCGTTCCCTTTGGAACCGTAGACCAGGTTCCAGCCGGGATCGGTGGCGGAGGGAGCGACCGCATAGGCCAGGTCGCTGACGCTCTTGGCATCCACAGAGTCCCCATGGTGGCTCATGACCACAATCTTTTCAATGGTGACCGCATAGGCGGTTCCCGTGGGGTAGTAGAAGGTGTAATGCGGGTTAATGCCAGTACTACTAGACGAATAGGTCGCCAGATTATAGTCCGTGGAGAAACTCCGGGCGGGCACTTGGACGGACAATTCATCCGCCGCCACCTCCACCGTCTGGTATTCCATGCCCTGGAAGGAGGCACGATCCACCGTCACCGTCTGGTCGATGGAGAAATTCCGCTGGAAGGTCTGGAAGGCTTGGAAGGCATCGGAATTTTCGTCTCCCTGAGCAATGCCGTAGTTCGTGGAACCCTGAGTGGTCACCCCCAGATCCACGGGATTGAAGCCTCCGGTATTGTTGAGGAAGAAGAGCATGTTGTGGTAGGTCTCCACGACCCTAAGGGGGCCATTGGCCTTGCGCACCTCTTTTCCCAGAATCATGGGGGTGATTTTTCCTTGGACGATGACCCGGTATTCCTGGTTGGTCTTGGTGAGTTCCTCGTTAAGGAGATTTTGGAGAGTGAGGGTCACCCTGGGCTGGAAGGTCCACTCCCCTTCCGTGGTGGTCAACTGGTAAGCCTGAGTCGCTCTGCTAGGGCAGATGGTGATGGTAAACCATCCCAAACTTTGTTTCAATTCCTGGAAGGTAATCGTCTTTTCCTCCGCTTGGATCTTTGCCAAGCCGCCGGTGGCTTCCACGGAGATATTCACGCCCACGATGGCGGGCACCCTTTCGTTGCCGCAGAGGGTGGGTTCGTGGATGTCGTTGCTGGGGGGAGTGGTGGGGGAGGCCTGCTTCTGCTGGAAGCTGGGAGAATCGAAGGCCAGCTTGTCGTTTCCGGCGCCATAGGTGGCCATGTAGACCGCATCGTAGTCGGCATCGGAGGCATCCGCCATATTGGCCAGAACCTGGGGCGTGAGGTCCGTGGTGCCCTCCTTGAAGAGGAAGCGGTCGGCGGTGGTGGAATCGTAGTGGAGGCCCAGGTGTTCCTGGAAGAAGTGTTCCGTGGCGGCCTTCAGGGCTGCTTCGGTATCCTGTCCCTGGAGATAGGTTCCGATGTCACTCCACTCGGGTTTCGTGCCGAAGGGGCAGGTGGTCTCATTGCAGTAAAGTCCCCAGGGATAGGCCAGATTGGCCTTCATGAGGTAGTGTTCCTGGCCCGCAGCGTAGTGGGTGGTATCGGACCAGGGAAGAGTCTCCTCCATTTCCTGGAGGCTGATGAAGTTTCCGTTGAAGCGGAATTCCCGTTCCTTGGTTCCAGAGGCCAGAGAGAGCGTGAAGAGATCTTCCGTGAAGGCATCCTTCACCTCATCCTCCTCGTGGGAGAGCAATTGATCCAAGGTGAACCACTTGGGCGGGGTGTCCTCCTTCTTCCGCTGGAGGTAGTTGTCCTTGGCGTAGATGGCGTTTCCAGAGGCGTCCAGGCGAACCTGGAGTTCCTGGGGATGGATGCCGTATTGGATGGTTTCCTCCTCGGTCAGCTTTCCGCTGTCATAGAGGGAATCGGGAATGCCATTGGCATCATAGTCGTATCCCATGATGGCATAGACGCTATCCCCGAAGGTGCCGAAGGGATTGTAGGCGGGATTTGCGCCAGTGGGATCTCCCAGCGTGAGGGTGCCACCATCCACCCAAGGCACATAGGGTTCATTGGCATCCCCGTCCATCTTGGAGGAGACCAGCTGATTCAGGTCGAATTTCGGGCCATCCACGAAGGCAACGAATCCCAGACGCTGGGTGATATGGCCATCGGCGTCCGTATCTTCCACGAACTGGAGCTGGGAGGCGCCGGAAGATTTCAGGAGAGTAGCGAACTGGTCCGTGTCGTCGTCGAGATTGTCATTGTCATCGGAGACGATGCGGTATCCGGTGCCCAGGGTGGTAGCGGCCACGATTTCATAGAGACTGTTCTCCTTTTCTTCGCCCGCCTCGTCGTATCCGTCCTCCCGATGGCTGTAGTAGATGGCCTGGTAGGGGTTGCCATCGGTTTGGAGGGCGAAGGGGGTGGTGCCGGTGTTGGTTTGGGAGAACTCTCCGTAGAGGCAGAGGGGGTTCCAATCGGCGGTGGCATTCACGTATCCGATGTAGGGTTGGAGACCCAGATAATCGGCGGTATTGGAAGTGCCGGGGTCGCCATAGAAGAGATCCGTGTCTACGGTAGCGGGATCCGCCATGGACTGATCCAAGTCGGCATTGTCGGGCATCATGGCTTCCAGATTACTGTTCTTCAGGAGATTTCCCTTGTTCTGGAAGAAGAAAATGCATTCCATGGCGCGGTTGAAGGCGCTTTGGGAGACCTGCTTTGCCTGGACTTGATCGGCGGAGGCCTCGGCGGAAATCTGGGCATTGCGGCTGGTGACAGCGAAGACCAAAGCCAGAATCAGGAGCAAGGAGAGCAGCCCCAGCACCATCAAGATGGCGGAGCCCCGCTCGTCGGGTTTTCTCTGGAAGGTGTTCATGGTGGCAAGTATGGTATGGGAGGCTTGTCTACCCCTTCCTCCTCAAGACCCGCGGAAGGCGGGGAGAAGGAGAGAGAGACGCCTGTTCAGCTATCTGGGTTTCAAGGGGAATCCGGAACCGGAATCCAAATTGTGGGAAGAAGGAAGAGACTTCCCGGAGCCCGGGAATGGGGTGCGTTCCTGGAGGGAGAAAAGATGTATCTCCTTGTGCTGGAGTTACTTATTCAACAGGAAGACCCGGGAGAAGGTCATGTCGCTGCCTTCCGTTCTCTTGGCTCCATTGCGAAGATGTTCGGGAATGGAGAAGGTGATGGTGACCCGGAGGAAAGAGGGCTTGATCTGGAGAGGATTGTCGCTGACCGGGCGGATACTTCCCGCCTCGTCCCGGGCGGCATCGGAAAGGATGGTGATGGACTGGATGTTTTCCGCCAGGAGGAATTCCTCCTTTTCGTCCTCAGTGGCGGGTTCCGGAGCATACCAGCTGGGGGTGTCTCCCTTTCCTGCCGAGGCGAAGTCTTCGGAAATCATCTCCCAGTGGACCCCATCCGTCTGGACGTACCGATAGAGCTTCCCTGTGCCTTCCCCGTAGACCTCCCCGGGGGTGCCGGGGACAAAGTGGTAGCGGACGGGATAGAGAATGGCCTGGGTGGCGGGAGACTGGGGAGCGATATCCTGGGTGAAGAAGCAGAGATCCTCCAGGGGGCGATCCGCCGTGTTGGAGAAGAGGCTGACCGTGGAATCATCGGGGTTCTTGTGGCGGATGTACCATCCCGCCTGGGCATCCAGATCTTCCTCTGAGGGAACCACATACATATGTTCCAGATCTTCCTGGAGGAGAGAGAAGACCGCATTGGCCTGGGCGGACATTTCCGTGCGGCCGGTGTTGGAGGCCCAGAGTTTCTGGGCGCTGCTGGTGAATTGGAAGATGAAGCCCATCATGATCACCAGGACGGCCACGGCCGCCAGGACTTCGATGAGGGTGAAGGAATGGGAATGCAGCTTGTTCATGGTGGCATCTCCCTTTCTTAGTAGGCCTTGAAGACTTCCAGAGTGTACTCCCGCTTTTCCCGACTGCTGTAGGGAAGATCTGCCGGCCAGGAGAGTTCCAGATGGAGCTGGGCGGTGAAGGGGAGTTTCACCCCATTGGCTTCCACGGGGGTGGCCCAGAGGCTAGCGTAGCAGTTGAAGTCGGAGTAGGCTTCCGAGCCGTCTTTGGTGGTGAAGTCAAAGTAGTAGACCCGGTTTTGGAGAGGGGTGATGGTGACGCTTTCGTTGGTCAGAATTTCCTTGAAGAACTCCTGCATCCGGGCGCCGAAGGCATCGCTGTTGGAGAGGAGTCCCCCCATGTCCGCATCCTGATTGCTCTCCTTGTAGTCCGGCTCGGGTTCCACCTTGGCGCCCGAGGTGTAGGAGGAGGGATTGCCGGGATTCCAGCCGGTGAAATAGGCGAAGGCGGCATATCCATTTCCCACCTTGTCTTCCTCAATGCAGGAGCGGGCGAAAGAGAGGAGCTGTTCAGCGGCATTGGAGGCATAGGAGGCCATGGAGGCATTGCGGGAAGCCTTGGCTCCCAGGGGGAAGAAGACCATAATGCTGCAAATGCCGATGACGCAGACTCCCATGGCGATGAGGACTTCCACCAGGGTGAAAGGAGTGAGACGGGTATTTTTCTTCATGGCGTGTCCCTCCTTTGGCTAGTTCAATTCCCGGGTCACCACAGCGCCGGTGTAGCGGTTCACCCGGGCATAGAGCCCGTTGTCCACATTGACCTTATGCACCATGGTGTTGCTATCCTCATTTTCCACCACAACGCCTTCCCGCACTTGGACTCTGGGAGAGGCGGCGCCTACCACCGGACGGCCGTTGGGCTGGAAGATGATGGCCAGGGAGAAGTCGTGCTTTCCCGTGAAGAGGAGTTCTTTCTTGTCCTCCTCCGTGGGGGAGTCGATATATTCCGTGCCGTCATAGACTCCGGTGACCGTGGCGGAGGAGAGGAACCCGTGGGAGGCGTCCTGGACCTCGGCCTGGGTGGCGCTGGAGACAGGGAAGAAGGCTCCCTTGGGAAGATATTGCCACTGGGTGCCCTCCACCCATTCCTGGAACTCCCAGCCCCCTCCACTTTCCTTCACATAGGCGCAGCGGAAGGAGCGGAGAGCCACGGGATCCGCCAGGCTTTCACTATAGACGGAAGCCAGAGATGTGTCGGGGAAGAGCACCGCCACGGCGCGGCGCTTCTGGCAGGCCCGGGTCCGGGCCATATTCAATTGGGATGTGATCATCCGGTTGCCGTAGCTGACGGCATTTCCGGTCATGATTCGGTTGTAGGCCGGTACAGTCGCCCCCACGATGACGGTCATGATGATGGTCACCGTCAGGAGTTCGACGAGCGTGAAATGGCGGTTGGTCATGGTGGAAACCTCCCGCCGAGACGCGGCGATCCGAATGCTGTCTTTCTTTTCTCCCTCCTTTTGCCACCCCATGCGCCGGTTTTTCCTTTCCGGGCGGAGAGAAGAAACTTCCGGCGGCCAGGCGGCGGGAAATCTCCTCCTGTCTGGGGAGGCATCTGGGGGATTGGTTGTCTCTTTTCCCGTAGTGAGGGGAATTGCCTTTCGCCTAGTTTGCGGGAAGAGAAGGAGGAGAGGTTTTCCCTGGCAGCAGGCCAGAGTCTCTCTTCTTCTCCTCCCGCATCAGCGGGGAGGCATTTCCCCTGGAATCATGAAGGGCTACGATGGAGTTTTTTCGGGGCTTCCTTGTGGGGTCAAGAATGAAAATCCACCGCATCCCGGGGATTCAGGGCCAGGAATCTTCTCGATGGGAGAGGCGAAAACCATTTTCGCCCGTCCGGGGGAGAAGGAATGTTCCTGGAGGGGAGGGAGGGAGAGACAGGCAGAGACCCACGCCGATGTTTCTTCCCTATGGGGGGGAGAAGCAGGGATGGAGTCTCTGCCGGCGGTTCACCAAGAAGGCGAACCCAGGAAGAACAGCGTTTCGTTATTCCTCGTCGTCGGCATCGAGTGGTATGCAGGGGGTGATTTCTCCATTGGAGGCGACACCCACCGCATAGACTTTTATGGGTATGGTCTCCGCCTCTTCCTCGGCATAGCCGAAGGCGAGGGGAGAGGAAACGTTCATGGTCACAGGTTTCTCGCCGGCAGTTCCTGCCGTCAAGTTCTTGGTTCCCCCGACGTAGCTCGCCAGAGTGGAGAACTTTTCCTCCAGATACTCCGCCTCCAGATCGGCAAGAGTGACCCCCCAGTACTTTCTGGCGCCCTCGGCCAGACGGTAGGCGAGCATGAGGGGATCCTGGTTTTTCGGGGTGGCGCGGGGCCTTTCCACCACGCCAATGAGATGCTTTTCGGAGAGCATGGCCGGGTTGAAATCCGCCGGGGCGGCATACAGACGGACGGCCACCAGTCCCTTTTCCGGGTTGGCCCAAACCACATCCGCCTTTCCCAGGCCGGCGGAACGACGGCGGCGGCAGCTGACCACGGGACGGGGCAGGAGATCGTTCACCCGGTGCTCCAAAGTTCTGGCGGCATTCAGCAATTGCATCATGCCCACAGGCGACAACGCAGGCTGGGCCTGGGTGTTGCTCTCTTTCCACAGATAGAGATTTCCTTCCCGGAGGACGAAATTCTCCACCGCATAGGCGTAGGCGGCTTGGATGGCCTCCTCTGCCTCTTCGTAGGCCTTCTCCTCCATGGGGAGAGTGTCCCTGGCCTTGGCCAGAAGGAGGACGGCGGCGGCGGTGGGAAGCAGCTCGGTCCGGTTTTCCCCGAAGTGCTTCTTCAACTCCGGACTCTGGAAGGCAAAGCTATTCCAGGCGGCCCCGGCCACCCGCTCCTGAAGCAAACTGCGGATGATCTGGACTCCCTGCTTCAATTCCCCGTCCGGCGCCATGGAGTTCCAGGGAGTCTTCGGGGGAACGGCATCGTTGTGATGAATGCCCTGGGGGCTGAAGCATCCCCGCGCCAGGGCGGCGGACGCCAGAAGATTGGGTTTTCCCTCCACATGCCAGAGGCCAGTTTCGGGATTCTGGGCGGCTTCCAGCTTGCCCCGCAGGGTTTCCAGCCATCCCTCCTCGAATCCCGGGGAGAGTTTCAGCGTATTGGCGGTCACATACAGATAGGGGAGCATGGCCACGCCCTTCTGGATATGGAACCAATCCTTCAGCGCCATCTGGAGGTAGGCTTCCAGTCCGGCCACCGTGCGGAGAGAACCGAAACTCTCGTTCCCGTCCAGGAATCTCCAGGGAAGACGAGTATCCAATCCGTAGTAGAGAAGCATGGGCAGTTCGTCATACGGAGGATTGGGAGAGAAGGTGGCGGTGGCGTCATCCAGCGCTTCGGGGGACAACGCCTGCTCCTTCCGGGTGATTTTTTCATAGGAGAGCCCGCCGAAGTAGGCTTTTCCCGTGCCCCGGGAGAAGAGAGTCAGATAGAGGCCGGCCTGTCGGACGGTGGTCTCCGTGGCCAGCCCCAGCACATCCAGGAGCTGATCCTTTTTCACCTCCGCAACGGCGGAAGAAGAGAGGAAGACATTCCGGGGAATGTCCATGTCCATGTAGTAGTTGTGCCAAGGGAAAGTGCCCCGGGTCTTGAACAAGCTGTCGGCGATGGCCACCACATTTCCATTGTTGTCCACCAGTTCCAGACGGAGAGCGGGAGCCTCCGCCCAGAGATTGCCCTCCTGCGCCACCTCTTCTCCCTTCAACCAGACATGGAAGCGAAGAACCTGGCCACGGCAGTCGTTGATCTCCTCTGGCGTCAACAGGCTCTTCTCCAGCATCACTTCCTCCTGGCTCAGGCAGAAAATGGCGCCTGTGCCCACCCCGAGGGAGGGAAGCACTTCCTGGTCGGCCACATGACTCTGAAGCACCTCCGGGGAGGTGAAGGAGGCCAGATTCAGGGGGATGGCCTTGCCATCTGTGGCCCCGTGCATATAGGGAGTGGCGGGAGCCCCCTTGGCATCCGGGCTGGGTCCCTTCACTTCCAACGGAGCACCCTCGGTCTCCTCCTCCGATTCCTCGTCTCCTTCCTTCTGGTCCGCCGATTCCTCCTCCCAGGCGGCCTCCTCTTCCTGCCCTTCCTCTTGGGAAAGGGCGACTTCCTCCTCTTCCTGGGCATAGGCGGAACGGACGAATAGTCCATCCCCCAGAGAGAAGGCGACGGCGGTCGCCAGAGTCAGAGAGGCGAGGAAGGATTTCCAGGAGGAAGAATTCATAGCCGGACTGGGAGAGTGAACCATCGGAGGAAAGGACAACCCCGTCCCTCCACGAGAAGGCATCGCATTTTCCCTATTTTAGTAAAAGTACGGAAAATTTCAAGAAATAGGGCAAAAAAACTAGAGTCAAGGGAAGTGGGGGGTTCTTCTGCTCTAGGGAGGGAGGAAGTTAGATTTGGGGTTCGATGGTTCCCTCTTCCTCGGAAGGCAAGACGGGGCGCATAGGCATGAGAATGTAGATGAAGCCGGGATCGCCCGTCATCTCCACCGGGGTGACGCAGTCATTGTAGTGGATTTGGAACGTATCGCAGACCAGATTCTTCAAGGGGTCGAAGAGATAGCGGGGATTGAAGGAGATGTCGATGGGTTCTCCGGTCAAGGAAACATCCACGGAGTCTTCCGCATTTCCGTATTCCGGGGAGGAGGCGGAGATGCGCATGAGATTTTCCTGGATGCTGAGGGTGACGGAGGCGTTTTCCTCTCCTTCGCCGACCATGGTGCGCACCCGTTTCAACACATCCGCAAAGAGCATCCGGGGAATCTCCACGGTATTGCGGAAGCTGACCGGAATCACGGAGCGGTAGTTCGGGTATTTTTTATCCACCAGCTTGCTGGTGATCACCGTCTGGCCGTTTTCGAAGACCGCCATGCTCCGGGTGAGACGAATCTTCACCACCTTGGTCTGATCCACGCTCCGGATTAATTCTGCCACGACCTTGAAGGGCAGAATCACCTCCCCTTCCTGGGTGGGCAGCCCCGCGGACTCTCCCTCCCCCTCCTTCGCCTCCTGCTCCAAGGAGGCCTCCACCAAGGCCAGACGACGCCCGTCGCTGGCGGCAATGGTGCGCATGCTCCCACGGATGGAAATCAGAACCCCGTTCAAGGCCTGGCGGGTCTCGTCCTCACTGCGGGAATAGACCGTCTTGCACAGGCAATCCACCAACTCCTTCCCCCCCATGACAAAGGACCAGTCCTCCACAAAGGGATCCGCCACGGGAAAACTCTCTCCCCGCTGGCCATGAAGCTTGTAGTTGGCCTTCATGCACTTCAGACGAATCTCCTCGGGCGCCTCGGCACGGGTCTCCAACAACACATCCCCCATGGGAAGGGCGCCAATGACCTCCCCAAACTTCTTCGCCGGAACCGCAATGGTCCCCGCCTCGTTCACCGTGGCCGGCACCGAGGTCTGAATCCGCACCTCCATGTCGTAGGCCGTCAGATGCAAGGCGTCCCCCTCCGCCTCCAACAGGATGTTGTTCAGCATGGCATTCAGAGATTTGGTGGAGACGGCACTCATCACCCGACGAATCCCCGAAAGAAACTTTTCCGTGTTGACCAGAAAATTCATTGACAGGCTTCCTATTGGTTATGAAGAAGAAAAAAGAAAAGTAATACTAGAGAGGGCCTCTTTTGTAGAGAATCTATGCTACCCTCTCAGAACCAGTGAGTTATCCCTGTAGAAAACAATGTCAACAACGAGAAGAAAAGATGTAGAGGAAAGTTTTCTACAGAGGTGTGAACAGGGAAATGAACAAGTTATGTACAGGTTGTGTACAGATTTACTAAACTACACTCCCCGTCCCGGGAACGAACGGGAATAATATAGCGCGGAGCCGAGGCGATGTGGCGTATCTCATTGAAAATCCGCATTCTAGATTAGTAGTATAGTGTAGTTTGAAGAAAAGGAGGAGGGGGGTTGGGGAGGGAGAGTTGTGGAAGTGGGGTGGGGTTAGAGGGAATCCCTCAAGTCCTGGTTTTCTGCCCAATAGGGGTTTTTGCGGGAGATATCCACGGTATAGGCGGGGCAGTATTCCGGGAGATTGAGTTTGAGGATTTTATTCCGGAGGACATTGACGATCCAGCGGGAGATTTTGAGGATGAGCATTTTTTTCCGGAGTCTTCCCTGCATATCGCGGTTCAGGATATTGGGGAGCGTATCGGTAGTGATAATGTCATCCACCACATCGTCATTGAGGTTTTCCTTCACTTCCTGGGAGGAGTTGAAGTGAGTGACCACGAAGAGGACCCGGGAGGCTCCGGCGGCCTTGAGTTGTTTGCAGCAGGCCACGATGGTTCCGCCGGTGCGGACCATATCATCGCAGACCACCACTTCCCGTCCGGCGATGTCTTCCAGGGCGGTGGGGCTGGTGTCGGCGGCTTTGATGGCCACCTGTCGTTCTCCCGTGCGTTCCTTGCTCATGATGAGGAGACTGGGGGTTCCCTTGATGAGCATTCCGCTGCTTTCCTTCACATAGGCGTCGAAGACGGATTTGGCGAAGGGGGCGGCACCCTTATCGGGGGCGCAGATGACCAGTCCCTTTTCGGAGGAATTGGCCTGGGTGAGGCTGGCGTGGTTGGCCAGATAGCTGGCGTAGAGTTCGGCGGGAGAGAGATTGAAGAAATTTCCGTCAAAGAGTTTCTCGAAGAGTTCCGCCACGGCCACGGAGTGATTGTGGACGGTGAGGACGGCGTCCACCCCGCTGGTTTTCAGCAATTGGGCGTAGAGCATGGCGCTCCAGGGTTGTCCGTCGAATTTTTTGTAGTCGCTGGGGGTGCGTTGAAAAGCCACGTGTCCGTATTCTGGGCGGGGTCCCCGATCCTGGGCGCTATAGAAGAGGTCGGGTTCCACCAGGATCACATGGTCGGCGCCGTTGTCCTTGGCGGCTCTGGCCACCAGGAAGGTGCGCATGGCCCGGGCGTTTCGGGTGTGTTGTCCGCTGCAGGAGGAGACGATAATGACGGTTTTTCCCTTGAGTCCGTAGCCGATATGATCGAAATCCGCCTCATCGCTGATGAACCTGGGGCAGAATTCGGAGTTGGCGAATTGTTTGTAGGCCAGGATGTCGGAGATATCGGTCTCCTGGCGCATATAGTGGGCGATATCCAGGGCCAGCGGGTCGTCGGCCACAGCGCCCACGATGATGTATTTGCCGGAAAGCATGAGGACAGGGGGAAGGAGGGGGGGTAGAGAGGGAAAACGTCCTTAATATAGAGGTATATACCGTGACTGGGCCGGAAAAGGTGGTGGTGGTCTTCCCGGGGTTCCCGGGGGAATTGACTTGTTCTGTCCATTTCAGGAAGTCGAGTCTTCCCGTGAGGGGAGTGGATGGCATGGGGAGGGCGTGGAGACCTCTTCCTATGGGGGGCGTCCTGGCCGAAATAGGGAAAATCTAGCCCATCCTGTGTTAGATTCTCGGGAGAAAAGGTAATGGGAGGACAGCGAGTTCTCCCTTCTGGCGAGGGATTGAAGTTTTCTCGGGGAGAGGGCTTTGCATAGGAACTTGCCCAAGAGGTCTCTCGCCATATTCCTCTTTCAGACCCAGAGACTCAAAGGGAGCCAAAACGGGAAAAGGGGAATCCATGGCGAGGTAAAGTCATAGTCAAAGAGAATGGCCTGAAGTTGTCCATCCGGAGAATCTTTTTCGGGAAGACAACCGCCAGACAGGCTGTGTCACGGGACAAGGATGTGGCCTTTGCGCCAAGGGGGGATGTTCATGGGAACCTTCCCCTGGTGGCGAAGGAGGTCATGGCTCTTGTCCTAACGTCCCATAGTTCAGGAATCGCAGGGAAGTCTAAGGCATCAGGCTTTTCTGCGAAAAGACAAACAGTATGCGTTAAGGAGAAATCACCATGAAAGAAGTCGAAAAGACGGATGCAAAGTTCAAAACCTTCCGCTCCAACCCTGCCGAGGACGGAGAGATGTCCAAAGGGGAGAAGGACCTCTACTGCATGATTCTTCCCGAGGTTCAGTCTGAACTGGACTATCCCCTGCAGGAGCTGGAGATGGCCTTCGGCCCGGCGGAGCAAGAATACATCATACCGGACAAGGACAAGGAAAAAGTCCTCAAGGACCTCTGGCCATTAAAGAGCACTTTCCCTGGAATTGACGAGGAGTGGTTTGATCTCCACTCCCAAAAGGAGTTCCGCATCAGGGACTATAGGGTCATCCGGTGCCGGGAGCGCAATATGCTTGTGGCTCCCGACTACCCCCATACGGGTGGCATGCTTGTTGACTGGATGCCCTCAAAGGACACCAGTTTCTATGGTATAAAAGCGAAATAGCGGAACGAGTTCCCCGGGGCCGAAAGGGGCTCCGGGGATTGTCTTTGGCGAAAGGCCAGGGTATGATTTTCGGAACTCTGTAGCGGCGGAGAAAAGACACCGCCATGCAGGGTTTTTTCGTCCGTGATTCCTGGGGAGGAATTTCCGAGGGTGTGATGGGATTCGGCCGGGGAATGGGTGGGGGGAATGCGCCCTTCCCTCCCCTTGGGGGAATCGGGGGCGGTTGCGGGGGAGTGGGGATTACGCCTTCAGGGAGATTTCCACGTATTTCATCCG
>JAEDMH010000151.1 GCA_016303095.1 Lentisphaeria bacterium | reverse complement strand
TGTTTAAACTCTGTGGTCTCCGTGTTTCAGGCGGGACGGGGGGAGGGGGATTACAGTACGCCCCATTCCGCAATTCTCCCCCTTTATCCACATCCATGGCCTGTAGGAGCAAGACGACCAAGACCGATTCTGCCAAACCCAAGTACGACCCGCCGGATTCCCTTTCCTCCGTGGGCTTGACCACGCCCAAGCACCTTCGCATTGCGGAGGGCGACCATCCCTTTCTCCTGGAATGCGGGGCGACCCTTTCCCAGGTGGACGTGGAATATGAGACCTACGGAGAGCTATCCGAAGCCAAGGACAACGCCATTCTCATCTGTCACGCCCTTTCGGGGGATGCCCATGTGGCGGGGTGGGATGCCACGGCGGCGGGGCGTCCGGAGCGGAAGTGGCGTCTGACCCATCCCGGCTGGTGGGATGCCGTCATCGGCCCGGGGAAGCCCATTGACACGGACCGGTTTTTCGTCGTCTGCGCCAATGTGCTAGGGAGTTGCTACGGCACCACGGGCCCTTCCTCCCTGGATCCCGCCACAGGCAAGCCCTATGGCCTCACCTTTCCCATGGTCACCGTGGGAGACTGGGTGGTGATGGAGAAGACCCTTCTGGAGAAATTGGGGATTGACCACCTGTATGCGGTCATCGGGGGCTCCCTGGGAGGGCAGCAGACCCTGGAATGGGCCCTGCGCTATCCCCGGATGATGGGAAAGTGCATTATCATGGCCTCGGGGCCCCGCCTCTCCGCCCAGGGCTTGGGCTTCAATGCCGTGGCCCGCAACGCCATCATGCGGGATGTCCACTTTGAGGGAGGAAACTACTTTGGCAAGCGGCAGGGTCCCTCCAATGGCTTGGCGGTGGCCCGGATGCTGGCCCATATCACCTATCTCTCCGGCAAGGGGATGGACTTCAAGTTCGGGCGGAAGCGCCTGGATGCCAAGGAGCCCCAGAAGGGCTTCGAGGCCGAGTTCTCCGTGGAGAGCTACCTGAACCACCAAAGCAAATCCTTCGTGGAGCGCTTCGACGCCGACAGCTATCTCTACATCACCCGGGCCATGGACTACTATGACGCCGCCGACGCCTGGGGAGACGGGGACATCCGCAAGGCCTGCCAACGCCTCCATGCGGAGCTCATGGTGGTCTCCTTCTCCTCCGATTGGCTCTATCCCCCCGCGGAAGCCCGGGAGTTCGTCAACGCCATCCTGGCGGAAAACAAGCCGGTGACCTACGTGGAAATCCAGACCGAATCCGGTCACGACGCCTTCCTGGTGGACACCGCCCCCGTGGGACGACTCCTCCGGGCCTATCTCCTGGCCCCCGGCATCAACCGAAGGAGCGGCGCCATCCGATGACCCAGACCACCCCTTCCCAGCCCCCCAGCCCCCAGACTTCCGTCCTCCCCCCCACCGCTTGGATCATGGCGGGAGAGACCTCGGGAGACGGCTATGGGGCCTCTTTGGCCCAGGCCATCCTTGCCCAGGATCCCCAGGCCAGACTCCGGGGCATGGGGGGCGTGCGCATGCGGGAAGCGGGGGTGGACACCTTTGTGGACTCCACGGAGCTGGGCATCATCGGCTTCTGGGAGTGTCTCAAGCACCTTTTTTTCTTCCTGAAGCTCCTGAAGCGCATCACGAAATTGGCGGCGGAGGAGCGTCCCCGGACGGTGGTGCTCATTGACTATCCGGGCTTTCACCTGATGCTGGCCAAGCGACTCCACGCCTTGGGGATACGGGTGGTCTGGTATGTGAGTCCCCAAGTATGGGCCTGGCGCTCCGGGCGAGTCTGGAAGCTGGCCCGCTATTGCGACCGAATGCTCTGCATCTTCCCCTTCGAACCCGCCTGCTACGCCAAAACCTCCCTCCGGGCAGAGTTCGTGGGACATCCCCTCTTCCACATCCTGGCCCCCTATCGCAAGAACCCGGCGCAACGGGATCCCAACCTGGTGCTCCTCCTGCCCGGCTCCCGCCGCCAGGAACTCCAACGACTCCTCCCCCCCTTCCTTCAGGCGGCCGCCAAGCTCCATCGCTCCCATCCCCACCTCCATTTTCATATCCCCTTGCCCCGGAAGGCGATCCTGGATTATGCCCAGGAATTGGCCCGTTTGGTGCCGGAGGCGCCGGAGGTCACTTGGTCCGTGGGGGACACCCGGGAATGGATGACCCGGGCCAGTGCGGCCATCGCCGCCAGCGGCACGGTCACCGTGGAGGCGGCCATGCTGGGGCTTCCCGTGGTGGTAGCCTACCGGATCAGTCCCTTTTCCTGGTGGATGGCCAGCAAGCTCATCCAGATTTCCACCATCACCATTGCCAATCTCGTCTGTGAACGGACCGTCTTCCAGGAGGTGCTCCAAAGCGCCTGCACGGGAGAGAATCTCTGCCACGCCCTGGAGGAGATTTTGCCAGGAGGGGAACGGCGTCAGCAGACCCTGGAGGGCATGGAAGAATTTACCCGGCGCCTGGGAGCCGCAGGAGAAGATGTCTCCCTCAACGTGGCCCGCATTGTCCTGGAATCCTCTCCCGCCCCTTCTTCCCATCCATGAAAACCGGTATCACTCTCCTGGCCAGCGGCAGCAACGGCAATTGCATCGCCATTCAATCCGAAGGAAAGACCCTTCTGGTGGATTGCGGCATCTGCCAAAAGTCGTTGCTGCAGCGCCTTAAAGTCTCCAGCATTGATCCCCAGTCCTTGTGCGGCATCCTGGTGACCCATTCCCACGTGGACCATATCAAAGGCATTGCCTTGGTCGCCCGGACCTATGGGCTCCCCATCTACGCCACCAGAAACTGCTTCGAGGCCATTCAGGGAAGGATCGAGAAGGCGATCGCGGCGGAGGCCGCGAGGAAGAAGAAGGCGGAGGAAGAGAAAAAGTGCCAGCTTCTTCCCCGGATCATCGAGGTGGGCTATTCCTTTTCCTGCGCCGGCCTGGAGATCACGCCCTTCCCCGTGGAGCATGATGTGGAGACCGTGGGCTACGTCCTCGACACCCCCCAGGGGAAAATTGGCATTGCCACCGATGCGGGAAAACCCACCAATCTCCTGGAGACCTTTTTGCGGGACTGCCATGCCCTGGTGCTGGAAAGCAACTACGACCCGGATTTACTTCTGTGCTCCAATCGCACCTGGGAGCTGAAACGCCGGATTAGCGGCGGCCATGGACACCTCTCCAATCGACAGGCCGCCGAACTCCTTCCCCGCATTGTCACCCGGAACACCAAGAGCGTGCTCCTGGCCCACATCAGCGAGGACTGCAACCGATACGAACTGGCCTTGAACGCCGCCCGGGAAGCCCTCCGGAAGATCCAACGGGAAGATATTTTCCTCACCTGCGGAAGTCGAGAGGAGTCCATTCCCACCGTCTGGTTCTAATCCCCCCTCCCCCATGGCCGACCTTCCTCCCCTCGCCTGCCCGGAAGAACCCCTGGCCATCCTACGCACGCTGCAACAGGCAGGATATCAGGCAGTTCTGGCGGGAGGATGCGTCCGGGACATGCTCCTGGGACGCACCCCCCATGACTGGGATATCGCCACCAGCGCACGCCCCGAAGGGGTGGAAGCCCTCTTCCCCCAGACGATCCCCGTGGGACGCCAATTCGGCATCCTCCTGGTCCTCTCCCCCTCCGGCACCCCCTACGAGGTGGCCTCCTTCCGGGGAGAAACCACCTACTCCGACGGACGTCATCCCGACGGGGTCCATTTCGTGGCCATGGAGGAGGATGTGAAGCGCCGGGATTTCACGGTGAACGCCCTTCTCTACGACCCCATCGCCCAGAGACTCCACGATTTCGTGGGGGGGCAGGAGGATCTCTCCCGTCGTCGTCTTCGCTGCGTAGGGGAGCCCCTGCGCCGCTTCCAGGAGGATCGGTTGCGCATCCTCCGGGCCATCCGCTTCTCGGCCAACCTGGGATTCTCCCTGGAGGAGGAGACCTGGAAGGCGGTGTGCCAGAGCGCAGGCACCCTCTTGCCGGCGGTCTCCCAGGAGCGCATCCGGGAGGAGCTGGAGAAAATGCTCCTCCACGGCGCCTCCCAAAAGGCCTTCTCTCTCCTGGCCCAATCAGGACATCTCCAGGAGATTCTTCCGGAGTTGGCGGCGGAACAGGGGGTGGCCCAGCCCCCCCAATTCCATCCGGAGGGAGATGTGTGGCAGCATCAGCTGAAAATCCTGGGGTTCCTGGATGAAACTCTCTCCACGCTCCACACCACAGAACACCCCCCCGCCCCCGAACAACGCTTCTCCCCAAAGGGACGGCTCCAGGAAGCCACCCCGGAGGAACAACGGTGGCTGGCCTGGGGCACGCTCCTCCATGACGTGGGAAAACCCCCGACCTACCAGGAGGCGGAAGACCGCATCCGATTCAACGGGCACGATGTCCAGGGAGAAACCCTGACCCGGGAAGCCCTGGGACGCCTCCGATTGGATGGCACCACCCTGGAAAATGCCGCCTTCCTGGTACGGAAACATATGGAGGCGGCTCAACTCCCCCAGGCCAGAATCGCCCGACAACGCCGGGCCTATCAACACCCCCTCTTCCCCCTCCTCCTGGAACTCCTCCGAATGGATACTCTCGCCTCCTGGGGAAATCTAGATCTCCATCGCGCCTTGGTCCAGGGATGGCAAGAAGAACAGAAACGCCCCCATCCCCCTAAACCCTATATCACAGGAAATGACTTGATCCAAAGGGGATATCATACCGGACCCGCCCTGGGAAGCAAACTCCGGGAATGCCACGACTACGAACTGGAACACCCCTTCTCCTCCCGGGAAGAGGCCCTCGCCTGGCTGGACAAAACCTTGCCGAAACGATAAAACAGGTCAGCCACGGAGTTAAAACACGGAGGGCA
>JAEDMH010000018.1 GCA_016303095.1 Lentisphaeria bacterium | reverse complement strand
GCAGAGCCTGCTGCGCATGCTCCGCCCTGGTATTTCGTTATAACTTCTTTGATTCCAGTTGATTTCTAGCCCCTCTAGAATCTTTATCCCCTCTAGCCCCTCTAGCCCCCCCGCTTGCGGGGGATGGGGGATAAGGCGTCAGGGCGTTGTTCTGGCGCCCAGTCCCTGTCGCATTTCCTTTTCGGGGGCGGGGTGGCCGGTCCAGATCTGGAAGCTTTCCATGCCTTGCTGGAGGAGCATTTCCAGGCCATCGGAGACGGGGTTTCCCCGTCTTTGGAGAGCTTCCCGGAAGGCGGAGGGGGTATAGACGAAATCGAAGACAGGGAGGGATTTGGGGATTGTCTCTGCCGGGATGGGGAGGGGGTCTCCCGGGTGGAGTCCCAAGGATGTGCACTGGAACAGGATGTCGCAGTGGGGGATGGCGTCGGGGGCCTGGGAGAGAGGGAGGGGGTGAACCTGGCACTGGGGAGCATTTTCCCGGATGCGTTGGGCCAGGGCCTGGGCTTTTTCCAGGGTGCGGTTGGCTAGAAAGATCTCTGTGGCTCCGTGGCGGGCGGCGTACATGGCGGCGGCCTGGGCGGCGCCTCCCGCGCCTAAATAAAGTTGACGTGACGGCATGGCCTTCATGCCAAAGTCGTGTTCCAGGGCCCGGGCCACGCCAATGCCGTCGGTGGAATATCCATAGGTCTTCCCCTCCCGGACCACCACGGTGTTGACGCTATGGGCGGCCCTGGCCTCCTCTCCCGCCACCTGGTGACAGGCCTGGAACATCCGTTCCTTGTGGGGCACGGTGACGTTCCATCCCGCAAAGCCCTGGGCGGGGAGTTCCGCCACCCGGGCGGAGAACTCCTCCGGGGGGATGGCCAGGCATTCGTAGGTGGCGGAGAGGCCCAGGGCCTGGAAGCCGGCGAGCTGCATGCCGGGAGAGCGGGAGTGGCCCACGGGCCATCCCAGGAGGGCGTAGCGTGGCATGGGGGAGAGAGGCAAGGATGTGTGGATCAGAGGGGGGGAGGATTCCTCTGAAGAATCTGGCTGGCCTGGCGGATGTCTTCCTGGATTTGCCGGGCCAGGAGGGCGGGAGAGGGGAAGAGGCGGCTTTCCCGGAGGAAGGAGACAGGGAGGATGGAGACGGATTTCCCGTAGAGGTCTCCCTGAAAATGGAAAAGATGGAGTTCCACCACGGGATGTCCGTTGCCCACGCCCCGGAAGGTGGGGGCTTCTCCGATATAGAGGATGCCGGGGAGGGGGGCGGGGGTCTCCGCCAGGCGGGTCCAACCGGCGTAGACCCCGGCGGGAGGAAGCTGGAGATGCTCTCCCTCCAGATTGGCGGTGGGGCATTCCAAGGCTTGGCCGGCTTTGCCCAGGCCGTGGACGATTTCCCCCTCCAAGGTGAAGGGGCGCCCCAGGAGTTCCCGGGCCAGGGAAAGATCCCCCTGGGCGATGGCGGCCCGCACCCGGGTGCTGGAGATCCGCTCCCCCTGGTGAAGAAGGGGAGGGACGCCGGTCACCTGAATGCCTTGCTCCTGGGCCAGGGCGCGGAGGGTCTCCAAAGTTCCCTGGTTCCCGGCGCCAAACCGCCAGTCCTCTCCCACGCAGAGAAGGGGAATCTGGAGGGCGGGATTGGCCAGAAGCCACTCCTCCCAGAACTCCCGGGGAGTGAGGCGGGAGAGTTCCGGGGTGAAGGGAAGACAGACCACCTCCTCCATGCCGGCCTGACGCAGAAGGCGCACTTTGACGGAGAGGGAAGTGAGGAGCTTGGGGGCGTCCTGGGGAAAGAGAAGCTGCCGGGGCGGGGGATCAAAGAAGAGGGCCACGGGGGTGGCCTCCCGGGCGCGGGCTTCCCGCAGCAGGGTGGAGAGCACCGCCTGATGCCCCCGGTGAACCCCGTCAAAGACCCCTAGGGCCAAGGCGACTCTTCCCCGCAGTTGACGCAGGGAGGAGAGAAGAGGAGAGGGAAGGGTGGTCATCGTGCCGGGCAAAGGCTAGGGAAGGGGTTCCCGATGGGCCTGGAGGGCATCCAGATCCCAGGTGCGGATGAGCTCCACGGGAAAGGCATCCTCCACCTTGTGGTCGCCGCTGCGGAGGCGACGAAGGGACCGAAGATGGCCGCCGCATCCCAACTTCCGCCCTAGATCCGCCCCCAGGGTGCGAATGTAGGTGCCCTTGGAACATTCCACCCGGAAATCCACCTCCGCCCCCCGGAGATTCTGGAGCTGGAAGGAGCGGATGTGGACCGGGCGGGGAGGACGCTCCACCTCCTGCCCCTTCCGGGCCAGCTTGTAGAGAGGCTGCCCGTGGATTTTGATGGCGGAGTGCATGGGGGGACGCTGGAGGATGTCTCCTAGGAAGGTGTCCGCCTGGCGTTGGAGACTTTCCAGGGTCAGCTCCGGAGGAAGGGGAAGGGTGCGCACGATCGTGCCGGTGAGATCCTCGGTCTCCGTCTCCTCTCCCAGGCGCAACGTGCCGGAATAGGTTTTTTCCTGGGCCATGAGGGAATCCTGGAGGCGGGTGGCCTTCCCCAGAAGAACCACCAGGAGGCCGGTGGCAAAGGGATCCAGGGTGCCGCAGTGTCCCGTCTTGTCCAAATGGAACTGGCGGCGAATCAGGTTGACCACGTCAAAGCTGGTCCAATCCGCTGGCTTGTCCACCAGGAGGATGCCATCCACGTGGTTGGCGTTCTTTCGGTTCATGGGAGGGGAGGGTTCTGCTCGGCGGGGGTGTCCGAGGGCATTTCCAGGGTGATTCTTCCCAGTCCGCCGGAGCGGAACTCCTTCAGGAGGGCGGCGGCGGCCTTGGGGAGGGAGGGTTCTCCTCCATTGCCCAGGAGGCCTCTTCGTCGGGCCAGGGCCTGGAGGATTTCCTGGGGATGGGAGGGAATTTCCGGGAGCTGGAGGGGGGCGAGGGGGTTTGAGAGGGGGAGGGAGAGGAGTTTTTCCAGAAGGAAGGTGGCGGTGAGAATGGGGTCTGTGCTGCCGTCGGGGATGTTGCCCAGGAGGGTGAGGAGCAGTTCCTGGGACTTGTCCCGCAATTGGGGCCAGAGGACGCCGGGGGTGTCCAGGAGTTCCACCTCTCCTCCGGCCAGGGTGACCCATTGGTTGGTGCGGGTGACGCCGGGCTTGTCCGCCACCTTGGCCACCTTTCGTTCCTTCAAATGGTTCACGAGAGTGGATTTGCCGATGTTGGGGATGCCCACAATCATGATGCGCACCGGGCGGAGGAGGGGGCGGGTGGCTCCCCGGAGCCGCCGCTGCTCCAGGGCGAACTCCCGCCATTGGTTCACCACGGCCTCGGGCTTCCGGAGACGACTGGCGTCCAAGAGCAGCAGGTTCTCTCCCTGGCGGGCGAAATGCTCCCGCCAGCGTCGGCTGATCAGGGGGGAGGCCAGATCCGCCTTGTTGGCGGCCAAAATCCGGGGGCGTTGGATGAGGCGCTGCTCCAGGCGGGGATTCCGGGTGGCCATGGGGGCCCGGGCGTCGGCCAGGAGCACCACCATGTCCACTAGGGAAAGGGCGTTGCGCATGGCCGTCTCGGCCTTGAGCATGTGACCAGGATACCAGAGGTTCCGGGGAAGTTGTTCTCCGAGTGCGTCAGCCATAGGGTTTGGGGTCTCCGGAGGAGGGGGTTATTCTTCCTGAAGAAGGATGGTGTATTCCCCGGGCAGGGCCAGAAGCCCTCCCTGCTCATCATGCACCAGCTCCTGCTCTCCCAGGAAATCCACCACTTTCCCGGGAGGAAGGGTGATTTCCGCCGTGGTGTTGTAGGGGACGAAGAAGTTCCAGAGGAGCTGGGTCCCCTTCCTGGCAGGCTGGCGCTCCCAGGCGGAGAAGATGGCGCCGTAGGGGGAGACGAAGAGGGTGTGGGCGCTGTCCAGGGCCTTTCCGGGGCGGGGGGCGAGACGGAAGCGCTTGAAGGCCGCCGCCTGGGGATCGTCCTCGATGGGCTGGATGCCCCCCACCGTCTCGAAGAACCACTCCGCCACGGCGCCGTAGGCGTAGTGGTTGAAGGAGTTCATGTTCATGTCCCCGAATCCCTCCTTCTCGGTGTAGCTGTTCCACCGCTCCCACATGGTGGTGGCGCCTTGGGTGATGGGGTAGAGCCAGCCGGGATAGGTGGTTTGGAGGAGGAGGTCGTAGGCCAAATCGCTATGTCCGAAGCGGCTGAGCACCGGCAGCAGGAGGGGGGTGCCCACAAAGCCGGTGGAGAGATGGAGATGGCGTGTCTCCCGGATGTCCTTCACCAGAGCCTCCACGCTGGGCTGCACCCACTTCTCGGGCAGAAGATCAAAGTGGAGGGCCAGAAGCAGGGCGCACTGGGTGGTCTCCTTCAATCCCGTGGAGGGCTCCACAAAGTGCTCCTGGAAGGCCTTCTTGGCCTTCCGGGCCTGGGCGGAAAGGCGCTTCTCGTCCTTCTCCCGCCCCAGGATTCCCGCGATCCGGGCCAGGAGCCGGAGCATGCCGGCCAGATAGGCGGTGGCGATGAGAGGGATGCTGGTGGGGGCGTTGTCATGGAGCCAGTCCCCGTATCGGGGAGGCTGGGGGACGTAGCTTCCGTGGGAATACTTCACCACGTATTGGAGATAGCGGTCCATCTGGGGGAAGAAGCGCTCCAGGATCCGAGTGTCCCCGTATTTCCGGTAGAGCTGCCAGGGGACCAGGATGGCGGCGTCCTGCCAGGCAGGGCCGGGGAAGTCGGTGGCGGGGATGGCGCCTGGCCGGGGATCGGGGGAGACGTTAGGGTAGTTGCCGTTGGCGAACTGGTCCAGATTGAAATCCACCAGCCATTTGGTGTAGAAGTCCGGGGCCTGGAGACAGTAGGTGGCGGCATTGCAGACCACCTGGGTGTCCCCGGTCCATCCGAAGCGTTCGTCCCTTTGGGGGCAATCGGTGGGCACGTCCAGGAAATTGGAGCGCAGACCCCATCCCACATTGTCAAAGAGGCGGTTCACCAGGGGGTGGGAGCATTGGAACAGGCCGGTGCGTTTCAGATCGCTGGAGAGGACGGCGGCCTGAATGTCCTTCCGGCTGGGAGCCCGCCCTGGCCAGCCGGAGACTTCCAGATAGCGGAATCCGTAGAAGGTGAAGGTGGGTTCGTAGAGGGTTTCCTTGGCGGTGTCGCAAATGAGGGTGGTCATGGCCTTGGCCCCCCGGAGGTTGGTGACATACACCGATCCGTCCTTCTCCAGCATCTCCCCGTGCTTGACGGTGATGGTGGTCCCCCGCACCGTGTTCTTGAGGCGGAGAATCTCCCTGCCCGTGAAGTTCTGGCCAAAGTCCACCACGTAGGTTCCCGGACCGCGCCGGGTGATGGAGACGGGTTCCCGGACCGCAAGACGGGCCACCTGGGGACCGCTGTTCCAGGTGATGTCCACGGAGATTTTGGGGAAGACCGTGGCGGGGGCGTGGGCCTGCTGCCGGGCCATCTCCTTGGTGCGCCAGGCCTGGCAGAGCTCCCCGTCGTAGATGTCGCTCATCCGGAGGGCGCCCCCCCAGTGGGCGCTTTGGAACTCCCCGTCCGTGCCCAGGATTTGACACGTGCCGTCCTGGAACGCCAGGTGAAGCTGGGCACGGATGGCCTCGTTGTCTCCGTAGGCGGGACGCCCTTCGGTCCACTGTCCGGCGATGCGTCCGTCAAACCATCCGCTGGCCAGGGTGAGCCAGAGGATGTTCTTGCCCTTCTTGAGGCAGGAGGTCACGTCGTAGGCCTGATACTGGGTGCGCTTGGCATAGCTGGTCCATCCGGGAGCCAGGGGCCAGGAGACCACCGTTCCGTTGACCTCCGCCTCGTAGCATCCCAGGGCCGTGACATAGAGCCGGGCGCGGACCACGGGATTCTTCTCGGGCAGGTCGAATTCCCGGAAGAAGAGTTGGGGATGCTGGCAGACCCGGATGCCGGGCCAGAAACCGATCCACTGGCTCTTGTCCCAGGGGGTCTGGAGGAATCCGGTCTCGAAGAAATTTTCCTTTCGGGGGGTCCAGGGGCAGACTTCCCCGGCGGCGTCCTTGACCCGCACCCGCCATTGGTACCGCAGGAAGGGCTGCAGCGGGGCGCCCTGATAGACAATCTGCTGGGAGAGTCCAGTGGCCTCCCAGCCGGAATCCCACACAGGAGCGGCGCTGTCTTCCTGGAAGACCTGGATTTGCCGGGCCACCTGCTGGGTGGCTCCCCCCAGCTGATAGCTGAAGCGGGGGCGTTCCTCGTCCATTCCCAGGGGATTGCTCTTATACTCCACCTGGAGGTTGCAAGGGGTGACGAAAGCGGGGGAGGCTTCTCCTTCCCCGTGGTGGTGGGAGCAGGAAGAACCGGAGGGATGGCAGGGCATGGGAAAAATCCTGGCGTGGGGCGTGGAGGGAGGGGGGCTCAGGCAAAGTGTCATACTATAATGCGGCTTCCTAGGGGGTTCCCTGGGATTGGGCAGGAGTGGACAGAGAGGAAAAGGGGCATTATCTTGCCACGATTTCCTTCCTTGCTTTCCTCCTTTCTCCCCGTCCTCCCCCTGTGATTGTCATGCGGATCCTTGCCTGCCTCATGCTCTTCTCTTTTCTGTTCTCCCCCCAGGCCCTAAGGGCTCAGACCGCCCGCCAGGAGGTGTATTATGCGGGAGAGAACGCCAGCTATTTCGAGGCGGACTTCCCCTGGGCCGAGGAGAACATGAAGCTCTTCCAGGACTTCCTCCTGCGCCATGTGCCCGAGGAGAAGGCCACGGAGATTCGCCTGCGTCCCCTGAACGAGGGCAATGCCAATTATCCCTTCTCCCTGGCCTTTCCCCGGGGAATCCAGGCTTGCCAGAAGATCATCTTCCGGCTGCGCAATCTGGGAGACAAACCCCTGGGGTTCCACCCCGGCTGGCTGACTTCCCGGGAGGGCGTGGTGGGCACCACCAACTACTACGGATGGTATTTCCATAACCAGCCCGACCTCCCCGCCGACGGAGAGTGGCACGAATACGCCTTCTCCGTGGCGCCCGAGGCCATCGGAGGCAACGGCCCCGAAGCTCTCTCTCCTCTCCCCCTCTTCCGCCCCTTCGGAAAGTTCGTCTTCTGGATGGGACCCGTGAACCCCGGGGAACTCATCCACATCCAGATTGGGGAGATCCGGGGGGAGGATGAGGCGCCTTGCCAGGGAAAGGTGCAGTGGGAGGGGCCTCTTCCGGAGAATCTGGTGGCGGGGGAGGAGTTTCTCCTGCCGGGCTTCCGGGCGGAATTCCAGGGGAGGGCGCCTCTCCTGGCCAAGGCCAGGCTGACGTTGTGGCGGGAGGGCCAGGATCCCTCGGTGCCTCCCGTGGTTGTGGAGCTGGAGGATGTTGAGCAGGAGGGGATGGTCTGGCGCCGCCCGGCCGCTCCTCTGTCCCTCACCCCCTTCCTCCGGGAGGGCCCCTATCGCCTCCGCCTGGAATGCGGGGAGGCGGAACTGGAGAAGATGGAGTGGACGGCCCAGGTCCAAGGGAGACATCCGGAGCTTCCCTCGATGTCCGTGAGGCCCTGGAAGGGACGCCCCACCATTTTCCATGGGGAAACCCCGGTGCCTGGCGTCATGCGGGCAACCTATACCACCGAAGGGCCCGAAGGCATCCGCATCTTCTCCCAGGCCGGCGTGAATCTCTTCGGATTCTGCTCCACGCCCACAGAAGGGGGCTACGGCTTGGAAACGCTGACGGAATATGCCCCGGGAAAGTACGACTACGCCCAGTTCGATAGCCGGATGCGTAACACCCTGGCCGTCAATCCCGATGCCATGGTGATCGTCCGACTCTATCTCCACGCCCCCCTCTGGTGGACCGCCGCCCACCCGGAAGAGGTGGCCATGGTGGCCAATCCCTTCGATAAGGAAACTCCCCCCGCCCCCTTCGTCTGGTATCAGGGACGCCCCGTCCCCTCCTGGGCCAGCCAGCCCTGGCGGGACTACACGGAGACCGGACTGCGAAACCTGATCCAATTCCTCCGGGAAAGCCCCTATGCCGACCGGGTGGCCGGCTTCGTCTTGGCCAGCGGACACACGGAGGAATGGATGGAATGGGGAAGCTTCGACAACCGGGTGGGGGACTATTCCCGGCCTGCCCAGGAAGCCTTCCATCGTTGGCTGAGACGAAAATACGGGAAGGACGAGGCCCTGCAGGCCGCCTGGGGAGATCCCCAGGTCACCCTGGATACCGCCGCCATGCCTCTGCCCTGGGAACGCTTCGCCGCCAACTATCCTGGGGTGCGTCCCCTGGGCAGCCCCGACGCCCGACGCCATGCGGACTACCTTCGGTATCACAGCGAGAATGTGGCCGAATGCATCGAACGCTTCTGCCGCGTGGTGAAGGAGGCCTCGGATCACCGTCTCCTGGTGGGGGCCTTCTATGGATACTACGTGGAGCTGGCCGGCTCCATCCCGCTGATGAACTCGGGACATTTGGCCGTGGGAAAACTCATGGAGTCCCCTTGGCTGGACTTCCTCTGCAGCCCCACGGGCTACCAGTTGCGCCAGGTGGGGGGCGACGGACTCTCCTATCCTCTGGGCGCCGCCGACACTCTCCAGCTCCATAACAAGTTCTGGTTCGTGGAAAACGACATCCGCACCTACGACACGCCCAATGTGACCCTGGGACGCCCCGACACTCCCCAGGGGGATGTGCTGCAGCAGCACAAGGAGGTGCTCCACAATCTCCTCTCCGGCATGGCCCAGTGGTGGTTTGACGTGGGCCACATCCACTTCCATTCCCCCTTGCTGCTGGAGGCCATCGCCGATCTCACCCGAATCTCCCAGAAGATCACCCTGGAGTATTCCCGGGAGAGCGTGGCCCAGGTGGCCCTGGTGCTGGACGAACCCTCCCTGGATTGGGTGACCATGAGCTGCCCTCCCATCCACAGCGCCGCCTTGACAAACCAGAAGATTCTGGCCTCCATGGGCACCCCCTACGAGGTCTATCTGGCCTCCGATTTGGAACGACTCCCCTCCCGCCTTCGCCTCCTGATCCTCCCCACTAGCTTCCAGGAAGACCCCCGGCAGACGGAAATCCTGGAAAAGCTGAAGGCCGAAGGACGCAGCCTCCTCTTCCTGGGAACCCCAGGCATCATTCCCTGCCAGGAGGATTCCACCCCCTCCCAGGCCGCCCAAAGGGTCACCGGACTCCCCCTGGAATACCTCCGACAAAGCGCCGCTCCCGCCAAACTCCACCTCCTCCCCCAAAAAGGCTGGATGGACCGAGGGGAAACCGGAACCGGATTCCCCACCGGCACCTGGCAGGACGGGGAGGGACAGTATGTCCTGGGACGCTTCAAGAAAAACTCCCCCGGGGTGATCCGGCTGGGACGGGACGCCGCCGGCAATGTCCTCGCCGGCGCCCAGGAAAACCCCGCCGGCGGATTCACCGCCTTCTGCTGCTCCTTCACCGTCCCGGAACCTCTCCTGGCCGCCCTGATGGGAAAGGCCGGCGTTCATCGCTACGTGGAAAGCGGCGACCAGGTCTGGGCTTCCCCGGAAGTCCTGGCAGTCTGCGTGAAGCAGGGAGGGGAGAAGCGCCTCTCTTTGCCGGATAAGACTCTCCGCCGGGCCACGGATCTCATGACCGGAGAGGTCTTCCCCGTGGACGAGGAGGGAATCCTCTACGTCCGCTTTGCCCCTCTCTCCACCCGGGTCTTCCACCTGGAACCCTAGAGGATCCTGCCTTTCTCCCCCCCCCTCACTCCCCCGTCTTTTCCCCGGATATGACTGCGCAGACAGAAGCGTTGAAGCACCGCTGGGCTCAGCTGGATCTCGCCCGGCAAATGGAATCCCTGGAGTTCATCCGCCAATTCATGGAGCTGATGGCCCAGGCGGGATACACAGGCATCCTCCTCTATCTGGAGGATCGCATCCGCACCGCCTCCTATCCCTGGCCAAAGGACGGCACCTGCTATACCCCCGAGGAAATCCGCTCCCTGGTGGAATACGGACAAAAGCTGGGACTGGAATTGGTGCCCTGCGTGGCCACCCTGGGACACGCAGAACGCTTTCTGGCACATCCGGAGTTGGTGGAACTATCTGAATTGCAAGGAGATATGGGTGGAAGATTCGGCTGGGGCACCAAGCAGACCTTCTGCCCCACCCATCCCCGCTTCTATCCCTTCCTCCTCACCTACCTCCAGGAAGTGGCGGAGCTCTTCCCCTCCCCCTTCTTCCATGCGGGCCTGGACGAGTTCTGGGACTTCTGCCTGTGTCCCCGCTGCCGGGAGCAGGCTCCGGATTTCGCCTCCCAGGAGGCCCTCTTTGTCCAGCATGTGGAGAGGGTGCGCCAGGGGCTGGAAGCCTGCGGGAAGACCATGATGATGTGGTCCGACATGTTCGAGTACTATCCCCGGGCCCAGGAAAAGATCTCCCGGAAGGTGGTGCTGGTGGACTGGCAGTATCAGGAGGATGTGCGGCGCTATGTCCACCATCTCTTCGATGTCTTCTCCGAGGATCGCCAGGGGCTGAACCAACGCCTGGGCTTCTCCAATTTCGTGGCCCCGGCGGACATGACGTACCGCAATGGAGAATCCTTGCTGGCCTGCGTCCGCGGCCGTGGCGCTTCCGGATTCATTCAGACTTCCTGGGAGAAAAAGGACACCTATCTCTATCATAGCCTCCCCATCTTCGTCTTCAATGGCCTGCTGGCCTCCGGCATGGCCTCGGAGGAGGCCACCCGCACCATGATGGAACGGGTCTTCGGCACCACAGACACTCTCCTGACCCGGGGGGTGACCCTGGCTCTCACCTTGGGCGGAGGACGCCACTTCCAACGCTTCTCCCGCTCTCGTCTCCTGACCCGGGATTTCCGGGGACTCCCCCTGAAGCTCTGGGAGGGATATGAGACCGCCTCCCTTCTTCTGCAGGAACGGGAAAAGACAGTGACCACCCAGATGGGTCGGCGGGTCCTAGCGGATCTCCGGGAAACGCTGGAGGAGGAGCGGCTGGCCGCTTCCCTGACCCAACAGCTCCACCACGCCCTGGATGGACATCCTTTGGACCAGGCGAAATGCCAGGAGACGTTGGCTCGGCTCAAGGCCTACTTGGAGAGTCGTTGCGCCCGTTGGCAGGAGTGGCGTCCCGGCGTGGAGGGAGAAGAGGCGTTTCGGGAGCAGTGCCAGAAGGTGTGGGACGAGGTGTCGGGCGTTTTCGGGGATCTGGAGACCGGGCATCAAATCCGCCTGCGCATCTGCGCCCCGGATGGATACACGGTGGAGACGCTGGCCGTCAGCCTCCAATACGAGAAGGAGGGTCCCTGGCACACTCTCTTCCGGGGCGGCGTGAAGCCAGAGGATCTGAACCACGCCCTGGCAGAGCTCTTCCTTCCCTATCGTCCTCCCTGCCAGGGCAAGCCCCGGGCGGTGAAGGTGGAGGCCACGGGCATGGGAGGCGAGGGAATCTGCCATGTTCAGGTGGATGGACGCGCCCCGGTGGCCATCCTAGGCGTTCAGGGCTGGGTGCAGAATCCGGAACATCTCCTGGTGGACAATGTGAATTTCGCCTGGATGGGCAGCCAGTCCACCCAGGAGGCCTACTTCCATGCCCCCCTGGCGGAGATGGTCAACGCCGTCACTCTCCTGCTGGAGGAGTGAGATTCCTCAGCGTACCTTTTTTGAAACCGTGAGAATGCTCCTTCGAGGAGATGAGCCATGCGCAAGAATGTGACGCCCTATCGTTGGGCCCAGCTGGATCTGGGCAGCCAGATGGAACCGCCGGAATTTATCCGCCGCTACATGGAAGTGGCGGCAGAGGCGGGATATAACGGAATCTTCCTGAGTCTGGCGGGCCGGGTGCGCACCGCCTCTTTTCCCTATCCCCCCGATGGCCAGTGCTACACCCCCGAAATCCTCCGGGAACTGGTGGCCTACGCCAAGACCCTGGGGCTGGAGGTGATTCCCTGCGTCCCCACGTTGGGCCATGTGGGACAGTTCCTGAAATATCCTCAGCTCCAGCATCTGGCGGAACTCCAGGGGGAGATGAAGGGGCGCTTCGGCTGGGGTGTCCGGGATTCCTATTGTCCCAACCATCCCCAGCTCTATGACTTCCTCCTCCCCTATCTCCGGGAGGTGGCAGAGATCTTTCCGGGTCCCTTCTTCCATGTGGGATTGGATGAGTTCTGGGACTACTGCCTGTGCCCCCGCTGCCAGGAAAAGGCCCCGGATTTCCCCGGGCAGGAAACCCTCTTCGTGGACCACGTGGAACGCCTCCGCCAATGCCTGAAGGAGTGCGGAAAGACCATGATGATGTGGTCCGACATGTTCGAGTACTATCCCCGGGCCCAGGAGCGAATCTCCCGGGAGGTGATTCTGGTGGACTGGCAGTATCAGGAGGATGTGCGCCGCTATGTCCACCATCTCTTCGATGCCTTCTCCGAGGACCGGCTGGAGATCAACCGACGCCTGGGCTTCACCACCTTCATCGCTCCGGCGGATATGACCTACCGCAACGGGGAATCCTATTTGGCCTGCGCCCAGGGAAAGGAGGTCTCCGGCTTCATCAACACTTGCTGGCTGAAGTACGACACCTCCATGCTCCGCACGCTGCCCACCATCGGCTATAACGGCGGACTCCTCCAGGGAATGACTCCCAGGGAGGCCACCGCCGCCATGATGCAGCAGCTCTTCGGCACCCAGGATCCCCTCCTCGCCGCCGGCGTGACCCTGGCCCTCACCATGGGACCCCCTCTCCATTTTCAGCAGATGAAGAAAAAATCCCTCCTCTCCCGGGATTTCCGGGGACTCCCCCGGCAGGAGATGGAGGCGGTCTCCACCGCCCTGGCCCTCCTCCAGGAACGGGCCGGCCAAGTCCAATCCTCCCTGGGAAAGGAAATCCTCCAGGATCTGACGGACGCCATGGAGGAACGACAGGTGGGCGATGGGCTGAAACTCCTGGTCCATGACGCGCTGGACGGACACCCCCTGGATGAGGCCGGCATCCTCCAGTGCCAGGAGAAGTGGGGACGCATCCTGGAACGCCAGGCCCTCCGCTGGGATGCCTGGCGGGGCTCCCTCACCGCCTGGAAAAATGCCTTCCGGGAAAAACGGGACACGCTGCTCCAGGAGGTGACTCAGACCCTCCGCTGCCTGAAGGAATCCCGCTTCGTCCGCCTCCGCATCTGCGTGCCCGATGGGTATGTGGTGGAAAAAATCGGGGTCAGTCTCCAATTCACCCCCGACGGCCCCTGGCAGACCATCTTCCATGACGGCGCAAAACCCCAGGATCTCAACCATGCCGTGGCGGAGTTCTTCCTTCCCTACGATCTCCCGGAGGGACAGCCCAGCCCCGTGGCCGTGAAGCTGGAGGCCTCCGGCATGGGCGGAGTGGGACTCTGCCATGTCCTGGTGGATGGGGTCGCCCCCAAGGCCATCCGCCAGGTCACAGGCTTGGTCCAGAATCCCGAACACCTCCTGGTGGATAATCTGAACTTCGCCTGGGCCGGACAACAGTCCACAGCAGAGGCCTATTTCCACCCCGAAATCGCCTCCGCTCTCCATACGGTCGTCCTGGATCTGTAACCCCGGCCTACGGGGAACGCTTGCCCGGGAGTGCCTCCGGGACGGAAAATCTCGAAAGCTCCGCCCTCGACCTGCCAGCATCTCTTCCTGCTTCAGGCCGAGGGCTTTTTGTGTCTTCTGGTTCCTTCTATTCCCTTTCCGGGAGGAGGAAATAGGAGGCGTCATCCATCTCGGGAAGGGGGAAGAAATGTTCCTCCAGGATTTCGGAGAACGCTTCCTGCCAACCTTGAAAGGCGCAGGTGCGCAGATCCACGGGCCACTCCACGAGAGTCTTCAAGGCGTCGGGACATGTCTTGTCTTCCAGGAACTTGATGTTGTATCCGCCGGCTTTTTCCTGGACCCATTGGAAGGTGCAATCCTGGAGCGTGAGGGAAATGCCGGGGTGGGGAGGGGTGGAGCCCAGGAAGATGGCGGCTTCCTGGACGGCTGTGGCGGGAGGGGTCGCCCTGGCGTCGTCCCGTCGGAAGAGGCAGTGTTGGGCCTCCAGTTTCACGGGGGTGTTTTCGATGGCGGGGGAGGTGGCGGGGTGGTTTCGGTAGAGATAGACGGAATTGAGGGTGCAGTTTTCCGCCTGGAGGGTGCCGAAGACGCGGAAGGGGTGTCGCAGTTCCAGATCCAGGAGGTGGATCAGGGGGGCGTTGGTCTGGGCCTGGAGGGGGCAGCAGATGGCGGGCGGTTCATCCCAAAGGGGGTCGTGGAGACGGCGTAGCGTCACCGGAAGAAGGAGGTTGAGGGCATCGTGTTCCTGCCCGACTTCTCTGCCTGCTTCCAGCCAGATGGTGCCTCCAGGGACAGTGTTGACGAGGGCGTCCAGGAGATTGTCGAAGCCGTTGACGCCAGGGATGACGGTGATGGTTTCCGGGGCGGGATCCTGGGGGGAGGTGCGGAGGGTGCAGGAGAAGGAGGAGTCTCCCAGAGTGCCCGCTCCTTCCAGCACCAGGGTGTTTTCGCAACCGACCTGAAGGATGCCCGAGACGGAGGTGTCCCACCGGAAGCGGTAGTCTCCCGTGGAGTCGCTGGCCAGCCATACGGTGTGTCGCCCCGGGATTTCCTTTTGGAGGATGGGGAGATCGGGTTCTTCCCACAGGGGATCCCAGCCGATATAGGAGAATGAGGATTCCTCCTGGGGGGAGAAGAGGATGGGGCAGGTGGAGGAGAGAGAAGAGGTGCCTTCAGGCAATTCCTCCGGGCGCGCCGTGACGGTCACGGCGGGGACTTCTCCCCGGAAGGGCATTTGGAGATGCTCCGGCCATTGGGGAGTCAGGAGGCGGGGAAGGCAGCGCAGCGTGCCGGGAATCATTTGGAAGCGATAGAATGGGCTGGCGAGAACCCCGTCCGCCATAATGAGGGCTTCTCCCTGGGCATTGGCTTCCCCGACATGAAATTCCACCGCCAGATCCTTCAGCAACTCCGAAGGCAAGGGCTGGCTTCCGTCGGGGGTGCGGGAGAAGTAGGCGGTGAAGGGGGGGATGGGGTCTCCCCAGGTGTATTCCTTGTCCTCCACCATGAGATAGATGAGCGCCTTCTCCACCGTGAGGGTGCCATTCTTGACGGTGAGGGGAGAGTAGCAGCTGTCCATGGTGACCTGGTATCGGGGTTTCTGGGCAATGATGTGGTAGGTTCCCGGGGGCAGGGGATCCGGGGTGACGGGGGAGAGTTCCTTGAGATAGAGGGCCAGGGGAAGCTCTACTCCGGGAATGGTCTCTCCCTCCACCACAGACCAAGTCAGTTCCGGGATGGGATCCCCGTAGGTGATGACCTGGTTGTCCACCTGAATGGAAAGGGGGGTGTGGACCATGCGGGCGGGCACCATCACGGCGTAGACCGTCTGATAGCGTTCGGCATCCTTGGGCAGGAAGACATGGCACAGGGAGACGGGCACCTTGGTGAGGGGAAGATCCAGGTAGGGGAGGAACATCCTGTCATCCAACCGCAATTCTCCTTCCACGGCTTCCCCTGTCTCCGGATCCTTCATGAGGTATTCCACCTTCAGATCCCGGAGGGTCTGGAAGACTTCCAGGGGTTCCGAGGAACAGCGAGCCAGGACAGGGAGGATTCCCTGGATCTCCAGGTAGGCTTTGTCATGGTGAATGGCGTAGTTGGGGTTTGAGGTGTGGACCTGGAGGAGGTAGCGTCCCTGGGCTTCTCCCTCCTCCCGGGTGAAGAAGAGTGGCAGAACCTCTTGGGGAATAGGGGATTCCGGGAGAGATTGCCAGGCGTATTCGGGGTCGGGGCGTCCATGGAGTTTGGTGGCGGAGTCCACCTGGATGTTCAAAGGGGCGGGAAGGATGGTGAGGCTGGCGGGCTGCAGGGAGAGGCGGTAATTGGGAGCGGCTCCCTCCGCCAGGAGGATGGGGTATTCCCCTGCGGGGGAGTTTCGGGTGGCCGGGGTGGTCAGGCGCAGGGGCAGGGTGAAGACACTTTCGTCCTCTCCCGGGGCAAAGCCCGAGAGAAGATACTTGAGGACGGGGTTTTCTTCCTGGTAGAAGCGGTGGTGTTCGTAGGGGAGGATCTGGAGTTCCCGTTCCAGGATCCCCACGGGCAGGGTGCCGGTGAGGGGAGGAAGGGAGGCGTCATCGGGCTGGAAGCGCCAGGACAGTTCATAGAGTCCGCAAGGGAGCGTCTCTCCTTCCCGCTCCCAGTAAAAGGTGCCCGGTACCGCCTCCCCCGTGCCCCCCAGGAAAATCTCTCCCGCCAATTGCCGATTCCCCTCCAGGGGAGTGCCGTAGATCAGCTCCTCCGCCAGGAAGATTCCCTCTTCCCCCAGGAGATAGGGGGATTCCGGCTCCGACGGCTCCCCCGTGCCTCCCGTCCCGAGAACCGTCAAAATCCCCTCCCGGAAGCGAATGGCGTAGTCCTGGGCATATTCCTGGGGATGGACGGACAGGGTGCCCTGGCAGATGGGGTACTGATTTCCGTCCCGCGTCTTGGGCAAGGGGGCATAGGTGTGGAGTTCTCCTTCCAGGGTGTGTCCCTCCAGGAGGGTGCCTGCCGTCAGATCCCAGGTGAGAGCCGGGAAGGGTTCATCTTGGGGGATCCAGAGCCGGGAATGGGCGGTCACTTCCAGGGGGCGGGGCAGCACTTCCAGGGGCAAGGCGGTCTGTCCAGAGGCGAAGGCGGGATCCTGGGGAACGTAGGAAAGGAGAAGATGGGTGTTTCCCGCATGGAGGCCGGTGATCTTCGGCCCCTCTTCCAGCTGGGCAAGGCCGGTGTCTTCCAGGATCAGGGAACATTCGGCCAGAGGAGAGTCGCTTTGGACCTCCACAGGTTGGGTCATCCCAAAATAGAGAGGGGCGGGCAAACGCAGTTCCACGGCGACATTGGCCTTCTCCCCCGAGGCGTAACATCCCAAGTCCGGAGGATTGGACAGGGGACGCCCCGTGGCATCCTGGAGGGGAAAAAGGCCTTCCGAGGAACAACCCCGGCCAATCAGGCAGGAACCCCGTCCCAGACGGTAGTCCCCCTCCTCCGGGGACCGGAAGCAGGGATAGAGATGGGCAGGGCGGTTGTCATTGGCGTGGACGCCCCCCGCTCCCGCATTCTCCTCCTCCAGCAAAATCCCGCCCTGGGCAAAGGAGCCAGGAAAGCCCCCTGCCTCTGTGGCGCAATGACGCACCAGGGAGTCAGGCCCTGCCAGAACGCTTTGTCGATGCCCCAGGCTGTCCCAGACCACGGAGGAGGTCACCACGACCGATCCCGCCAGGGATAGAGTCCCTCCTCCATCCCGGGCCCCATTCCGGACAAAGGTGCAGAAGGCCACCTCTCCTTGGGAGGATTCGTCTGCGGAGAGGGCTCCCCCGCACCGGGTGGAGAGGGCATCCCCATTTCCGGTGAAGAGGGAGCAGGAGATTTCCGCTTCTCCTTGGGAAAGATGCAGGGCGCCTCCCTGGTCCGAGGCCGTGTTCCCGGTGAAGAGACAGGCGGAAATCTGAACTCCCCCGCGAACATAGACGGCTCCCCCTTGGACAGCGTGGTTGCCCACAAAGGCACAGTGCTGGAGGCGGTAGCGCCCCCGCAAATAGGCCCCCCCTCCTGCTCCAGGATGGTTCCCCGTCTCTTCCGCCCCAAAGGCATTGCCCCCGGTAATGGTCAAACCTTCCAGCAAGGTGGGAATCCGGGCCTCCTCGTCTCCGTCCAGCACTGTGCCAGAAGCTCCCCGGGGAAGACGTAGGACGGTCTCTCCCCCAAACTCCCAAAGCTCCACCACCCCATTGCCGTCCCGGTCTAGACGCTTCCGCTGCTCAGGCGATGTCTCATTCCCGAAAAAGCCCCCCCGCAGGGACACGCCGGAGCGAAGGACGAATCCCCCTCCAGGAAGAATCTCCCCAGGAAGCAAATGGGGTTCGTAGCATCCCGCCGCCAGCCAGATCTCGTCTCCCGAGGAAGCCACCTCCAAGGCACGCTCCAGGGTGCCAAAGGCACTGCGCCAACTTCGGCCAGAACGCTGGTCCCCCCCTGTGGTGGAAACATGCCAGGTGGTGCCGTGAAGGGAAAGAAGACCAAGAAACAGAAACCAAAGGGAAAGAAGAGTGCGCATGGGGAATCCTCGCGAAGAGCCTGGGGAAAAGGAAGGAGACGTGGAGGCGGCCTTTGCCGCCCGTCCAGGGCCTACCATATTCCCGCCGCTTGGGGGATTCTATTTGTAACTCACATAAACATAAAGAGTTATGAAATGGCATAATCCCTTGGGAATCCCGGGAGAATCCAGGCGTTTCCCCGGCCTCCTGGCCTTTCCCCCGGAAGAGGATCTCTTGGCGACGAGAAGGGGAGGGGTTGCAATCCCGCCCAGGGGGAATATGGTAAGGACGGTGACGCCGCACACGGCACTCTGGACAATTCTTGCATTGGAGCCTCTAGGCTCTACCTTTATGACTTAGCAGAGCATTCCCTCTCGGCGTCACCTCTTTTTGCCACAGGTCCCCTCCCGAATCTTCCGGAGACGGCCTGTGGCTTTTTTTGTCTCTGTCTCGCTCTCTTGCCCCAGACGCCGATGGGCCGCAGGTCAGGTCCGAAAACGCCCCTTTTTCGCATCCGACCTGAAAAAGGCTCCCTCCCCCGTGCGTTTCGCGGCGCACAGATTGTCGTTTGGTAATCTTTTGGTAATCTATCTGAAGACAAGGATGGGTACAGTAAAGAGAGCGTCTCTCCCCATATTCTCTCTCGGGACGTAGACGATTTTCCTCTTTCGGTTTCCTATCATGCCTTCCCGTGCCTGCGCCTTTCGGCAGAACCTCCTCTTTTTTGCCGTCCATCTCCTGCTTTTTTTTCTACTTCTCCTGGGGTTTGCCTTGCATCAGGGCTTAGGGAGTCGGGTGTTGCCGGCGATATGGCTCACGTTGACGGTGGTCTCCTACCCTGTGGTCTACCTTTTGCCGGGGGTGGTGGTGTCCTCGCTCTTGTTGTTGTTGCCCCGTCCCCGTCTGGCGAGCATTCTTTCCCTGTTCTGGGGAGTGCTCTGGACTTTCCTGGGGGAGTTTTTGATGGTGTTGGATTTCGTGGTGTTCCTGAAATACGGGTATCACCTGAATGGGTTGGTCTTCAACCTGATGTTCACTCCTGGTGGCTTTGAAGCCATGGGGTTGGGGATGGAAACGCTTCTTCCGGCGGGCGTGGGAGTTTTCCTGTGGCTGGCGGCCAATGTCCTCCTTGGGGTGGGGGTGCGTCGGTGGCGTCCCCTCGCCTCCTGGGGAAAGCGGGAGTTCCCCCGTCTGGGGCGGATGCTGGCGGCGGGGACGGTTCTGGTGGCCTTGGTGGTGTTGGGCAGCATGCTGATTTTGGGCTATGCGGACTTTTATTCCCGTCGGGATGTGCTGGCCTACAACAACACCTATCCTGTCACCTTCACCCTGCGCATGCGGAAGTTCCTCCGGCGTCTCGGGTGCCAGGAACCCTCCCGGGAGGAACATTTCTTTGACGGCAGCAAGGAGGATGACTTTTCCCTCAATTATCCCGCGGCTCCCCTTCGCCGCACGCCCCCTGAACAGCCGTTGAATATCCTTTGGCTGACGGCGGAATCCCTTCGGGCCGACCACTTGAATCCCGAGACCATGCCGGAAACCTGGGCTTTGGCCCAAAAGGGCCTCTGGGCGCCCCAGCACTACAGCGGAGGACATGGCACTCGCCCCGCCATGTTCTCTATGTTCTATGGCATCTACGGAACCAACTGGGGCCCCTTCTTCAATGCCCGCCGCCCCCCCCTCCTCTTCGATTGGCTCCAGGAGGATGGATACGATTTCCTGGTGCAGACCTCCGCCCGTTTCACCTATCCCGAGTTCGACCAAACCATCTTTGCCTCCGTGCCCTCCTCCTGCATGAAGGAGATCAAGGACAACGATCCCTGGCGGCGGGATGTGATCGGGACGGACCGCATCCTGGCCTTCCTGCAGGAGCGCACGCAGGAGTCTCCCCCCTTCTTCGCCTTCCATTTCTTCGAGAGCACCCACGCTCCCTACACCTTTGACGAGAGCCAGGCTTTGCGGTCGGACTACATTCAGGAGATCAACTATGCCACCGTGTCCGTGAAGGATGCCCCGGGGATCTACAACCGCCAGGTGAATGCGGCCCATCATGTGGACCGGCAGATTGGACGTATCCTGGCGGCTCTCCAGGCCAATCCCGCCTTGGCGGCGCGCACCATCGTGGTGGTGACGGGGGATCATGGAGAGGAGTTCTACGAGAAGGGGCATTTGGGGCACAATTCCACTTTTGTGGAGGAGCAAATCCGCACTCCCCTGGTGATGTTCCTTCCCGGGGTGCCCCCTAGAAAACTGCTCCATCGCAGCCATCATACGGACATCCTCCCCACGTTGGCTCCCTTCTTTGGAGTGGAAAACACCCCCGGGGATTTCTCCGTGGGAAAGAGTTTGCTGGATGAGACCTACGACCGGGAGTTCTTCATCGTCTCCGGGTGGAAGCTGGAGGCTTTCGTCTGCCCCCAGTTCAAATACATCCTCCCCGTGGGGGCAGGCAGGAAATACTATGGAAGAAATCTCCTGGATGCCTCAGACCGCCCCGGAGGGGATGAAAATGCCATCCTCCGCAGCCATTTTGCCCAGTTCATCCAGGCCAATCAAGACATGTATCGCTTCGTGCGAAAGAAGAAGTAGGGGGAAAAGCCATGGACGAGAAACAAAAACAGCCGCGGAAAGGACCTTCTCCCCAGGAAAGCGTCCCTCCCAAACTCCAAGGCCTCCACCATTTCTTCGCCGCCGCCCAATATAGCGCCAAGGGACTGAAGGCCGCTTTTCGCCATGAGGCCGCCTTCCGGCAGGATCTCCTCCTGGTGGCCCTCCAAGGCCTCCTCCTCTTCCTTCTTCCCCTCTCCTGTGAAACCCGACTGCTCCTCCTGGCGCTGGGAGGGCTCCTCCTGGTAGTAGAACTGATGAACTCCGCCCTGGAGGCGATCGTGGATCTGGTCTCCCCCCAATGGCATGAATTGGCCGGACGGGCCAAGGATATGGGAAGCGCCGCCGTCTTCTGTCTCCTTGCTACTTTTGGGGGATGTTGGGTTGTAGTTATTTATAACTTACTGAAAATTAGGTAGTTATATTGTTATTGAAACAAGGAGTCAGGAAGAGGGAGAATAGGGGAGGGTGATGAGGAAGAGGCTTCCCTGGCCTGGAGTGCTGATCACTTTGGCGCTTCCTCCCAGGGATTCGGCCACGGCTTTGACCATGCTCAGGCCCAGCCCATTGCCCGGCTGGCTTCGGCTGGTGTCTGAGCGGTAGAAGCGTTGAAAGATCTTCTCCTGTTCCCGGAGGGGGATGCCGGGGCCGGTGTCCCGGACGGAGAAGAGAATATGCCCCGGGTGCCGTTCCAGGCTCAGGGTGACGGTGCCGTCGGCGGGGGTGTATTTCAGGGCGTTGTCCAGGAGATTGGCGGCCATGCGTTCCCATTGTTTGGGATGGCAGGGATAGACGACGGGCTCCTGGGGCAATTGGAGAAGCAGCTGGATTTTCCGGTCTTCCGCCAAGGTGGAGAAGGCTTCCCGGAGTCTCAGGAGCAGTTGGTTGAGGTTGGTGGGTTGGGCCAGGGTATGATTCAGCCGCTTTTCCAGCCGGGTGATCTCCAGCATAGTCTGCATGGTGGCCAGAAGGTCGTCGCATTGTTCTGCCACCAGGGCGGGGAAATCCCAGTCTCCCCGTTGGAGGAGTTCCAGTTCCGCCCGAGTGCGCATGCGGGTGAGGGGGGTGCGCAAATCATGGGCGATGTCATCCGTCACATTTTGGAGCTCGGACATCAACTTCTGGGTGTTCTCCGTCATGTGGTTGAAAGCCTCCATCAGGGCGAGGAGTTCCCGGGGTTCTCCTCGGGAGGAGAGGCGCATGGCGAAATTGCCCCGGGCGATGGCGTCTGCCGCATCTCCCAGGCGATCCAGGCCCGAGGAGATGCGCTTGGCGAAGAGAGTGGCCAGGAGAACCTCCATGGGAAGAGAGGCTAAGAAGAGGAGAATGAAGAAGAGAAGGAGATGGTGGAGATTCTCCATGGAGTCCTGAATGTTCTCCCCAATGAGCAAATAGTTTCCGTCATAAAGTTTACGGACGTGGAGCAGGATGGTCACCTCCCCATGTTTCAGGGTGTGAAAGCCCTCTCGGGGAGGAGCGGGGGAGAAGAGGGAGACGAAGGAGGGCATGAACCGGGGATGAAAGGCGGAGCGCGCCCCTATGTCTCCCTCCTCGTCCATCAGCAAAAAGAAGAGCTTGTTCACGCCCTGGCCGTAGGATTCCTCGTTGAACTCCCGATCCATGTAGCCCAAGGCCGTGGCGGAGTCACTAGGGGAAATGTTGACGATCTGCTGGGAGAATTCATCATAGAGGACGAGAGAGGGAAGCCCCTGCCGCAACACGGCCAGATAGATTTCCCCCATGTTCTCCACCCGGTAGGCCATCAGGGGGACGATGGGAGGGGAATGATGCTGCAGGGCTTGGCGGCAGGCCAGGGGGAGTTCTTGCAGGGGACACAGGCTGCCGCCTGCCGGCTCCTCTCGCTGGCACACATACTCAAAGAGAAATTCGCCGCTGAAATTTAGGAGGCGTTTCCTGGCGGAGGAGAGGAGGAAGTGGCGCTGGGAAAGATAGGCCAGCAACATGGCGCACACCATGGTCAGGGTGGCGCCACAGAGGAGGAAGCGGGCCGCCTGGAGCTTCAGGGTCCCCCGCCAGGGAAGCCGCTCAAGAATCTTCCAGGACATAGCCGAATCCCCGTATGGTCTTCAAAAGCCGAGGCTGAAAATTCTTGTCAATCTTGTCCCGCAGGTGGCAGATCCGGGAATCCACCACGTTGGTATGGGGATCGAAGTTGTATTCCCAGACGTGCTCCATGATGGTGGTGCGGGAGACCACTCGCCCCCGGTTGCGCATGAGAAACTCCAAGAGCTGGAACTCCAGAGGCTGGAGGGGGATGCGGACATCGTCCCGGTAGACTTTCCGCCCAATGAGATCCATGCGGAGATTGGCCACCTTGAGTTCTGTGGGGGCGGGGGCGGCGGCGGCGCGGCGGAGCTGGGCTGCCGCCCGTGCCAGCAACTCCGTGAGAGAGAAAGGCTTTGTCTGATAGTCATCCGCCCCGCACTCCAGACCCCGGATCTTGTTTTCTTCTTCGTGTCTGGCGCTGAGCATGATAATGGGGAAGGTGCGCTCCGCCTCCCGCAGCTGTCGCACCACCTGGAAGCCATCCAGACCCGGCAGCATCACGTCCACGATGGCTAGATCGAAGGAGTTTCCCAGGGCCAGGGAGAGGCCGTCGCTTCCATTGTAGGCGGTGCACACCGTGTATCCGGCCGCCTCAAAGCCAGTCTTCATGAAATCCACGGTGGTTCGATCGTCGTCAATCAGGAGAACGCGCATGGTGTGTCAAAGGAGAGGGTGTGGGAGAAGCGGGGATAATATATTGACTGCCTGTCCCGCGTTCGGGAACCGTTAGCGATCCCTGGAAAAGCCTCCCCGCCTCTCTTCTCACGCGAAAAACATTGCTGATTCCATGCCCCAGGAGGCCCCCCCATCCTCCCCCTCTCGCAACCGCACCTTGACGTTGTCGCCAGAGGAACGTACCCGTTATGCCCAGGAACTGCTGCGCCCCCATGCCCCCATCACCATGGAGGCCCTGGAAAACCGGATCCTTCTGGGGGATACTCTCGCCCTTCTGGATCTTCTGCCCTCGTCCTTTGTGGATCTCCTGATCCTGGATCCCCCCTACAATCTCTCCATGGAGTTCGGGGGAGTCCGCTTCGGAAGCCGCTCCGATCAGGCCTATCTGACCTATCTGGAATCCTGGTTCCCCCGGATGCTTCGCCTCTTGAAACCCCATGCCTCCGTCTATCTCTGCGGAGACTGGCGCACCTCCTGGGCCGATGCCACGATCCTGGGACGCCATCTCCATCTCCGAAACCGCATTACCTGGCAACGGGAAAAGGGAAGGGGGGCCGCCGCAAACTGGAAAAATGGATGCGAGGATATCTGGTTCGCCACGGTGGACGACGCGTATGTCTTCCAGCTCCAGGAGGTCATGGTGCGGCGAAAGGTCCTGGCCACCTACCGGGAAAAAAATGGCAGTCCCCGAGACTGGTGGGAAGGAAGAGACGGAAAAAAATACCGCATGACCTGCCCCTCCAATTTCTGGGACGATCTGACCGTTCCCTTCTGGGCCATGGAGGAAAACACGCCCCATCCCGCCCAAAAACCCGAAAAACTCCTGGCAAAATTAATTCTGGCCAGCTCCCGCCCCGGAGACATGGTCTTCGATCCTTTTCTGGGGAGCGGCACCACCGCCGTGGTGGCCCGAAAACTCCACCGACGCTTCGCCGCCGTGGAACAGTGCGAGGAATATGGCTGCTGGGCCCTGAAACGCCTGGAACGGGCCAAGGCCAATCCCCGCATCCAGGGATATGAGGATGGGGTCTTCTGGGAACGGAACAGCACTCCGCCCCGCCCCCCGGAGTCTTCCCCCCAGGGGGGGTAGATCTCTAG